>JAQGHY010000183.1 GCA_028291455.1 Rubritepida sp. | reverse complement strand
CCTGGCCGAGCGCACGCAGAAGAACTCGGCCGCGCCGGGCCTGGCGGGTGGTGGGCCGGGCGCCCCCGGCGCCGTGATCATCGACGGCGTCGTCGTGGACCCCAAGCGCCAGCACATCGTGATGCCGGGCGGCACGGTGGAGATGCGCACGCCCGGCGGCGGTGGGCACGGCGATCCTGATAGACGCGACCCCGCCCTGATCGAATCCGACAAACTGGATGGTTACGCATGATGTGTCCGATCGCGAAGCCCCGCAGCGCAGCGAGGAGCGAAGCGTGAATCGGTCGCACGACGCATCCTCGCATTCGCTGGCCATCGACATCGGCGGCACCTTCACCGACCTCGTGCTGCACGAGCCCGCAACGGGCCGCTTCAGTGCCTATAAGGAACTGACGACGCCCGACGAGCCCGCGCGCGGCGCCATTGCCGGCATCCGTGCGCTGCTCGACCGCGAGAAGGTCGCGCCCGCGCGGATCGGCCGGGTCGTGCATGCGACCACGCTGCTGACCAACGCGCTGATCGAGCGCCGCGGCGCGCCGACGGGCCTGCTCACCACCGAGGGTTTCCGGGACATCCTCGAGATCGGCCACGAGCGGAAATACGAGATCTACGACCTCTTCCTGCCGCTGCCCGCGCCGCTGGTGCGCCGCGCCTGGCGGCTGGAGGCGAAGGAGCGCCTGCGGGCGGATGGAAGCGTCGAGATCGAACTCGACGAGGCCTCGGTGCTGGCGGCCGCGGACAAGCTGGTCGAGGCCGGCGTCACCTCGCTCGCCATCGGCTTCCTGCATTCCTATGCCAATCCGGAGCACGAACGGCAGGCGGCGGCGCTGATCGCGCGCCGGCACCAGAGCCTGCACCTCTCGCTGTCCAGCGACGTCTCGCCGCAGATCCGCGAATACGAGCGGCTCTCGACCACCGTCGCCAACGCCTATGTGAAGCCGCTGGCCTCCGGCTACCTGGACCGGATGGCGGCCGAGATCGCGGCGCTGGGCATCGGCGCGCCGCTCTTCCTGATGTTGTCCAATGGCGGGCTCACGCATATCGACGAGGCGAAGCGTATCCCGGTGCGCCTGCTGGAATCCGGCCCTGCCGCGGGGGCCCTGGCGGCCGCCGTGTTCGGCGCGCGCAGCGGCGCCACGAACCTGCTGGCTTTCGACATGGGCGGCACCACCGCCAAGCTCGCCGTCGTGCGGGATGGCGTGCCGCGCGTGGCGCATAAGTTCGAGGCCGCGCGCGAGCGGCGCTTCACCACCGGCAGCGGGCTGCCCCTCAGCATCTCCGCCGTGGAGCTCATCGAGATCGGCGCGGGCGGCGGCAGCATTGCCGCACTCGATCCGCTCGGCCTGCTGAAGGTCGGGCCGCGCAGCGCGGGCTCCGCCCCCGGACCGGTCTGCTATGCCCGCGGTGGCACGGAGCCGACGGTGACCGACGCCAACCTGGCTCTCGGCTGCCTCGACGCGGCGGGCTTCGCGGGCGGCACCATGCGGCTCGACACAGCGGCCAGCGAGGCGGCGCTCGCCGCGCTCGGCACCGCCGCCGACCTGGCGATGGAGGACGCTGCCGCCGGCATCCAGGCCGTGGTGAACGAGACCATGGCCGCCGCCGCGCGCGTGCATCTGGCCGAGCAGGGCGGCGAGGGGCGGGACCATGCGCTGCTCGTCACCGGCGGCGGCGGGCCGCTGCATGGGCCGGAAGTGGCACGGCGCCTCGGCTTGAAACGCGTGATCTGCCCACCCGCCGCCGGCGTCGCCTCGGCGCTGGGCCTGCTGCTGGCGCCCGCGCGCGTCGATCGCGTGGCGACCCTGGCGCGCGATCTCTCCAAACTGCCGCCCGAGGAGCTGGAAGCCCGCTTCGCCGCGCTTGAGGCCGAGGCGCGTGAGATCATCGCCGCCACGCTCGGCGCCGATGCGGAACTGACCACCGAACGCACGGCGGATCTGCGCTTCTCCGGCCAGGGCCATGAGCTCGTGACGCTGCTGCCGCCCGGCCCCTATGACGCATCGAGCCCGGCCACCATCCGCGCCGCCTTCGAGGCGGCCTATCGCATGATCTTCGCCGGCGTGCCGCCGGTCGCGACCGTCGAGGTGGTGAATATCCGCCTCGCCGTCACGGCGGCCACCGGCGATGGGCGCCTCGATCCCGGCGTCGCCGCCGGTTCGGACGGTGCCTCGCATGCCCTGCGCCGCGTCCGCTTCGGCGATGCGATGCAGGAGGTTCCCGCCTTCCGCCGCGAGGTGCTGGCCGCCGGCCAGGTGATCGCCGGCCCGGCCGTGGTGGAGGACGGCATGTCCACCCTGCTGCTGCCGCCCGGCTCGCGCGCTACGCTTGAGGCTTCCGGCAATCTGGTGGTGGAGCTGTGAGCATATGCGGCGTCGCTGGATCCTCGCAGCGCCTTTCCTGCCCGCCCCGGCCTTGGCGCAGTCGCGCGGAACCATCCGCGTGCTGGTCGGCTTCGCGCCCGGCGGCGCCGTGGACCAATCCGTGCGCATCGCGGCCGAGGCCGTCGCGCGGCGCGGCGGGCCGCTCATCGTCGCCGAAACCCGCAGCGGCGCGCTGGGCTTCCTTGCGGCACAGGCGGTCGCCCGTGCGGCGCCGGACGGGCTGACGCTGGCCTCGGCCATCATGGGCATGATGAGCGTCGCACCCGCCGTTCCCGGCTCGCAGATCCCGGTCGATCTCGATCGCGACCTCACGCCGGTCTGCAATCTCGCGGGCACGCCGATGGCGCTGATCGCGCCCAACGGATCGCCCGATCGCAGCGTCGCCGAACTGGTGGCGCGCGCCCGCGCCCGGCCCGGCGAGCTCAGCTATGCCAGCACCGGCAACGGTTCCACCAACCAGCTCGCCGCCGAGCATTTCGCCGCCGAGGCTGGCCTGCGCTTCGTGCATGTGGCCTATCGCGGCGGCGCCCCGGCCGTGCTCGATGTGGCGGCCGGGCGCATCGACCTGATGTTCGCCAATATCGCCGAGGTGGTGGAGCTGATCCGCGGCGGCCAGGTCCGCGGCCTCGCGCTCGCCGCGACCCAGCCCACCTCGCTCGCGCCCGATCTGCCGCTGCTGACGCGTGATTATCGGCGCTGGACATGAACAACTGGTTCGGCCTGATCGGCCCCGCCGGCATGGCGCCCGAGCTGGTGGAACGTCTCGGCCGCCTCTTCACCGAGGCCATGGCCGATCCCGCAACGCAGCCCATTCTCGCCGCGCGCGGGATGGACGCGATCGGCGAAATAGGTCCAGCCTTCGCCGCCCGAATCCGACGCGACCGCGAGCGCTGGGCGCGCGTCGCGGCGCAGGGAAATATACGCGCCGATTGAGGAAAGCATGTCTCTGTCACTAGGTATCGATATCGGCGGCACGTTCACCGATCTCGTTCTGCACGATCCCGTCTCCGGCCGCGCCACCATCTGGAAGGAAAGCACCACGCCGGACGATCCCGCGCGCGGTGCCCTGACTGGTGCACTCGAAGTGCTGCGCCGCGCCAACCGGCAACCCGCCGAGGTCGGGCGCGTGGTGCATGCGACGACGCTGTTCACCAATGCCCTGATCGAGCGGAAGGGCGCGCGCACGGCGCTGATCACCACGGCCGGCTTCCGCGACGTGCTGGAGATCGGGCGCGAGCGGAAATACGAGCTCTACGATATCTTCCTGACCATGCCGAAGCCGCTGGTCGAACGGGCCTGGCGGCGCGAGGCGCGGGAACGGCTGGCGCCCGACGGCAGCGTGGAAATCCCGCTCGACCTCGATGCCGCGATGGCCGAGGTGGAAGCACTGGTGGCGGAGGGCGTCGAAAGCCTCGCCGTCGTGTTCCTGCATGCCCATGCCAACCCCGCGCATGAGCGTGCGCTGGGTGCCGCGGTGGCGGCGCGCTTCCCCGAGCTGTCGCTGTCGCTCTCCTCCGAGATCGCGCCGGAGATCCGGGAATATCCGCGTTCCAGCACCACGGTCGCCAATGCCTATGTGCGCCCGCTGGCCGACCGCTACCTCGCGCGGATGGAGAGCGAACTGCGCGCGGCGGGCATTCCCGGCGGCTTGTTCCTCATGCTCTCCAATGGCGGGCTGACGCATGTGGCCGAGGCGCGGCGGGCGCCAGTGCAGTTGCTGGAATCCGGCCCGGCGGCGGGCGCGCTGGCCGGCGCCTGGTTCGGCCGCAATGCCGGGCTCGATCGCGTGCTGGCTTTCGACATGGGCGGCACCACGGCGAAGCTCGCGCTCGTCGATGACGGCGAGCCACTGGTGGCCTGGGGCTTCGAGGCCGCGCGCGAGAAGCGCTTCCTTCGGGGAAGTGGGTTGCCCATGCAGATCGCGACGGTGGAGCTGATCGAGATCGGCGCGGGCGGCGGCAGCGTCGCCCGGCGCAGCGGCCTCGGCACGCTCGCCGTGGGGCCGGAGAGTGCCGGCGCGCAGCCCGGGCCGGCCTGCTACGGCCGTGGCGGCACGGAGCC
>JAQGHY010000175.1 GCA_028291455.1 Rubritepida sp. | reverse complement strand
GTAGCCCGTCAGCCCCGCCTCTTGCATGGTCGGCACGTCGGGCAGCGCGCTGGCGCGGCGAGCGGTGGTGACGGCGAGCGCAACCAGCGATCCCGCGCGGATCTGCGCGGTCGAGGTCGCGGTCGTGTCGAAGCCGAAATCCACGTCCTTGGCGAGCATGGCCGCGACCAGGGGCGAGGAGCCGCGATAGGGCACATGCGTCGCCTCGATCCTCGCCATCCGCAGGAACACTGTGGCCGAGAGATGCGAGGAGGAGCCGTTGCCGACGGAGCCATAAACCAGCGGGCGTCCCTTCGCCTCCGCGATGAAGGCGGCCAGCGTGGTCGCCTGCACCCGGCCGGGAACCACCGACAGGACATTGGCGACCTCGCCGATGGTGCCGAGGCTGGAGAAGTCCCGCACCGCATCGACGCCGGAATTCGCGTAGAGGACCGGGTTCACGCCGAACATCGCGGTGGTGCCGAAGAGGAGGGTATGGCCGTCGGCCTCCGCCTGGGCGGCCGCCAGCGTGCCGATGTTGCCGCCGGCGCCGGCGCGGTTCTCGATGACGACGGGCTGGCCGAGCTCGCGGCCCAGCGGGTCGGCAATGATGCGGCCGACGATGTCGTTCACGCCGCCGGGGGGATAGGTGACGATGAGGCGGATCGGGCGGCTCGCCTGCCAAGCCTGGGCATGCACGGCCGGTGCCGCGAGGAGCGTGCCGAAGCCGGCCAGCGTGGCGCGGCGTGTCGCTGTGTTCATTGTTGTTGTCCGTTTCCTGATCGTTCCGGCTGGAGTAGCGCGGCCATCAGGACCCTTCAACCTTCCCTTGCTTAGTCCGCCCTCGCTCCGGACAGACGCACCACCTCGGTCCAGCGCGCCATGTCCTCGCGCATGAACTGGCCGAATTCGGCACGGCTGGTTGGGGCGGGCTCGGCGCCGCCCTGGCGGATGCGCTCGATCACCACGGGGTCGCGCAAAATCGCCACGGTCATGCGGTTCATGGCCTCCAGCACCGGCTCGGGCGTGCGGGCGGGGCCGACGAAACCGAACCAGGCACGCACGTCGAAGCCGGGTGCCACGGTCTCGGCCACGGTTGGGACATCCGGCGCAACCGCCCAGCGCTGCGGCGTGGTGACAGCGAGCAGCCGGAGCTTTCCTTCCAGCACATGCGGCATGTAGAGCGGGGCGTTGTCGATAACGACATTGACCTGTCCGCCCAGGAAATCGGGCATCAGCGGGCCGGTGCCGCGATAGGGGACGTGGACCATCTCGATCCCCGTGCGCAGCTTGAAATACTCCTGCGCGACATGGCCCGAAGTGCCGTTGCCGGGCGAGCCGCAGGCGAAGCGGTTCGGCTGCGCCTTCGCCAGATCCACGAATTCCTGGATGGTCCGCGCGGGCACCGAGGGATGCACGAAGACGGCATTGGCCACGATCGAGAGCATCGAAATGGGCGCGATGTCGCGCACCACGTCGTAGCCGATCTGGCCGGCGCGCAGGGCCGCGCCCGCCGTCATGGAAATGGAGGTGGAGAGGAAGGTGTGCGCGTCATCGGTGCGGGCGATGATCTCGTTGGCCAGCGTGCCGCCGCCGCCGGGGCGGTTTTCCACGACCACGGGCTGGCCCAGCATCACGGACAGTCGCTCGGCCAGGATGCGGCCATAGACATCGACCAGTCCGCCGGGCGGGAAGCCGGCGATAATGCGGATCGGGCGGCTGGGCCAACCCGGCACGCCCGAGCCCAGGGCCGCCTGGGTTTGGGCCTGCGCTCGATTTAACAGAAAGGGCGTCGCGCCGACCGCGCCGAGGAGAGATCGCCTGAGCATCGTCTAATCCCCGAAACGTGGCCGGGGCATTGCCCCTGAGACAGAGAAGCATGGCGAGGCCGGCACGAGAACGCGGGTCCGCAACGTTTTCCCGGCGCCTCGTCTCGCAAATGCCCAGTCTTTAATCGGCCTGCACGCGATGCTCCTGCACGACGCCGCCCCAGAGCGCGATCTGCCGGTCGAGGAAGACCCGCAGCACCTCCGGCCCGCCCAGCACGACGCGGGCCTGCTGCGTCTCGGTCATGGTGTGGTGCACGCGCTCGTCGCGGAAGCTTTCGGCCAGCGCCGTGCCCATGCGCTCCTGCATGGCGGCGGGGGTGCCGTGCGGCGCGAAGACGCCCCACCAGGCCTCGGCCTCCAGGCCGGGAAAGCCGCTCTCCGCGGCGGTCGGAATCGTGCTCAGGCCCGGCAGGCGCTCGGGGCCGAATTGCACGACCGCGCGCAGGTTCCCCGAGGCGATCTGCGGGGCGACGAGGGCCGCACTGCCGATCATCATCTCGATATGCCCCGCGACGGTGTCGTTCACGGCCAGGCCGCCGCCGCGATAAGGCAGGTGCGCCATCCGGACGCCGGCGCGGGCGCCGAGCAGCACCATGGTCAGGTGGCCCAGCGTGCCGTTGCCGGTGCTGCCGTAATTCACCGCCTCGGGCGCCGCACGCGCGGCTGTGATGATGTCGTCCAGGCTCCGATACGGCTTGTCCGGTCGCACGGCGATCACATAGGGGGCACCGCCGATCAGCAGCACGGGGTCGAGGTCCTGGGTGAGGTTGAAGGGCAGGTTCGGCAGCAGGGCGGGCAGGGTCGCATGGCTGTCGAAGGTGAGGAGCCAGGTGTTGCCGTCCGGGCGCGCCTGCGCGACGGCCCCGGTGCCGAGCGAGCCCGCCGCGCCGCTGCGGTTCTCGACCACGACCGGCACGCCCAGGCGCTGGGTCAGCCCCGGCGTGGAGATCCGCGCCACGGCGTCGGTGCTGCCGCCGGCGGCGAAGGGGACGATGATCCGGATGGGACCCGAGGGCCAGGTCTGGGCGCGGGCGACAGCGGGAGCCACCAAAGGAGCGGCCAGGGTTGCCGCCAGCAGGGCGCGGCGTGGAATCGGCATCATTTTCTTGTTTCCTCCGGTTATTGTTCGTGTCGGCGTGGTGCCTGGGGGCGAGCCCCCAGGAGATAATCCTACGGCGCCGGGCGCACGCCCATGGCCAGGGTCCGCTCATCCATCCGCGGCTCGTGCTGCAGCCCGCGCCGCAGCGCCCAGGTGTTGGTGAGCTGCACGAGCTGGATCTGCGGCACTTCGTCGGCGAATTTCACCACCGCCTCGCGCCACAACGCCTCGCGCGCCGCGTCGTCCATGGTGGCGGAGGCGCGGGCGGTCAGGCTGTCGAATTCGGCGCTGGAATAGCGCCCGTTGTTGTTGGCGCCGGTCAGCCGCTGACGGTCATAGGTCGAGACGATATTGACCAGGTAGTTCGAGCCTTCGCCGGTCGCGCTGCCCCAGGCACCCATCTGCATGGCGAACTCGATGCGCGCGCGGCGGGGCACGAAGGCGGTGAAGGGCAGCGCCTCCACCTGCACGCGCACGCCGATGCGCGTCCACATCTGCGCCACCGCCTGGGTCATGCGGGCGTCGTTGGGCCAGCGGTCGTTGGGGGTGTGAACCGTGACGCGGAAGCCGTCGGGGTAGCCCGCCTCGGCCAGCAGGCGCTTGGCGCCGTCCGGATCGAAAGCCATGGGACGGACGGCCGGATTGTAGCCGAATGCCCCTTCGGGCAGCCATTGCGCGGTGGCGACCGCCGCGCCTTCCATCACGCGTTCCACCAGAGCATCGCGGTTGATCGCCATGGAGAGGGCGCGGCGCACGCGGACGTCGCGGAAGGGATTGCGCGTCAGGGGCACGCCGGCATTGTCGGTCACCAGCGGCGTGCCGCCGTCGCGCGAGAAGTCGGGCGACATGTACATGGTGCGAAGGCTGGCGATCTCGGTGATGGTCAGCCGCGGGTCGCGGCGGAGGCGGGCGAGGTCGCTCGTGGGGATCTGCTCGATCAGGTCCACGTCGCCGGTCAGCATCGCGGCGGTGCGCGAGGTGTCGTTCAGGATCATGCGGTAGTTCACGCGCGCCCAGGGCTCGCGCTCGCCCCAGAAACTGTCGTTGCGCTGCATCTCGACGCGATCGCCGGGGCGGAAGGACACGAAGCGGTAGGGGCCGGTGCCGATGGCCGCGCGGCCGCTGTTGTAGTCCTCCGTGCCCATGCCCTCGCCGGCATGGCGGGAGATGATGGAAACCGAAGCGAGATCGAGCGGCAGGAGCGGATGCGGCTGGGTCGTGTGGATGCGCAGGGTATGCGCGTCCTTCACCTCGACATTCGCAATGGCGCGAAGGAAGCCACCGAAACCGCCGGGGCTGTTGGGCACGTTCGGCACGCGGGAGAAGGTGAAGATGACATCGTCGGCGGTGAAGGGCTGTCCGTCATGCCAGGTGACCCCCTCGCGCAGCTTGAACTCCCATTCGGTGTCGGAAATGACCTGCCAGCTGGCGGCAAGGCCGGGGCGCATCTGGGATCGGCCGTTGCGCTCCACGAGCCGGTCGAAGATATGCGTGGTCAGCGCGTTGTTGGGACCGACATTGTGGAAATGCGGATCGATGGTGGTCACGGGCGCGCCGGCGCCGATGTTGAGGGTCTGCGCCATCGCCGCAACAGGTAGGGCGATCATCGCCGCAAGCGCGAGGCCGAGTCTGCGTGTCGTCATATCCGTCCCAATCGCATTTGACGGGATGCTAACGGGGTCCGGCGACGGGCGCTATCGGCAGGGCTCCGGATCAGGCTTCGTCTTCGTTCCGCCGGACGCGCTGCTGCACCACCGGACGTGTCGGCCCGCTGCCCTGCCGCCCGATCGGGATGGAACGCACCTTCACCTCGGGCATCGGGCGCTGAAGGTCGATGTGGAGCAGGCCGTTGTCGAGGAACGCGCCCTCCACCTCGATCCCCTCGGCCAGGACGAAGGCGCGCTGGAACTGGCGGGCGGCGATGCCGCGATGCAGGAAGATCCGGCCCTCGCTGTCGTCGCGCTGGCGGCCTCGGATGACGAGCTGGTTGTCCTCCTCGGTGATCGCCAGGTCCTCCATGGAGAAGCCGGCGACGGCGAGGGTGATGCGCAGCCGGGCGTCGCCGGTCTGCTCGATATTGTAGGGGGGGTAGCCATCGGCATTCTTCTGGACCCGGTCGAGCATCTGCTCGAGGTGGTCGAAGCCGAGAAAAAGGGGCGAGCCGAACACCGAAGAACGCGACATATGGCCTCCTGACCTGGAGCGAGGACGGCACGGCACCCCAGAAGAGGCAGCGCCACGCACAGCGGTAAGACTTGGCCCGCGTGTGGCGCCGTTGCAAGCCTGGGGTGTCAGGGCTACCTCCGGCAGCATCATGAGCGATGAAAAACTCCCTATTCTCCTGGTTCCCGATGCGCGGCTGCGCCTGAAGGCGCGTGCCGTCGAGGCGGGGGACGACGATTCGGTCCGCGACCTCTCCGCGCGGATGCTGGCCACGATGTATGCCGCGCCGGGCATCGGCCTCGCCGCGCCGCAGGTCGGCTCGGGACTGCGGCTGATCGTGCTGGATGTCGGCCCCAAGGACGCGCCGGAGCCGATGGTGCTGGTGAACCCCGAGATCCTGGCCGCCAGCCGGGAAATGGCGATCCGCGAGGAGGGCTGCCTCTCGCTGCCCGGCCAGTACGCCGATGTGGAGCGGCCGGAGCGGGTGAAGGTCCGCTGGCGCGGGCTGGACGGCATGCGGCACGAGACTGAGGCCGAGGGGCTGCTGGGCGTGTGCCTGCAGCACGAGATCGACCATCTGAACGGCGTGTTGTTCGTGGATCACCTCTCGCCGCTGAAGCGCAACATGATGCTGCGCAAGCTCGCCAAGGAGTTGAAGGCCCGGACCTTCGATGAGTAGCGCGCCGTTGCGCATGGCCTTCATGGGCAGCCCGGATTTTTCCGTGCCCGCCTTGCATGCGCTGCACGCGGCCGGGCACGACATCCGGGCGGTCTATACCCAGCCGCCCAAACCCGCCGGGCGCGGCCAGCAGGAGACCCCCTGCCCCGTCCATCGCGCCGCCTTGGCGCTGGGGCTGACGGTCCGCACGCCCGCGCGGCTGAAGCGCGATGCGGCCGAACACGAGGCCTTCGCCGCGCTGGATCTCGATGTGGCGGTGGTCGCGGCCTATGGGCTGATCCTGCCGCCGGCGATGCTCGATGCGCCCCGTCGCGGCTGCCTGAACATCCACGCCTCGCTGCTGCCGCGCTGGCGCGGTGCGGCGCCGATCCACGCCGCCATCCTGCACGGCGATGGCGAGAGCGGCGTCACCATCATGCGGATGGAGGAAGGGCTGGATACTGGGCCGATGCTGCTGAAGGGCGTGGTGCCGCTGACGGCCCGCAGCACGACGGCCGAGCTGCACGATGCGCTCTCCGCAATGGGTGCGGAGTTGATCCTGCGCGCGCTGGACGAAGCGCCGCCCGAGGTGCCGCAGCCCGACGAGGGCTCGACCTATGCGCCCAAGCTCACCAAGGCCGATGGCCTGCTGGATTGGGCGCAGCCGGCGGCGGCGCTCGATGCGCGCGTGCGTGCGATGAACCCCTGGCCCGGCGCCTACTTCCCGCATGGCGGCGAGGCGTTGCGCGTGCTGGCGGCCGAACCCGCCTCCGGCCAGGGCGTCGCCGGGGAAGTGCTTCCCGGCCCCGGGCTGACCGTCGCCTGCGGCACCGGTGCCTTGCGGCTGCTGCGCCTGCAGCGTCCCGGGCGCGGCGCGATGGATGCGGGAGCCTTCCTGCGCGGCTTCGCTCTGCCCACCGGCACGCTGCTCGGCTGATGCGGAGTTACGCCCTGCTCGTGGAATACGACGGCGGCGCCTTCGTCGGATGGCAGCGGCAGTCCAACGGTGTCACGGTCCAGCAGATCATCGAGGAATCCGCGGCGGCACTGAACGGCGGCGTGATGCCGATCGCCACCGCCTCCGGCCGCACCGATTCGGGCGTACATGCGGAGGGCCAGGTGGTGCAGCTCGCCGTCAGCCTTGCGCTCGCGCCGGAGAAGATGCGCGCGGCGCTGAACTTCCATACGCGCCCGCACCGCATCGCCATCCGCGGCGCGGCCTATGCGGTAGAGGGCTGGTCGCCGCGCTTCTCGGCCACGCAGCGGCATTATCGCTACCGCATCCTGAACCGCAGCGCGAAGCCCGCGCTGGAGGAAGGACGCGTCTGGCACGTCCCGCTACCGCTGGATGCCGAGGCCATGCACGCCGCGGCGCAGGGGCTGCTGGGGAAGCACGATTTCTCGGCCTATCGAGCGACCTCCTGCCAGGCGGAATCCGCGGTGCGCACGATGGAGCGGCTCGACGTCGTACGCTGCGGCGAGGAGATCCATATCCACGCCAGCGCGCGCAGTTTCCTGCACCACCAGATCCGCAACTTCGCCGGCACGCTCTACGAGGTGGGGCTGGGCCGGCAGCCCGTGAGCTGGCCGCGCGAGGTTCTGGACGGCCTGAAACGCAAGGCCGGCGGGCAGACCGCGCCGCCGCAGGCGCTGTGCTTCATGCAGGTGGACTATGCGGAGCCGATAGACTGGCAATAATGCGCCGGGATAACGGAGGAAATAATGTTCAGAAGAACGATGCTTGGCGCGGCGCCCTTGGCGCTCGCGACCCCTGCCTTGGCGCAATCCGGCGCGCAGATTCGGCTGGTGGTTGCCAATTCCCCGGGCGGCGGCACGGATCAGGTTGCGCGGCTGCTCGCACCGCAGATGCAGAGCCGCCTCGGCGCCAGTGCCGTCGTCGTCGAGAACCGCAGCGGTGCCTCGGGCGTGATCGGCGCCGACCTCGTCGCGAAGTCGCGGCCCGACGGGAACACGCTGCTCGTGACGGCCGCGATCTTCGCCATCACGGCTACCGCGCCCAATCTGCCCTACGATATCCGGCGGGATTTCGCCCCGGTTTCGTTGCTGGCCATGCTGCCGACGCTACTCGTGGTCTCGCCGAACTTCCCGGCGCGTACCTTCCAGGAGTTCGTGGCCTATGCGCGGGCAAATCCGGGGCGCGTAACCTATGCGTCGCTTGGCGCGGCCAGCACGCAGACCCTTGCCGGCGGGTTGATGAAACTGCGCCTGGGCATCGAGCTGACCAATGTGCCGTATCGCGAAGCGGGCCCGCAAATGACCGAGCTGATGTCCGGCCAGGTCGATGCGTCCTTCAACAACATCGTGACCACGCTGGCCGCGGTGCAGGCGGGGCGCTTGCGCGCACTGGCGGTGGCGTTGGACGAGAGGTGGCCCACCCTGCCGGATGTGCCGACCTTCCGCGAACTCGGCATGCCGGAATTGCAGGCGTCCAGCTGGGTCGGCCTGCTCGCGCCCGCCGGCACGCCGGCTCCGCTGGTGGCGCGCTACGCGGCCATCGCGCGGGAGGCGATGGCATTGCCGGAGCTCCGTAGCCGCATCCTCGAGACCGGCGGACTGCCGGTCGGCAGCAGCCCCGAGGAGATGGCGACCTTCCTGAACAGCGAGATCAACACGTGGAGCGAGGTGATCCGCACCACCGGCATCAAGCTGGACTAACGTTTACGCGAGAGGAAGTGGCCCATCATCTCGCTGGGCTCCTTCGTCTCGAAGGATTTTGCGAAGGCGGGAATGCCGGCGGCGATGGCTTGGCCGAGCGGCAGGTCTTCCCATTCGCGGATCAGGGCCTTCTGGTTGGCGATGGCGATGGGCCCCGCCTCGCAGATCAGCGCCACCCATTCGGCGACTGCCGCGTCCAGCGCGTCCAACTCGACGACCCGTTCCAGCAGGCCCCAACGTTCGGCCTCCCCGGCATCGATGGTCTCGGCCAGCAGCAGCAGGCGGCGTGTGCGGCCCCAGCCGATTAGTCCCGGCAGCAGCGCCGCTTCCACGACTGAGGGGATGCCGACGCGCACCTCCGGCATTCCGAACTTTGCCACGCTAGCCGCGATCCGCAGATCGCAGGCGGCCGCGATCTCCAGCCCTGCGCCGAGGCACCAGCCCTGGATGCGGGCGATCACCGGCACGCGGCAGGCGCGGATCGCGGCGCAGGCGCCATGGACCCGCGTGATGAAGGCGCGGCCCTGCTCGGGTGTGGTGATGGCGCCCATCTCCGCGATATTGGCGCCGCCGATGAAGGCGCGGTCGCCCTCGCCGGTCAGCACCACGGCGCGGATGTCGTCCTCGACCTCGAAGGCCGCGGCGAGCTGCTCTAGCAGTGGCGAGCTGAGCGTGTTCAGCTTGGCGTGGTTGGCAACGATGACGTGGCGGATATCGCCCCGGCGTTCGATCTGGATGTTCATCGGGCGAAACCTGCCATCTGTGCATAGCCGCGGGCAATGGCGGCCAGTTCCTCGGTGCCGATCACGTCTTCCAGCCGCTCGAAGCCGTCAGGTGCGCGTTCGCTGACGACATCGACGACGCGTTCCGGCCCGCCGAGCCGGTTGCTCAGCACGAGCTCCCGCGTGGCGGGTAGGCGCTCCTTCTCATATCCGGCGAGTGCGGCTTCCACCGGCTTAGTGGCAAGTGCCGCTGCCAGGGCGCGCGCATCCAGGACCGCCTGCGAAGCGCCGTTGGAGCCCACGGGATACATGGGATGCGCGGCGTCGCCGAGCAGCGTCACGCGGCCTTGGGTCCAGAAGGGCAGCGGGTCTCGGTCGCACATCGGATATTCCCAGAATTCCGGCGTGGCGCGGACCAGGGCCTCCACATCGAGCCAGGGTACGCGGAAGCGCGCCACATGCGGCAGCACGTCCTCCAGGCTGCCCGCGCGCGACCAGTCTTCGCGCGGGGGCGGCTGGCTCGCATCGCCGATCCGCGCGCAGACGACCCAGTTGGTCAGCCGCGTTCCTGGCGTCGCGCCGGGACCGATGGCGTAGAGCACCAGCTTCTCCGCCATGTCGCCGGCGATGATCATGACGTCACCGCCCTCGAAGGCGGGCCAATCGACCGCGCCGCGCCACATCTGGATGCCGTTCCAGCGGATGCCGCCATCGGCCGGATGCAGCTTGCCGCGCACCACCGAATGGATGCCGTCGGCGCCGACCAGGGCCGAACCGCGGATGCTGGAACCATTGGCGAAATTGGCCGTGACGCTGTCGCCGCTCTGCGCGAAGCCGACGAGGCGCATGCCCGTCCGCATCGCCTTGGGTCCAAGCCGCTCCATCGCCGCCTTCCAGAGCACCTCGTGCAGCCGTCCCCGATGGATGGAGAATTGCGGCATCTCGTGCCCGGCATGGACGCCGCGCGCCTCGGTCCAGATGCGGCTGCCGAAGCGGTCGAGGTAGCGCAGCTCGCGCGTGCGGATCGCCACCGCATCCAGCGCCCAGAGCAGGCCGAGCGCCGCCAGCTCGCCGATCGCGTGCGGCAGCGTGTTGATGCCGACGCCCAGTTGTTTAACCTCGGTCGCGGCTTCCAGGACGATGCAGGGGATTTCCCGCTCATGCAGCGAGAGCGCGAGCGTGAGGCCGCCCACACCCCCGCCCACGATGAGCACGGGCGGGATCGGCGGGACCCTGCGGCGGCGGAAGGTTGTGCTCATCGCGCCGCGGGCCTCGCCTTGATTCTCATTGCATTCTCCATCCTGCCGAAGCTATGGCACGGGCACGTTATCGCCGCCATTTTGCAGGGTGCGGCAAGCTGGGGAACACCGCCCTTGCGCATCGCCGCCCCGCCTGCGAAAGCCTGAGCCCATGAGCCTCACCGTGCTGCAACCCAAGGGCTGGCCCGTCCCGAAGGGCTACTCCAACGGCCTGACGGGCGAAGGCCGCCTCGCCGTCCTGGGCGGGCAGGTCGGCTCGGACGCGGCGGGCCGCTTTCCCGATGCCTTCGTGCCGCAGGTGCGCCAGGCGCTGGCCAATATCCTCGTCGTCCTGGCCGAGGCCGGCGGCAAGCCGGAGCATATCGCGCGGCTCACCTGGTTCGTCACCGACATGGGCGAATACCGTGCCAGCCTCGCCGAGCTCGGCCCCGCCTACCGCGCCGTGATGGGCCGCCACTTCCCCGCCATGACGCTGGTGGAGGTCGGCGCGCTGGTCGAGGAGGAGGCGAAGGTCGAGATCGAGGCGACGGCCATCCTGCCGTGACGCCCACCGAGACGATCCGCGCCGAGGCGCTCGCCCAGGGCTTCGACGTCGCGCGCTTCACCCAGGCCATCCTGCCCGAGGCCGCCCGCGCCCGCCTCGACGCCTTCCTGGAATCCGGCGCCCATGGTGCGATGTCCTGGATGGAGACGCGGCGGGATGAGCGCGCGCAGCCCCGCCGCCTCTGGCCCGAGGCGGTGAGCGTCGTCGCGCTCGGCCTCAACTACGGGCCGGATTACGACCCCCTCGCGAGCCTGGCGGAGCGCAGCCGCGCCACCATCAGCGCCTATGCCCAGGGGCGTGACTATCACGACCTCGTGAAGAAGCGCCTCAAGGCGCTCGGCGGCTGGATGGCGCGGCGCTTCCAGGGCACCGAGTTGAAGGTCTTCGTGGACACCGCGCCGGTGATGGAAAAGCCGCTGGCGGCGCAGGCCGGCCTGGGCTGGCAGGGCAAGCACACCAACCTCGTCAGCCGCACGCACGGCTCCTGGCTGTTCCTCGGCGAGATCTACACCACGCTGGAACTGACGCCCGACGCGCCCGAGACCGATCATTGCGGCAATTGCCGCGCCTGCCTCGACGCCTGCCCCACCGCCGCCTTTCCCGCGCCGTACCGGCTCGATGCCCGCCGCTGCATTTCCTATCTGACGATCGAGCATCACGGCCCGATCCCGCATGAATTCCGGGTAGCGATGGGCAACCGCATCTATGGCTGCGACGACTGCCTCGCCGCCTGTCCTTGGAACAAGTTCGCCCGTGCCTCCGCGGAGATGCAGCTCGCACCGCGCACCGAAGTCGCGCCGCCGCTGGCCGAACTGGCCGCGCTCGACGATGCCGCCTTCCGCGCGCGGTATTCGGGTTCCCCGATCAAGCGCATCGGCCGCAACCGCTTCACCCGCAACGTCCTCATCGCCATCGGCAATAGCGGCGACCCCGCGCTCCTGCCCACCGCACGCGGGCTGTGCGAGGATGCAGACCCCGTCGTGGCCGAGGCCGCATCCTGGGCGGTGCAGAGGTTGCAAGCATGAACAACGGTGCCCTGGTTCTCTTCTCCGGCGGGCAGGACAGCGCGACCTGCCTGGCCTGGGCGCTCGACCGCTTCGAGCATGTCGAGACCCTCGGCTTCGACTACCGCCAGCGCCACGCCGTCGAGCTCACCTGCCGCGATGCGCTGCGCGCCGGCATGGCCTCGCCCCGCCTCGGTATGGACCATACGCTGGACCTCGGCATCCTCGGGGAAGTGAGCGAGACGGCGCTGACGCGGGACGCCGAGATCGCGCTGCGTGAGGACGGGTTGCCCAATACCTTCGTCCCCGGGCGCAACCTGATCTTCTTCACCTTCGCCGCCGCGCTGGCCTATCGGCGGGGCCTGAAGCACATCGTCGGCGGCATGTGCGAGACGGATTACTCGGGCTATCCCGACTGCCGCGACGACACCATCAAGGCGCTGCAGGCGGCCATCAACCTCGGCATGAACAGCCGCCTCGTGCTGCACACGCCGCTGATGTGGCTCGACAAGGCCGCGACCTGGCGGCTGGCCGAACAGCTTGGCGGCGCGGCTTTGGTCGAGCTGATCCGCACCGAAAGCCACTCCTGCTACAAGGGCGACCGCACCAGCCTGCACCCCTGGGGCTACGGCTGCGGCGCCTGCCCCGCCTGCGACCTGCGCGCGGCCGGCTGGCGAGCGTACTGCGACGCGCCCTAGCTACTTCTTCTGGGGTGCGGCGGCCTTGCGGTCGCCACGCCGGCGCCAGGCGGCGAGCGTGGAATCCGGCACCCGGCCGCGATAGTTGAACTTGCTCGGGCCGATCATCCGCCCTGTCCGCGGGTCGATCACGCCGCGCTTCAGCGTGACGCCGACGGGCCCCTCCTCGGCCTGGACGATGCTGCCCTGCTCGTCGCCCATGCACAGGCCGATGTGGTGCCATTTCTTGGTGCGTGCATCGGCGGGCGAGGCTTGCGCGAAGTCCAGATTCCGCATCTCGTCCGAAGCGCCGTCCGTGCAGACGCAGAGGATATCGCCGGGCAGGACCGGGTCGCCCTCGCCCATCCGCTGGGTCACGCTGCGGTGGCCCCACTGGAAGATCTCGAAGGTGATGTCGGCATCGCCGACGGCGGCGGCATAGGCGGCATTCACCAGCCCGACGCAGTCGAAGTGCCGCTTGTCGATGCAGCTCTCGCCCCAGATCAGCTGCTGGTGCACCGTGCTGACCGCATCGACATTGGCGTAGCCCACCCGCGGCGTCAGGGTCGCGAAGAACGGCTGCGGGCCAGGGTTGAGCGGGCCGAGTTCGCGGCTGTGATCGATCATCCATCCGATCGCGAAATTCATGAAGGGCTTGGCGGCTTCATGGAACGCGACGTAGTTCGCCAGCAACGGATCCTGCCGGGCACGATTGGTGAAGTAGGTCGCGGTGGTTCCCAGCGGCACGGACTTGAACCGTCCCGCGCAGACATGCTGGCCGCCGGTCACGGAATAGGCGGTCTCGATGCCCCAGCATTCCCTGGCGGCACTCGGCGGCGCGCGGCCGGGCAAGGCCCCCTTCGCCGGCACCGGCAAGGGTTGCGCCGCGCCGCGCTTGACCGAGGTGAAGCTGTCATTGTTGGCGACGAGCTTGCCACCGGCGTTGGTCCCGATGGAATTTCCGGCGGTTCCCCAAAGGTAATGCGAGCCGATCTGCATCGCCGCGAGATAGGCGACGAAGCCCCGCACCTGAGTGGCCAGTGGGTCCGGATCCGCCATGCCTGTAACCCCTCGCTGTGCGCGAGAGGTTACCTACCGAATTTCATGTTAGTCCAGGGAATGCTTGGCGGCCTCAGGCCGGCAGCACCGCCTGCATGGAGGTCTTCACCAGGATCGCCGCCGGGCCGGGGGCACGGATCGCCTCCTGCATCGCCGCGAAATCGTCACGGGTGTTCACGCGGATCACCGGCATGTGGAAGGCCTGTGCCCACTGCGCGAAGTCGGGATTGGCGAACATGGTGCCGCTGACGCGGCCGGGATGCTGCCGCTCCTGATGGATGCGGATGGAGGCGTAGCCCAGGTTCTCCGAGAGCAGCAGCTTGATGGGCAGGTTGCGCTCCACCGCCACCGCGAGCTCGCCGCCCGTCATCAGGACACCGCCGTCGCCCACGCCGCAGACCACGGTGCGGCCGGGGCAGCGCAGCGTGGCGGCCACGGCGGCCGGCACGCCGAAGCCCATGGCGCCGGAGATCGGCACCAGCAGGCGCTGGCCCGGCGCGTAGCTCACCTTGCGATAGAAGGGCGCGCCAAAGGTGCCGGCATCGAGGGTGATGATGCCGTCGGCCGGCAGCGCCTCGGCCACGGCCTGCGCCACCTCGGGGAAAGCCAGCCCGTCCTGCCAGTCCCGCGGCACCACCTTGCAGTCGGCGAGGTGGATGGCGCGCAGCTTCTGCACCCAGCCGCCGCGGCCGGCCGGCACGACGGGGGACGGCATGGCGGCGATGAGCGCGAGCGGATCGGCCGTGCTCGCGATCTCCGCGGGGAAATGCCAGTTCAGGAACTTCGGGTCGGCGCAGAGATGCACCAGCCGCTGGCCGCGCGCGGGCCAGCTGTAGCCTTGCGTCGTGATGTCGGTCAGCCGCGTGCCCAGCGCCAGGATGAGGTCGGCGGAGGCGAAGGCCTCGCGCTGCACGTCCGGATTCCGCAGGCCGAGATCGCCGGCATAGAGCGGGCTGCGATTGTCGAAGAGGTCCTGCCGGCGGAAGGAGACGGCCACGGGAACCTGCCAAGCCTCGGCGAAGGCGGCGAGCGCGGCGCGGCCCGCATCGCTCTCGAAGGCGTGGCCGGCGAGGAGGATGGGGCGCTCTGCGGCGGCCAGCATTGCGGCTATGCGGCCGACATCGGCGGTAGCCGGCGCGGCCGGAGCCACCTTGGTGAGGAAGGGCGCCGCGGGCGCGCATTCCATGTCCTGCACGTCCTCGGGCAGCGAGAGCACCACGGGACCGGGCACGCCCTGCATCGCCGCGGCATAGGCGCGGGCGATGAGCTCGGGCACCTGCTCGGGCGTGGTCGCTTCGCCGACGAACTTGCAGAAGCCGCCGAACATGCGGACGTAATCGATCTCCTGGAAGGCATCGCGGCGGAGATCGCGCGCCTCGACCTGGCCGATCAGCAGGATCAACGGGACGGCATCCTGCTCGGCGGTGTGCAGCGCGATGGCGGCGTTGCAGGCGCCGGGGCCACGGCTGACCATGAAGACGCCGGGGCGGCCGGTCAGCTTGGCATCGGCGATGGCGCCGAAACCGGCGCCGCCTTCGTGGCGGTTGACCACGAGGTCGATCGGCGCGTCGTGCAGGGCCTCGAGCAGGCCGATGTAGCTCTCGCCGGGGACACAGAAGGCGCGGTCGATCCCCTGGGCGACAAGGAAATCCACCAGGCGTTGGGCTGCTGTCGGCAAGGGACTTCCCCGGTTCGTTGTGGGTTTAGGGTTAGGCGGCTCGGCAGCTTCCGCCAAGTGGCTCAGCGGGTGCTTTGCTCGGAGAAACGCGTCGTGGTTTCGGCCACGAGGCCACGTTCCACGCGGATCGCGGCGTCGATGGTAAGCATGTGCCGGTCCGGGGTCGGGCGGCGCATCACGCAGGTCCAGTCGCCGGAGATCGCGGCCGGCGCGGCGCAGCTCAGCCCCAGCGTGCCGAGGCGCTGCACGGCCGGGCCCGGATCGGAGCCGCGTGGCGAGAGCTCGTCGATCTCCTGCTTCAGCAGCGCGGCACCCTGGCGCGTGCCCTGACGGGCATAGGTCTCGATCGGCGTGCGCCGGCTGTGGTCGGGCCAGAAGACGCCAACCAGCGCAACAACGGCGGCGATGACGCCGAACACGAACAGCGCCCGGCGCTTGGTGCCGGGCTGCATCCGGTTGGAAACCTGGGCATCCCCAGTCATCATCGCGTTTTGCGCCTTGGATTGCCCAGGAATCGGCCTGGAGCGGCCGAACTCGGCTCATGGCCCTCGGTATAGGTGCGCTCGCCATTGCACCAGACCTGCTCGATCCCTTCCGACACCGTCATGGGCGCTGCGTAGGTCGCGTGGTCGCGGACGCGGGCGGGGTCGAAGAGCACGAGGTCGGCGAAGGCGCCGGCGCGGATCACACCGCGATCCGGCAGCCCGAAGACCTTCGCCGTGCGTCCCGTCATCTTGTGCACGGCCGTCTCCAGGCTGAACAACCCGAGGTCGCGCGCATACATGCCGAGCACGCGGGGAAAGGTGCCCCAGAGGCGGGGATGCGGCATGGCGTCGTGCGGGATGCCGTCGCTGCCGATCATCGAGCGTGGATGCGCCATGATGCGGCGGACGTCGGCCTCGTCCATCTGGAAGGTGATGGCGCCCGCGGGCAGCAGCCGGTCGCCCGCTTCCCGGCGCGTCACGCCCCATTCGGCTGCGATGTGGTCGAGGTTGCGGCCGGCCATCTCCGGGAAGGGCACGGACCAGGTGATCTGCACCTTCACGTCCTGGCGCAGCTTGTCGGGCATCAGCACGGTGGAGCCCGCGGGATAGGGATAGACGTCGAAGGCGACCGGCTGGTCCTGGCCCATGAGGTCCATATAGGCCAGCGTCTCGCGTGAGCGGCCGAAGTTCTCGCTCATGCTGCATTTGTGGTGGCTGATGACGAGGTCGAGCGGCTCATCCTCGGTCCCGGCCTCGCGCGTGGTACGCAAGGTCTCGCGGATGCTGTCCATCACGTGATCCGCCTCGTCGCGCATGTGGGTGGTGTACATGCCGCCCTCCTCGCGCACGACCTGGGCGATGGCGATGACCTCGTCGGTCGGGGCCTCGGCATTCGGCGGGTAGTAGAGGCCGGTCGAGAAGCCGCCGGCGCCTTGCCGCAGGGACTCGCGCAGGCGATCCTGCATCCTCGCGATCTCGAAGTCCTTGGCGGCGCGGTAGACGTCGCCGCCCATCGCCTCGACGCGCAGGGACATGTGGCCGCAGAGGGCGAAGGTGTTCACCGAGGTCGGCCGCTTGGTCAGTGCCTCTGCGTATTCGCCGAAGCTGCCCATGGTGAACCAGCTCTCATCGCCCAGCAGGTCGAGCGGCGGAGGCGGACGCTTCTCCATCCGCAGCGGCGCCAGGCTGACGCCGCAATTGCCGACGACGACGGTGGTGACGCCCTGGCTGGTCTTGCAATGCATGCATTCGGGGCCGCAGGTCACAGCGCGGTCGTCATGGGTATGGGCGTCGATGAAGCCGGGTGCGAGGGCGCGGCCGCCGGCGAGGATCTCCTCCTTGCCACTGGCGCTGCCGAGATCGCCGACGGCGACGATGCGGTCCCCCTCCACCGCCACATCGGCCCGGAAGCGCGGGGCGCCGGTGCCGTCGAAGACGGTGGCATCGCGAATTACCAGGTCACAGCGCAGCGTCATGGGTCTCTCCTCGAAGATCGTGGGGCGATGATGGCGCAGGGCGGCGCGGCACGCCACAGGTCCGCTCGGATTGACCCTCGGGAAACATGGGTCAAGATTGAAACCACAACGAGAAAACATGGGAGCTACGTCGTGCTGATCCAACGACGCGCCGTGGCCGCGACGATCCTCGTTGCGCCGTTCGCGGCCAAAGGCCAGACCTATCCGACCAAGCCGATCCGCGTGATCGTGCCGAGCGGGCCCGGCGGCATCACCGATATCCTCGCGCGCATCGTCGCCGAGCAGTTGGCGGAACGCCTCGGGCAGCCTGTCGTTGTGGAGAATCGGCCCGGTGCCGGCGGCGTCATCGGCACCGAGGTCGTCGCCCGCGCCGAACCGGACGGCCACACGCTGCTGATGGCCTTCCCGAGCCACATGCTCAACCCCGGGCTGAAGGCGCGGCTGCCCTATGACACCGAGCGCAGCTTCGCCCCGATCAGCACGGTCACCACGGTCTCGCTCGTCCTGATGGTGCCCGCGAACCTCGCCGCGCGGACCCTTCCCGAACTCATCGCCCTGGCACGCCGCGAGCCGCTGACCTTCGCTTCCGTCGGCGCCGGCAGCCTCGGCCATCTCGGTGCGGAACTCTTCCGGTCCATGGCCGGGATCGAGCTCACCCATATCCCCTACCGGAGCGCGCCCGAGGCCCATACCTCCCTCCTGCGCGGGGATGTCTCCATGTTCTTCGATCCGCCCGTCACCGCCGCGCCGCATATTCGCGAGGGCAAGCTGCGCGGCCTCGGCGTGAGTTCGCGCGAGCGTTCGGGCGTGCTGCCGGATGTCCCGCCCATCGCCGACACGCTGCCGGGCTACGAGGTGCTGGGATGGAACGGCATCCTGGCGCCGGCGGGCACACCGGCCCCGGTTGTGGAGCGGCTGAACCGCGAAATCCGGGCGATCCTGGCCCAGGAAGCCATCATCCGCCGCCTCGCGGATCTGGGCGCCGATCCCGCGCCGAGCGATCCCGACGCCTTCGCGCAGCGCATTCACACCGACATCACCAAGTGGACGCAGGTGATCCGCGCTTCCGGCATCAGCCCGGAATGAGGAACCGCGCATGCCGCTGACCCGCATCACCCCCGACCTCGAGATGTTCTACCGCGACGAGGCCTTCGCCGACCCCTGGCGAGAGGCGGAGCCGATGCTGCTGCTCCACGGCAATGCCGAGAACGGCGAGGCCTGGAATTCCTGGATGCCCGTGCTCGGGCGGGAGTTCCGCGTGGTGCGCCCGGATATGCGCGGCTTCGGCGGTTCGACCGCGATGGCGTTGGATTACCCGTGGTCGATGGACCGCATCGTCGACGATTTCCTCGCGCTGGCGGACCAGCTGGGCCTTGCCTCCTTCCATCTCGTCTCGGCCAAGATCGGCTGCCCGATCGCGATGCGGATGGCGGCACGGCACCCGGACCGGCTGCGCTCACTCGCGGTGGTCGGCGGGATCGTTTCCGGAACGGCCTCGCTGGGCGACCGCGCGGCCTCCTGGCTCGACCACATCGAGCGGAACGGCGTCGAGAGCTGGGCCCGCTGGACGATGCCGGGCCGGCTCGGTGCGGCCTCGCCGCCGGAGATGATGGAGGGCTGGGCCAAGCTCATGGGCGCGACGGCGCGATCCACCCAGCTCGGCTTCATCCGCTCGGTGCCGGCGATCGACGTGCGGGACGACCTGCCGGGGATCTCATGCCCCACTCTGGTCATCACCACCGATGGCAGCGGGCTGGGCTCGGTGGAGGCGGTGCGGGGCTGGCAAAAGGAGATCCGGGGGTCGGAGTTCATGGTGGTGCCCGGCGATTCCTACCACGTGGCGGCGACGCATCCGGACGCCTGCGCGCGGGCCGTGGTGGATTTCATCCGCCGCCGCTGCTGAACTGGCCGATAGCCGCGCGGCGCGGTACTGGTCCACCGGCCTGGATCGCTATGCGGGCGGCCAAACACCCATGAGGAATTGAGGAAAGCATGATGATTCGCAAATTGACGATCGCGGCGGCCGTCCTGGCCACCGCCTGTGCCGCCCTCGGGGCCGGGGCGGCCTCCGCCGCCACCATCGACACCGTTCGCCAGCGCGGCACGCTGATCTGCGGCGTTAGCCAGGGCTTTGCGGGCTTCTCGATCGCCGACAGCCGCGGCGAGTATCGCGGCCTCGATGCCGATTACTGCCGCGCCGTCGCCGCCGCCGTGCTCGGCGACGCGACCAAGGTGCGCTTCGTCCCGCTGACCGCGCAGAACCGCTTCACCGCGCTGCAGGCCGGCGAGGTCGACGTGCTCTACCGCAATTCCACACAGACCTTCCAGCGCGGCAACACCATCGGCCTGCGCCAGATCGCGGTGAACTTCTACGACGGCCAGGGCTTCGCCGTGCGCCGCGATTCCAACGTGACCACCGTGCAGCAGCTCGACGGCGCGACCGTCTGCGTGGCCCAGGGCACGACGCATGAGCTGAACCTGGCCGATATCGCGCGCGCCCGGAGCCTCCGCTTCCAGCCGGTGATCTTCGAGCGCATCGACACGATGTATTCGGCCTTCTTCGCCGGCCGCTGCGATGCGATGACGCAGGATTCCTCGGCACTCGCGGGCGCCATCACCGTCGCGCCGGACCCCGCGCTCTACACCGTGCTGGCGGAGACGATCAGCAAGGAGCCGCTCGGTCCCTTCGTGCGCAACGGCGACGACCAGTGGGCGAACATCATCACCTCCGTGCATTACGCGATGGTCGAGGCTGAAGAGTACGGCGTCACCCAGGCCAATGCCGAGACCATGTCGC
>JAQGHY010000174.1 GCA_028291455.1 Rubritepida sp. | reverse complement strand
GCCGACGAGCAGGAAACCGATCCGGTGAAGGCGCGCGAGTTGGAGCGCCAAGCCTTCATGGCCGATCCGAGCTTTTCGCCCGCCGTGCTGGCCCACGCCAAGCGTCTGGCCGATGCCGGCAGCCCCCGCCGCGCGCGCTCGGTGCTGCAGCAGGGCTGGGACGCGGCGCCGCATCCGGACATCGCCGCCGCCTATCTGGCCGGCGAGGAGGACCGCATCCGCCGCGTGAAGTTGGTCGACGACCTCACGCGCAACAGCGTGGCGCATCCGGAGAGCCGGCTGATCCGCGCCCGCGTGGCGCTCGATGCCGGGCTGACCGGCCGCGCCCGCCAGGAACTCACCGCCTGGCACGCGACCGGCGAGGCCGACCGGCGCTGCCACGCGATGCTGGTCGAGCTCGAACGCGCCGAGCACGGCCCCGATGCCGCGCGCGAGAAGGAAGCGGTCTGGCTGCGCGAAGCGGCGACCGCCCCGGTCGATCCGGTCTGGCGCTGCGGGCATTGCGGCACCGAGCACGCGCATTGGAAGCCGCTTTGCGAGGCGTGCAACACCGCGGGCGCGATCACCTGGAGCGGCGTGGGGAAGTAGGGCTCTAGCGAGCAGGCCTTTCCCGCGGCGGCGGCGCGGGGATGCGCTGATATCCCGCCGGAGGCAGGAAGCGCGCGGGATCCTGGGTGGCATAGGTCACCTGCACCGCCTCCACCCCGCCGGCCGTGCCGCGGACGGTGATCATGCTGCGCAGCATCACGCCATCGGACGTCAGGCAGACCCGACCCTCGTTCGCGCCGTCCTGATAGCGCCAGACCGTGCAGGAATAGCCGGCGACGGTCTCCGTCCCTTCCCGCGTGAACACCGCATCCTGCGGCGCGCCGAGCTGCCGGCGCAGCACCGATGCCGGCATGTCCATCACGCGGCGCGCCTCGTCCATCACGATGAAGCCGGTGTTGGTGGCATGGTCGGCGACGGACCAGCCGGTGCCCGGCATCTCCATGCGTTGCGTATGGCGCGCGGCCATCCAGGACATCTCCATATTCGCGGGATGCCCGTCCTGCCCGCCGACTAGGCGATAGGTGATCGTGACGTCGCGCGTGGGCATCATCAGCGGGGACCGCTGTGCCGCGGCCGGCGTGGCGATGGCTGCCAAGAGCGTCAGGATGATGGGGATTCTCATAGTCGATAGCCTCCGCGAAAAAACTCACTCCTGCCGGACAGGTCTCGCCAGCAGGGCCTTCAGCGCGCCCTGCACATCGAGCCGCCCTTCCAGCATGGCTCCAACGGCGGCGCAGATCGGAAGTTCCACCCCCGCCGCCTCGGCACGGGCCAGCAAAGCGGGCGCGGTGGCTACGCCCTCGGTAACGCCGGCACGTCCCGCCAGGATTTCAAACAGCGCCATTCCGCGCCCGAGCGCCATGCCGAGCGAGCTGTTGCGGCTCGACGGTCCCGTCGCCGTCAGGAGCAGGTCGCCAAGGCCGGAAAGCCCCGATGCCGTCTCCGCCTTGCCGCCGAGCCCGACCACCAGCCGGGACAATTCCGCCAGCCCGCGCGTGATCAGCGCGGCGCGGGCATTCTCGCCGAGGCCTGCCCCCATCGCGATTCCGGCGGCGATGGCGAGCACATTCTTCGCGGCGCCACCGAGTTGGACGCCCAGCGCATCCTCGCTCGCATAGAGCCGCAGCGCCCCGCCCGAGAGCAGCGCCTGCGCCTGCTGGCACAGCGCGGCATCGGCCGCCGCCACCACGCTTGCCGCCGGCAGGCCGCCCGCCACCTCATGCGCGAAATTCGGCCCGGAAAGGACGCCGCCGATCAGGTCGGGCCGCGCCTCGGTCAGGACTTCCAGCGGCAGACGCAGGCTGCCCGTCTCCAACCCCTTGCAGGCCAGCAGCACAGCCGGCAGCCGCGCCGGCAGCATCGCCAGCACCCCGCGCAGAGGCTGCATCGGCACGGCTATGATGGCGAGCTGCGCGTGGCTGGCATCCGCCGCATCGCTGGTGATCCGCAGCGTCTCCGGCAGGTTCGCGCCGGGCAGCCGCGTGTTCTCGCGCGCCGCCGCCATCTTCGCTGCACGGGCGGGGTCGCGCGCCCAGAGCACCACGCCATGCCCCAGCCGCGCCGCGTGAATCGCCAGCGCCGTGCCCCAGGCGCCTGCACCGATGACCGCGATCTCACTCATCGGCGATGCGCGTCAGCGCCCATCCGTCGCCGGGCTCGCCGATGGAGAGCCGGCCGCGCAACTCCGTCAGCATCTCGCGCGCGGCATCCTCGAAACCATAGGGCGCGTTGACGATGATGAGGCCGCAGCCGTTGAGCCGCGCCGCATCCGTCGGCTCGCGCAGATGCAGCTCGGCCGCCAGGATGTCCTTCACGCCGGAATCCGCGAGCGCCGTATGGAAGGCTCGCACCGGAGCCCGGCCCTTGATGGGATACCAGGCCGCCTGCACCAGCCCGCGCGCACGGCGCGAGACATCGGTGATGGCCGCCGTCAGCCGCTCGTATTCGCCGGGCTGCTCGAAGGGCGGGTCCATCAGCACCAGGCCGCGCTTTTCGGGAAAGGGCGTCAGCGCGCGCAGCGCCTCCCAGCCGTCGCGGCGATGCACGGCCACTTGCGGGTCCGCGCGGAACAGCGCCCGCAGCTCCGCGTAATCCGCCTCATGCAGTTCGACCAAGGCGAGACGGTCCTGCTCGCGCAGTAGCGCCGACGCGATGGCCGGCGAACCCGGATAGCTGCCGTCCTGCCCGACCAGGGCGACGTAATCGGCCAGCGGCCCTTCAGTGATGCCCTGCAGACGCGCGATGCCCTGGCGCCACTCGCCGGTGCGCAGCGCGGCGTCGCTGTTGAGGTCGTAGCGTCCGGCTCCGGCATGGGTGTCGAGCACGCGGAACGCCGCCGGCTTGCGCGTCAACGCCTGCAGCAGCCAGACGAGCAGCGCGTGTTTCATGCAGTCGGCGAAGTTGCCGGCGTGGAAGGCGTGGCGGTAGTTGATGGTTCAGGTCCTCGATCTCGGCGGCGCAGAGATGGCGCACAGGTCGGAAGGTGTCGAGTGGGCCTAAACCCTGATCGTTTCGCCGCGCGGCAGGTCGGTCGCCGCCAGCGCGGCGATGGCCGCGCCTGCATCCTCCGGCTGGCGGATCTTGGTCTGATCCTCGCCGGGATACGCGGCGGCGCGAAGGTTCGTTGCCACCGGCCCCGGATCGGCCAGCACCACGCGCAGCGGGGTCTGCTCCACTTCCAGCGCCCAACTCCGCACCAGATACGCCTGCGCCGCCTTGGCCGCGCCATAGAGGCCCCAATAGGCCATCGGCGCGCCCGCAACGGAGTCCGTCACCACGATCGCGCGGCCCAGCGGTGCGGCGCGCAACGGTGGATCGCAGGTGCGGATCAGCCGCCAGGTGGCACTGGTATTGACGGCCAGGCTCTCCTCCCAGTCGCGCGGCATGATATGCGCGGCCGGCGTCAGCTTCGACAGCACGCCCGCCGCATGCACCAGGATGTCCAGCCGCCCGAAGCGCTGCACGATCGATGGGCCGAGCATGTCAAACTGCTCCGCCTCGCGCACCATATCCAGCGGCAGCAGCGTCGCCGTGCCGCCGGCCGCGCGGATCATGTCATCGGTTTCTTCCAGGCCGCCCTGGGTGCGGGCGGTAAGCACGAGATGCGCGCCCATCTTCGCCAAAGCGACCGCCGTGGCCCGCCCGATCCCGCGGCTTGCCCCGGTAACGAGAGCGACCTGCCCCGCCAGCACGCCTGAACTCACGCGCCGACCCGCAGCAGGCTGCCGCGCCGTTCGGCATTGTCCGTCATGTCCGTCAGCGGAATGGCGTAGTCGCCGGTGAAGCAGGCGTCGCAGAAGGCGGGCTTGGCGGGGTCGCGCCCGGACTTGCCGAGCGCGCGGTACAGCCCGTCGATGGAGATGAAGGCCAGGCTGTCCACGCCGATCAGCTTGGCCATCTCCTCGAGATCGTTCTGCGCGGCGAGCAGCTCGCTCCGCTCCGGCGTGTCGATGCCGTAGAAGCAGCTATGCGTGGTCGGCGGCGAGGAGATGCGCATATGCACCTCCGCCGCGCCGGCATGGCGGACCATCTCGACGATCTTCCGCGAGGTGGTGCCGCGCACGATGGAATCGTCCACCAGGATCACCCGCTTGCCCTGGAGCATCGCGCGGTTGGCGCTGTGCTTGAGCTTCACACCGAGGTGGCGGATCTGGTCGGTCGGCTCGATGAAGGTGCGGCCGACATAGTGGTTGCGGATGATCCCGAGCTCGAAGGGGATGCCCGATTCGGTCGCATAGCCCATGGCCGCCGGCACGCCGCTATCGGGCACCGGCACCACCACGTCGGCATCCACATGGCTCTCGCGGGCCAACTCAGCACCGATGCGCTTGCGCGCCTCGTAGACCGGCGTGCCCTCGACCACGGAGTCGGGCCGCGCGAAGTAGATGTATTCGAAGATGCAGAAGCGGTTGGCGGTGTCCGGGAATGGCTTCACGGAGCGGATGCCGGTGTCGTCGATGATGACGATCTCGCCCGGCTCGATGTCGCGCACGAATTCGGCGCTGACGATGTCGAGCGCGCAGGTCTCGCTCGCCAGGACCCAGCCATCGTTCAGCCGGCCCAGCACCAAGGGCCGCACGCCCAGCGGATCGCGCGCGCCGATCAGCGCGCCATTGTGCAGCGCCACCAGCGAATACGCCCCCTGCACTTGCTTCAGCGCGTCGATCAGCCGGTCCAGCACGGTCGAATAGAGGCTGATGGCGATGAGGTGGACGAAGACCTCGCTATCCGTCGTGGACTGGAACAGGCAGCCGCGCCGGACCAGCGCCCGCTTCAGCACGCCCGCATTGGTGAGGTTGCCGTTGTGGCCGACCGCGAAGCCGCCGAACTCGAAATCGGCGAAGAGCGGCTGCACGTTGCGCAGCGCCGTCTCGCCCGTGGTGGCGTAGCGATTGTGGCCGACCGCCACGCTGCCCGGCAGGCTCGCCATGACCTTTGCATTGCCGAAAATATCGCCCACCAGGCCGAGGCCCTTATGGGTGTGGAAAACCCCCTTGTCGTCGAGCGTGACGATGCCCGAAGCCTCCTGCCCGCGATGCTGCAGGGCGTGCAGCCCGAGGGCCGTCAGCGCCGCCGCGTCCTTGTGGCGCCACACGCCGAAGACGCCGCATTCTTCGTGGAACTTGTCGTCGTCCGAATGGGGTAAGGACATGTGGGAGCGACCTTTACGTTCGGTTGCGGGCAGGTGGACGCATCAGGTCCTCCTGCGTGGGCTCGCGGCGTTCAGGCGGAGACGCGATGCGGGGGCGATACTCCTCCGGCATCAGCCCCACAACCCATCTTGCGCCATCCACGACAAGAGGCAGCGCCCGGGCTTCCCGCACCGCCTCAGGCCAGCGCTCGACCGCGGGGACGAAGAGCCCCGCAAGCACATATGCCAAAGCCGCGATGAAGGCGCCGCGCGCCAATCCGAATATGGCCCCGAGCGAACGATCCACACCCCCCAGCGGGCTGCGCTGCACGCGACCCGCCAATGCGTGGATGATCAGTTTGAGCACGACGAGGACGATCAGGAACACCACGCCAACCGCCACGCCGTCGGCCAGCCAATCGGGCTCCACGGTGCCTTCGAGCTTGGCGGCGATGGGCTCACGCAGCCAGAAGGCGGCGATGGCCGCGCCGATCCAGGCGGCGACGCCGAGGAACTCCCGCACGAAACCGCGCAGGAATGAGAGGATAGCCGAGGCCACCATCACGATCAGAAGGATGCCATCGGCCCAGGTCATGCTTGCGGGCGTATAGCCGGGTACCACGATTCGCGTGAGTCCCCAGGAATCGGAAGCCGCTTAAGCCCGCGCCTTCTTTACCGTCTTGGCCGCGAAGGGAGCCACGAGATCCGCGAGATGGCCGATCTCGGTGAGGCGCAGCCCCTCGACCGGCGGCGGCGCCTTGCTGCCCCGGGCAACGCGGCGGGGCAGGACGGCGGCGCCGAAACCCAGCTTCTGCGCCTCCCGCAGGCGCTGATCCGCCTGGGACACCTGGCGGATCTCGCCCGAAAGCCCGACCTCGCCGAAATACACCGCATCGGGATCGGTCGGCTGGTCGGTGATGGCGGAGATCAGCGCGGCCGCGACGGCGAGGTCGGCCGCGGGCTCGCCGATCCGCAGGCCGCCGGCGATGTTCAGATAGACGTCGGATTGCCCGAAGCTCAGCCCGGCGCGAGCCTCCAGCACGGCCAGCAGCATGGAGAGCCGCCCGCCCTCCCAGCCGATCACCTGGCGCCGCGGGCTGCCGCCGTTGCTGGGCGAGAGCAGCGCCTGCACCTCCACCAGCACCGGCCGCGTGCCCTCGACGCCGGCGAAAACCGCGCTGCCGGAGATATTGCCTCGCCGCTCCGCCAGGAACAGCGCGGAGGGATTGGCGACCTCCACCAGCCCGCCCTCGGTCATCTCGAAGACACCGATCTCGTCGGTGGCGCCGAAGCGGTTCTTGGTGGCGCGGAGGATGCGGAACTGGTGGCCGCGGTCGCCTTCGAAATAGAGCGTGGCGTCCACCATGTGCTCCAGCACGCGCGGCCCGGCGAGCGTGCCCTCCTTGGTCACATGGCCCACCAGGACCAGCGCGAAGCCGCGCGCCTTGGCGCAGCGGATGAGCTCGGCCGCGCAGGTCCGCACCTGGGCGACGGTGCCGGGCGCGGAATCCAGCGCGTCCAGCCACATCGTCTGAATGGAATCGATGACGACGAGCGTGGCGTCCTGCTCGGCCTCCAAGCTGGCCAGGATGTCGCGCAGGGCGGAGGCCGCCGCCAGGCCCATTGGCGCATCCGCGAGGCCCAGGCGGCGCGCGCGCAGGCGCACCTGGTCCACCGCCTCCTCGCCCGAGATGTACAGGACACGCTTGCCCGCGCTCGCCATCCGGGCCGCGGCCTGGAGCAGGATGGTCGATTTGCCGATGCCGGGATCGCCGCCCACCAGCACGGCCGAGGCCGGCACGAAGCCGCCGCCCAGCACGCGGTCCAGCTCGGCGATGCCCGTCAGGTGGCGCGGCGGCGGCGCGCTCTCGCCGGCAAGGCCGACGAAGGTGATGCCCCGCCCCGGCGGCGCCTTGCCGGCCGGTCCCGGTCCACGCGGCGCGGTCGATTCCTCGACCAGGGTGTTCCATTCGCCACAGCCGTCGCAGCGACCCTGCCACTTCGTATGGGAGGCGCCACAGGCCTGGCAGACGTAACGGGTGCGATCTTTGGCCATGGCGTAAGAACATAAGTAGAACTAACGCGCTCGGCAAGCCTCTGCCGCACGATAGGCGGCACCGATGACAAAGGACGTTGTCGCGTATTGGCCACGATCATGGAGGCGGCGTTAGTGCTGCTTCATCGGAGCAGCAAACCCGCGGCCGGTTTAGAAACGATGGAGCAGAGAGATGAAGAATATCGCATTGGCCTTGGTCGCCACGACCGCCGCGCTGGGCATGGGACTGGTGCCGATCACGCCGGCCGCGGCACAGCAGAATCCCAATTACTGCGGCGGCAAGCTTCAGGCCGCGAGCTTCTACAGCACGGTGAACAGCAACAGCCGCACCAGCACCGTCCATTACTTCCTGGTCCTGCAGAACACGACCGCCGAGCCCGCGACCTATGCCGTGACCTTCAATGCCCAGCAGTCGCAGAACCGCCCGAACGGCACGCAGTTCAGTTCGCTCGGCCCCTGGGGCACGGCAACGGTCGCTTTGGGCCAGGATCGTTTCAACAACCCGGGAGGCACCGGCGCGTTGAGCACAGTATACGACCTGCCGCCTGCCACGCGCGTGGCCTGCCGGTAGGAACTGCTGACATTACCGCCGCACCGCCTTCCCCCAGGCGCGGCGGTATCCCCGGCGGGGACTCCCCCCATCCGCAACCCCGCCGGGGCCCCAATCTCATCGAATACGGCAACTCGCGCCCAGCCCCAGGATCAGCTCCTCGGGCGCGACGCGGCCTTGCTGTTCCGGCGCCAGCGCCAGCGACACCGTCCGCGTCGCGGCGGGTTGCAGGAACACCGGTGGTCCCGGCTGCGGGCGGGACCAGGCCTGGAGCACGGGCTGCACCACCAGCGGCTCCCCGCTACGATTGGCGAAGGCGACGCGCAGCCCTACGGCCTGGCGCGCCTCAGCGCCTTCAACCCACTGCGGCGTGACGGATAGGAGCTCGATCCGCCCCGAACAGACCGTCGGGGTCTGGGCCAGCGAGGGGCCGGCCGCGAGGCAGATGACGGCCGCCAAAGCGGTAGTGGGATGCACGGCACAACTCCATCCAGAGGAATGTTTCGAGCCTACAGGGTAAATCGGAGAAAGCGCCAACTTTGCCGGCCGCCAGCGCAACTAATCTCCGCGCAGCGCCGAGCCGGCGGCCAGCGGCGCCAGCGGCATCGCCAGCGCCAGCATCGCCGCCTCAAGCATGAGAAAGGGCCGCACCGCGAGCCCGTTCGCTGCCGCCTCGATCGCCGCGGCACCGAAGATCACCGCCGGGATCGCCAGCGGCAGGACCAGCAGCGGCAAGAGCACGCCACCCCGCCGCGCCCCCAGCGTCAGCGCCGCTCCCGCCGCGCCCAGGACCGACAGGATCGCCGAGGCCAGCCCCAGCGCCAGCATCGCCACGCCCCAGGCCTCGACCGGCAGGTTCAGCAGGGCGGCGGCGATCGGGCAGGCCAGTACCAGCGGGATCCCGGTCGTGATCCAGTGCCCCAGCGCCTTCACCGCAGCGATGCCCGCCGGATGCAGACCACAAAGCAGAAGCTGGTCGAGTGATCCGTCCTCCGCCTCGGCGCCGAACAGCCGGTCCAGCGGCAGCAGCGCAGCCAGCAAGGCGGCCGCCAGCAACACGCCCGGCGCCAGCCGCGCCAGCAGCTCCGGCGAGGGTCCGACACCGAAGGGGAACAGCGCCGCGACGAGGACGAAGAACATCACCGCGGCAAGCGTGTCGGCGGGATGGCGGATGGCGATCCGCAGCTCCCGCGCCAGCAGGGCCATCAAAGCCGAAGCTCCCGCGCGCCCGGGAGCGGCAACGGCAGGTGCGTCGCCGCGATCACAATTCCGCCCGCCGCGCGGTGAGTTGCGAAAACCGGCCCGAGTCTCTCAACTGACGCCGCGTCGAGCCCTACGGTTGGTTCATCCAGCAGCCACAAACGTGCGGGCCGCAGCGACAGCCGCGCCAAAGCCAGCCGCCGCTTCTGCCCCGAGGAGAACAGCCGCACCGGCAGGTCCGCGAGCGGCGCCAGTCCGAAGGCATCCAGCGCCGCCGCCACATCGCCGCCTTGCAGGCTGGCGTGGAAGCGCAGGTTCTCGACTGCCGTCAGCGAGGGCTTCAGCGCGTCCTGATGGCCGAGATACCGCAGTTTCGCGCCATGCGCGGCCAGGTCGGCGAAGCAATCCGCGCCGTCCCAGGACAGGCTGCCCTCCGCCGCGGCAAGCAGCCCCGCCAGTAGCCGCAGCAGCGACGACTTCCCAGCGCCGTTCGCGCCGGTCAGCAGCAGCGCCTCGCCAGGGGAAACCGAGAAGGAAAGACCGGCGAAAACCAGCCGTTCGGCGCGCCAGCAGGCCAATTCCCGCGCTTCGAACAGGCTCACCTCCATGGACCGTGAAACAGCGTCATGCTTAAACCCGCAACGACAGATTAGAGGACAAATCCCAATGCGCATGATCGGGCAGGACAGTCTTAAGACGAGCCGCCAGCTCCTGGTGGACGGCAAGACCTACCATTATTTCAGCCTGCCCGAAGCGGCGAAGCAGATCGGCGATATCTCGCGCCTGCCCTACTCGCTCAAGGTGCTGCTGGAAAACGTCCTCCGCTTCGAGGATGGCCGCAGCTACACCGTGAACGACGCCAAGGCGATCGCCGAATGGGTGCAGCAGGGCCATAGCGAGAAGGAAGTTCCCTTCAAGCCCGCCCGCATCCTCCTGCAGGACTTCACCGGCGTCCCCGCCGTCGTCGACCTTGCCGCCATGCGCGACGCGCTTTCCAGCCTCGGCGGCGATCCCCGCAAGGTGAACCCGCTCGTCCCCGTCGACCTCGTGATCGACCACTCGGTGATGGTGGACGTCTCCGGCAGCGCCAGCGCACTCCAGACCAACGTGGACATCGAGTTCGAGCGCAACGGCGAGCGCTACGAGTTCCTCCGCTGGGGCCAGGAAGCCTTCGACAACTTCCGCGTCGTTCCCCCCGGCACCGGCATCTGCCACCAGGTGAACCTGGAATATCTCGGCCAGGTCGTCTGGACCGCCACCGACATCGGCGACACCTACGTCTACCCCGACAGCTGCTACGGCACCGACAGCCACACCACGATGATCAACGGCCTGGGCGTGCTCGGCTGGGGCGTCGGCGGCATCGAGGCCGAGGCCGCGATGCTCGGCCAGCCCATCGCCATGCTCATCCCCGACGTGATCGGCTTCAAGCTCAGCGGCAAGCTGCGCGAGGGCGTGACGGCGACCGATATGGTCCTCACCGTCACCCAGATGCTCCGCAAGAAGGGCGTCGTCGGCAAGTTCGTCGAGTTCTTCGGCCCCGGCCTCGGCGGCATGGCGCTCGCCGACCGCGCGACCATCGCCAACATGGCCCCGGAATACGGCGCGACCTGCGGCTTCTTCCCGGTCGATGAGGTGACCATCGGCTACCTCACCCTCTCCGGCCGCGACGAGCACCGCATCAACCTCGTGCGCGAATACTGCAAGGCGCAGGGCATGTGGCGCGACGACACCACGCCCGACCCCGTCTTCTCCGACACGCTGGAGCTCGACCTCTCGACCGTAGAGCCCTCGATGGCCGGCCCGAAGCGCCCGCAGGACCGCGTGGCGCTCGGCTCCGTCGGCGCCTCCTTCGCCAAGGACCTCGCGGCCGGCACCATGGGCGTCCCGGGCGACGAGGCGACCAAGCGCGTCGACATCGAGGGCGCCGAGTTCGACCTCGGCCATGGCGACGTCGTGATCGCGGCGATCACCTCCTGCACCAATACCTCGAACCCCTACGTGCTCGTGGCCGCCGGCCTGGTGGCCCGCAAGGCGCGCGCCAAGGGCTTGGCTCCCAAGGCCTGGGTGAAGACCTCGCTGGCGCCGGGCTCGCAGGTCGTCACCGACTATCTAAACGCCTCCAAGCTCACCGAGGATCTCGATGCGCTGGGCTTCCAGACGGTCGGCTACGGCTGCACCACCTGCATCGGCAATTCCGGCCCGCTGCCGGAGGCGATGGTCGAGGCGATCGAGGACAACAAGCTGGTCGTCGCCGGCGTGCTCTCGGGCAACCGCAACTTCGAGGGCCGCGTCCACGCCAATGTCCGCGCGAACTACCTCGCCTCGCCGCCGCTGGTCGTCGCCTATGCGCTGGCCGGCACGGTGAAGATCGACCTGATGCACGAGCCGATTGGCACCGGCAGCGACGGCCAGCCCGTCATGCTGACGGACATCTGGCCGACGCAGGAGGAGGTGAGCGAGATCGTCCATGACGTCGTGACCCGCAAGATGTTCATGTCGCGCTACTCGGACGTGTTCAAGGGCACGGAGCAGTGGCAGGCCATCCGCGTCGATGCGGATAGCGACACCTATCGCTGGAACAGCGGCTCCACCTACGTGCAGAACCCGCCCTACTTCGAGGGCATGACCATGGACGTGAAGCCGCTCGCCTCCATCCGCGGCGCCCGCGTCCTGGGACTGCTGGGTGACAGCATCACGACCGACCACATCTCGCCCGCGGGCAATATCCGCAAGTCGAGCCCGGCCGGCGAATATCTGCTCGAGCATCAGGTGCGGCCGACGGACTTCAACAGCTACGGCGCGCGGCGCGGCAACCACCAGGTCATGATGCGCGGCACCTTCGCTAATATCCGCATCAAGAACGAGATGGTCGCCGGCATCGAGGGCGGCTTCAGCAAGCACTACCCCTCGGGCGACGTGGCGCCGATCTACGACGTCGCGATGCGCTACAAGGAAGAAGGCGTGCCGCTGGTCGTCTTCGGCGGCAAGGAATACGGCACCGGCTCCTCACGCGACTGGGCGGCCAAGGGCACCTTCCTGCTCGGCGTGAAGGCCGTCATCGCTGAAAGCTTCGAGCGCATCCACCGCTCCAACCTCGTGGGCATGGGCGTGCTGCCGCTGGTCTTCAAGGAAGGCGAGAGCCGCAACTCGCTCGGGCTGCGCGGCGACGAGATGGTAGACATCATCGGCGTCGAGGAGCTGAAGGCGCGCATGAAGCTGGAGCTGGTCATCACCCGGGCCGACGGTCAGGTGGTGAAGACCGAGGTCCTGTGCCGCGTCGATACGGCCGACGAGGTCGAGTACTACCGCAACGGCGGCATCCTGCATTTCGTGCTGCGCGGGATGGCCAAGGCGGCCTGAGCCGCACTTTCGGCATCAAATGAAAAGGCGGCGACCAGACCGGTCGCCGCCTTTTTCGTTTCAGCGCGGCGGCAGTACGGGCGTTCCCACGCCGGCACGGTACGGATAGCGGGCGAAGATCGCCGCCACCGAGCGGTCCAGCCGTTCGGCCGGGTCGGCGCGATCCTGCGAGGTCACCTCTGCCACCGCCACCCCCTCCCACACCAGGGTGTTCCGCGCGCGATCCACCAGATCCACGTTCACCGTGCCCTCGGTATACTGATCCACGAAGGTGGTGGCACCGAAGGCGTAGCCCGGCCAGGCGCCGTAGCCTCGGTAGCCGTAGTAGCCGATGGGCGAGATTGCCGGGACCGTCTGGACCTGCGTGCGTTCCTGCAGCCGGCCGTGAAAATTCACCAGCAGATCGGGCGTGGCGGAGAGGGAATAGCCGCGCGCGAACATCTCCCGCTGCACGGCCGCCTTCAGCCGCCCGGTGGTCAGCGTGGTATAGCCCGAGCGATCCGTCCCGAGGGGGTCTGCCCAACCGAAGCTGCGGTAACGGGAGAAATCCGCCGTGCGATCCTGGTCGACGCGGACATCGGGCGCCACGGCGCAGGCAGCGAGCCCCACGAGCAGGAGGAGGGCGAGCAGGAAGCGCGGCATGGGGGATCCCTTCTTTGTTGGTCATTCTCCAGGCTATTGCGAAGGGCTCGCAAATTCAATGTAATGGTCGCATCCGCGCGTCGCCGGATCGGCGCCGGCTTCACCCGCTGATCATCGGCAGCAGGCTCAACACCAGCAGCAGCGCCATCGTCCAGTTGAAGGCGCGGAGTCGGGCGCCGTCACCGAGCAGCTGACGCGCGGTTTGGCCCAGCCAGGCCCAGACGAGCAGGCACGGCATGGACACCAGCGCGAAGACGAGCGCGATCACCAGCGCCTGCGCCAGCATTGGCAGGCCAGGCGTGGTGAAGGCGGGCAGCGCCGCGAGCACGATCATCCAGGCCTTCGGGTTCACCCACTGGAAGGCCGCAGCACCCAGGAAGCCAAGCGGTGCCGTGGGTTTCGCCTCGCCCGGCGGCGGCGCCGTCGCGATCTTCCAGGCGAGCCAGAGCAGCCAGCCTCCGCCGAGGAACTGCATCGCCCGGTGCAGGGAGGGATATTCCGCGAAGGGCACGCCGAGGCCGAGCGCCACCACGACGAACATCGCGGGAAAGCCGATCGTGATGCCCAGCATGTGCGGAATGACCCGCCGGAACCCGACCTGCGCCGAAGCCGCGGCGACCATCAGCACGTTCGGCCCCGGCGTGCCGGAGGTGGCCAAGGCAAAGCCGATCAGGGTGAGGGCGTATTCCATGCTGCGAATGTCCAGCCCACGAAAAAGGGGGCCTCGCGGCCCCCTTCGTCGAACGACGCAAACGGCGCCGGAATTACTCGCGCGAAGCGGCGCCCAGCTCGGCGACCAGCTCGTCCTCGAGCGTGATCTCCTCCTCGCGGGCAATCTCCTCGCCGCGCGACTGCTTCTCGGCCTCTTCGGGGCTGCGGGCCACGTTCACGATCACGGGCAGGTGCACCTCGGGGTGCAGCTCCACGCGCACTTCGGTGAGGCCCAGCATCTTGATGGGCTCGCTCAGCAGGACCTGCGAACGGTGCACGGTCAGGCCGGCGGCGGTGCAGCCATCGGCGATGTCGCGCGCGGAGACGGAACCATACAGGTTTCCGCTGTCGCCGGCGGAGCGGATGAGGACCACGGAGAGCCCCTCCATGCGCTCGGAAATGCGCTCGGCCTCTTCGCGGCGCTTGAGGTTCAGGGCCTCCAGCTGCACGCGGTCGACCTCGAAGCGGGCGAGGTTCGCCTTGGTGGCGCGCAGGGCCTTGCCGCCGGGCAGCAGGAAGTTGCGCGCGTAGCCGGGCTTCACCTTAACCAGCTCGCCCATCTGGCCGAGCTTGTCCACGCGCTGCATCAGGATGAGTTCAATCATGGCACGCCTCAGATCAGGTTGTGGGCGGCATCATGTGCCGCCGATATTGGTCGAAGAGACCCACGCCGATCATCAGCGGAGCCATTATTTGGAGAAACAGGAGCATCAGCACATAGAAACCGGCGAGAAACGCCACCCGCCCCGCCCGCCCGCGCAATCGGCGATGCACGCCGACGACGCCCAGCAGGAAGACCGGCACCAGCAGGATCAGCAGCGAGGACAGCGCAACCGCGCCCCCGAAGACCAGCCACAGCGCCAGGGCCACCAGCGGCAAGGGCAGGTACCACTTCGGCAGCCGAAGCTCCTCGGGCCGAGGCGTCGGATGCAGCGCCAGGCCTTGCCGCGCCAGCAGAAGCTGCGCCGCCATGCCGTTGCCGATCATCAGCAGCGCCACCCAGAAACCGGCCGCGGCCGCCTTCACCAGGGCGATCTGATCCACCATGCCTTCCGGCAGGGCAACGCCCATCCGGGCGACGCCGAGTTCGACCGCCTGGCGCATCTCGGCCTCGAGGTCCGGGATGGAGAGGTCGAGGATGACCAGCACCACCACGGGCCAGAGCCCGATCACCGCCAAGGGCAAGGACAGGTCCAGCCGGTCCGACTGCACGGCGGTGGCTGAAATCAGGGCCGCCGGCACGCCGAACATCGCCAGGAAGACCAGCAAGCCCACGGTGGAGGAGCTGAGCAGCACCGCCACCGAGGCGATGGCCACGCCGATCAGCGCGGATCGCGCGCCGAAGGCGAAGGCCGCCGCGAAGATCGGCAGCGGCGTCAGCCACAGCAGCAGCCCGCCGAGCGGCATGCCCCGCATGGCCCAGAGCGCGAGCAGCGCCGAGCACACCCCCGCGGCACCCGCCGCGAGGGCGCCGGGATGGCCCAAAAGCCCCCCATTGCCCGATGCCTGACTCACCCCATGGGCCCCTTATGTCAGTCGTTGATCACATACGGCAGCAGGGCCAGGAAGCGGGCGCGCTTGATGGCCGTGGCCAGCTCGCGCTGCTTCTTGCCGCTGACGGCGGTGATGCGGCTGGGAACAATCTTGCCGCGCTCGCTCAGGAAGCGAGACAGCAGGCGCACGTCCTTGTGGTCGATCTTCGGCGCGTTGGGGCCGGAGAACGGGCAGGACTTCCGGCGGCGATAAAACGGCCGGCGGGCGCCGACTGCGGCGCGGCGATTGGCGATGTTTGGTTCGGCGGTGTCGCTCATCGTCTCACATCTCGTCGTTCAGGTTGAGGTCCATCTCGTCACGGGGACGGGCACGGAACTCCTCGCGGTCGTCGCGGCCACCACCGGTGCGGCCCGAGCTGAAGCGACCTGCGGGCTTGGGCCCACGGAAGCCGCGCTCACGGTCACGGTCGTCGGTGCGCTTGGCCAGGATGGCCGAGGGCGCCTCGGGATCGATGGCTTCGACGCGGATGGTGAGCTCGCGCAGCACGTCCTCGTTCAGGCCGAGCTGGCGAACGACTTCCTGCATACCGGCTGCGGGGGTGGAGATGCCGAGGAGCATGTAATGCCCCTTGCGGTTCTTCTTCACCTTGTAGGCGAGGCCGCGCAGGCCCCAATATTCGCGCTTCTGGACTTCGCCGCCGAGCTCGCCGAGGGTGGTCGCGATGTTGTCCGCGATGGTCTCGACCTGCTGCTGGGTCACGTCGTTGCGCGCGATAAACACGCATTCGTAGAGTGGCATGATGTCTCCCTATGGATGCTCAGCCCTGGCGGCCACCGGGGATCGGGGCGCGCAAACAGGCATAGCCGCAGGCGTGCCAACGCCGACGGCAGGGTGGCGCGCATTAAACACAGGCGCGGCTTGGGGGCAACGGTGAATCTGAGGCGTGATGCAGCCATGCCGCCAGACCCTGACTTTCCCGCGCGCGTTCGCCTACCTGGCCGCGCTCCGGGCCATCCCCAGCACCACCTGCCGCGCCAGGACCTCAT
>JAQGHY010000216.1 GCA_028291455.1 Rubritepida sp. | reverse complement strand
ACCACCGCCGGCTGCCGCGGCGATCGCCGCCTGCGCGCCGCCCGCGCGGGCGCGGCCGGTGGATTGGGCCAGCGCCGTCATCCAGGCACGCAGCGGCTCGGGCTGCCGCTGCGCCTCGGACAGCAGGCGCTGGCCGGGGTCGAGGCCGGGGCTGGGCGGCATCACGGTGCCGGGCGGCGAATTGGCGAGCCGCGCGACCTGGACATAGAGGTCGTTGAGGATGGCCAGCACGCCATCGAGCGGCTGCCCCGCCGCTTCGCGCAGAAGCTGGAAGCGAGCCTCCACCACCTGCGCGACCGGGGTGGCACCGCTGCTGCCACCGACCGCGGAGCCCACTACTGCGGCCAAGCGGCTGGCCGTCGCGCCGGCCGCCGCCTGTGCGGCCTGCGTCAGGGCGCTCGTAGCGGCCGCGGCGCCCGGGATTTCTGGGGCGGTTCCGGGCGAGAGCTGTCGCGCGATTGAGCGCAGCAGGTCCTTCATCGGGCTATTCGGCGCACCCAGCAGGTTCAGCGCCTCGGCCGAGGCGTTCAGCCCGACCAGCGGCGGCAGGACGAGGTCCTGGATCATCGCTTCCCAGGCGCGGACATAGTCAGCCGCGTAGAGACCGAGCACATCCGCCTCCAACCGGCGCGGATCGCCAGAGCCGCCGGTGGCCGCCTCGGGCCCGAGCACCCAGGATTCGCTGGCGGCTTCGAGCGCGGCCTGCGGCAGACGCGGAAGCACCGCGCCGTAGAGCCCCTCAACCGTGAAGAAGCCCGGTACGCCCTCGGTCATCGGGCGGCCGCTCGCGCGGGTGAAATAGCGCTGTCCGGCGGCGCCCAGGGGGCGGCCGGGAGTCCAGGTGGGCATATTGTCGGCGAGGGGGCGCAGCCGCGCATAGACGCGTTGCGCCATCGGCAGCCGCGAGAACACGCGCCGCGCCTGATCCACCAGCGCGCCGTCCAGCGGATAGGTGGCCAGCGTGCCGGCCAGCAGCGCGTCGAGATGGCGGCCCAGAGCGTCGCGGCCCGGCTGGTTCACGGCACCGGGGAAGGCGGCCTGCCAGTCGAGCGAGAACCATTCGCGGATGAGATTGCGGTCCAGCGGCCCCTGCTTACCCAGCATGAGATAGACGCGCACCGCCTCGTAGAGGAAGTCCGGCCGCTGGATGCCCTCGCGGATCTGCGTCTCCAGCCGCGCCAGCAGGCGGGGCAGCAGCACGCGATCCAGCGCGCGGCGATAGGCGCTGTCGGCGCCGGAGGCGAGCATCTCCTCCTGGCTCAACCCAAAGCCGGGGCCGTCGCCGCGCGAGGCGGGCGGCAGGCCGCGCGCAGCCTCCAGATAGCCCAGAATAGGAGCGAGGTCGGGGCTGCGCACGCGCTCCAGCGGCGCACTCGCGCCGGTCTGCTCGGCGGCGCCCACGGCGGTGGCGAGGCGCTCGCTGCGTGTGGCCTCGGCATTCAGGGCTGTGTAGCCCCAGATGCCACCGCCCAGCACGAGCAGCAGCGCGGCCGCCCAGGAGCCGATCTGCACGATGCGCCGGCGCGATTCCAGCCCGCGGTCGTTGGCCGCGAGCCGCGCCTCGTTGAACACGACGTCCTTCAGCGTGCGGGCGAGGAAGTAGGCCCGGCCCTTCTGGCCCATCACCGCGGCCGGCCGCGTCGGGTCCAGCCCGAAGGAGCGGGAGAGCGCGCCCGCCAGGCGGTCGAGCGGCGTGCCCTCCTGCGTGCCGGAGGTGAAGTAGACGCCGCGCAGGAAGGGGGCGGGGTCGAGCTTGGATCCGCCGAACGCCGCCTGGGTAAACTCCCGCAGCGGCGTCTCCAGCGAGGCGAGCTGTGCCGGGAAACCCGCGATCAGCGCACGCTGTGCGGGTCCGCGCTCGGCTTGCAGCCGCTCGATCAGCCGGACCATCAGCCGCTCGGCCAGCGCCGAGAACTCCGCCCCGAACTGCGTCACGGCGCCCTCGGGCGAGGGCTTGGCGGGGAAGGTGAAGCCCCAGACCTGCTCGCGCGCCGTCTTGTCCAGATCGTCGAAGAACTCGATGAAGCCGGGCAGCAGGTCGCTCTTGGTGACGACGAAATAGACCGGCAGGCGTTGGCCGAGCCGCGTCTCCAGCTCCTTGATGCGGCGGCGGACGCTGCGCGCATGGGCCTCGCGCTGCGGGGCATCGAGCCGCGAAAGCATGTCGATGCCGAAGGCGACCAGCACGCCGTTCAGCGGCTGCCGCGGACGGTTCTTCTTCAGCATGTCCAGGAAGCGTTCCCAGCCCGCCTTGTCGGCGCCGGCATCGCTGTCCTGGGTGGTGTAGCGGCCGGCGGTGTCGATCATCACCGCGCGGTCGGTCAGCCACCAGTCGCAGAAACGGGTGCCGCCGACGCCGGCCACGCGGCCCTCCGCCAGCGGGAATTCCAGTCCGCTGTTCAGCAGCGCCGTCGTCTTGCCCGAGCCGGGTGGGCCGATGATGGCATACCAGGGCAGGTCGTAGAGATAGCCGCCCTTGCCGCCCGTGGCCGATTTCAGCTTGGCCAGCGCGTCGGTCAGCTTCGCACGCAGCTCGGCCTCTTCCTCGGCGGCGGCTTCGTCCTTCTTGGCCTGGGGATCGGGCGTGGCGGCGGCCTCGAGCAGGCCGGCGTCACGGCCGTCGCGCCGGCGGCCGATCAGGAAGCAGGCGACGGCCCAGATGAGCAGCGGGATCGCGACCAGGATGGCCCGCAGCCAGATGGCATCGAAAGCCTCGCCCAGCAGCGGGGCGAAGAGCCAGATGACCACGTCGAGCAGCAGCACGCCGAACAGCGAGCCTAGAGCGGGGATGGTGAAGAAGCTGCGCATCTCAGCGATTCCCTCGCAGCAAGATCACCTCGATGCGGCGATTCTCCTCGCGGCCTTCGGGCGTGGTGTTGGGCGCCAGCGGCTCGGCATCGGCTTTGCCTTCGACGGTGAAGCGGGCCGCTTCGCCATTGGCCGCGATGATGACGTTTGCCGCCTCCTGAGCGCGCGCCAGCGAGAGCGCGAAGTTGGAGGGGAAGCGCACCGTGCGGATGGGCTGGTTGTCCGAATGGCCCTGAATCAGCACGCGCCCCGGCTCGGTCTTCAACCCTTCGCCGATGCGGCGCATCAGGTCGCGGAAGCGCGGGTCGAGCGTGGCCGAGCCCGAGGGGAACATGCCGCGGTTGCGGATGCGGACCAGGATGCGCTGGGCGTCGCCCTCGACGGTGACCAGGCCTTCGCGGATCTCGGGCGACAGGAACTGCCGCAACCCCGGCAGCGCGTCGGCGCGCGGCACGGCGGTGGGTGGCGGCGGCGGTGGCGGAGCGGGCGGCACCGGTGGCGCCGTGCGGTCGATGGTGGGCAGGGCGCCGGGCGGCAGCGCTGCCATGCGCTCATACAGGCCCCCAGCGCTCGCAGCGAGGCTGTTGGACACGTAGTACCAGCCGCCGCCGAGCAGCGCCAAGGCCAGCGCGAAGGCAACCCAGGCGGGAACGCTGCGGCTCTGGCCACGGTGCGGCGCATCCACGCCCCGCCAATGCGGCGAGAGCTCACGCTCGTAATTGCCGCGCAGCTGGGTGAGCAGCTGGTACAGCCCCTCCCGCACGCGATCGAGCTCCGCCGTGCCGCGCGGCATCAGCCGGTACTTGCCCTGCAGCCCCAGCGAAAGCGCGAGATAGGCGACTTCCAGCGCACCCTTGTAGCGGCCGGGGTCCTTCTGCATGCCGGCCAGCAGGTCGAAGACGCGCTCGCCCGAACGGGTCTCCTGATGGAAGGTCGAGACCAGTGACTTCTGGGCCCAGGCGGATTGCGCGCCCCAGGGCGTGCTCAACACCACATCGTCCAGCGCCGCGGAGACGACGTAGTGCGCGGCGCGGATTTCCTCGGCGGTGGAGCCGATCTCGCGCGCATCGGCCTCGAAGGCGCGCAGGGCACGGAGGGCGCGTTCGCGCAGCTCCTCCACGGAGGGCTGGCCCATGACGCCGGCATTGGCCAGCCGCGCCAGAATTTCGAGCAGTGGAGAGGCGGCGGCGGCGAGCGGGCCGGGCCCGATCTTGGGCAGGGCCTCGGCCTCGCCGGCCAGGCGCGGCGCGGGGCCGCCGGGTGAGGGCATCGGCGCGGCATAAGCGGGCGGCGGAGGTGGCGCGCTCGCCACCGGCCTCGCCGGCACGCCACGAATTACCGTGCGGTCGGCGTCATCGGGTTCGCCGAAGGGATTGTCGCTCATGCCGGCCTCGGGAGGTTCTGATTTTCAGGCACGCGGGCGTGGGGTCGGCGTGGGTGGAGGCCGAGCGCCCGCCTCTGCGGACAGGCGCCGGCGGCGGTCATGCGCGGATCGCCCAGAGGCTGAGGCGAAGGTTA
>JAQGHY010000127.1 GCA_028291455.1 Rubritepida sp. | reverse complement strand
AGCTCCTCGGCCACATCGAGAAAGGGCCCGCGCTGCGAGGTGCCGGCATTGTTCACAAGAATGTCGATGGGGCCAATGGCTTCGGCCGCGGCCTTGGCGGCGGCGTTGCAGCCATCCAGGGTGCGGATGTCGGCCGAGATGGCGGCGACTTTGGCACTGGGCGCGGCGGCTAGGATCTCGGCCTTGGCGGCTTCGAGCGCCTCGGTGCCGCGTGCTACCAGAGCGACATTGCCGCCGGCCTTAGCGAAGGCCAGCGCCATCGCGAGGCCAAGGCCTTTGGAGCCGCCGGTGATGAGCGCGTTGCGCCCGTTCAGAGTGAGTTGCATGTCGGCATTCCTTCCCGAATTTGCGCAAGACTAACCGGCCTGGGGAAGCTCCGCATAGGTGGCGGCGAAAAGCGGATCACGCCAACACGAAATCCGGCCGCGGCAGCGCGTGATAGGCTTGGCGCAGCGCCTCGGACCAGCCCTCACGGATGGTCCGGTAATACGGATCGTCCTCGGTGATCCGGCGCCGCGTGCAGATCTTCATCTGGTCCGCGCGCACCACGGCTAGATCGAGCGGCAACCCCACCGAGAGGTTGGAGCGGATCGTGCTGTCCATGCTGATCAGCGTGAGCGCCACGCCCTCGGTCAGCGAGGTCTGTTGGCTCACCACGCGGTCCAGGATGGGCTTGCCGTATTTGTGCTCGCCGATCTGCAGGAAGGGCGTGTCGACGGTCGCCTCGATGAAGTTTCCTGCGGAATAGACGAGGAAAAGCCGCGGCGGCCCGCCAGCGATCTGCCCGCCCAGCAGCAGGCTGCAATCGAAGCCGAAGCCCTGTGCCGCCAGAGACGGGCCGTCCTGCTTCGCGACCTCACGGACGGCGGCGCCGACCAGCTGCGCGGCGGCGAACATATCCGGCACGTCGGTCAGCCTCTGCTGCTTGCCGCCGATCCACACGCCGGACTGCAGCAGGTTCCACACCGTCTGCGTGATGGCGAGGTTGCCGGCCGTCAGCATCACCAGCGCGCGGTCTCCCGGCTCCTCCACGCAAAACATCTTCGAGAAGATGGATATGTTGTCGAGGCCCGCATTCGTCCGCGTGTCCGAGAGCATGACGAGGCCCTCATCCAGCAGCAGGCCCACGCAATACGTCATCGCACAACTCCGTTTCCCCAGGGGCCGAGTGTGCCCAGTCAGGCGCGGATGTAGAAGGCCTCGATCTCCGCGCCGAGCTCTGCAGCGCGGACGATCATGTCGGTGAGATAATCGTGCAGCCCGCCCTCCAGGATCTCCTCGATGCGCCCGAAGCGGAGCTTGGCCTGCATCTCGCCGGCCATGCGGTGGCACTCGCCTTTCCGCCCGCCCTGGCACACCGCAATGCCCTCAAGCGCCTCGCAGACACGATCGTAGCAAGCGGCAAGACTGCGCGGCAGCTCGCGCTTCAGGATCATCAGCTCGGCGATGCGCGCGGGCACCAGCCGGTCGCGATAGACCCAGTGATAGGCGCGCAAGGCCGAGACGGATTGCAGCACCGCCTGCCACTGCCCGTGCAGCACCGTGGTCTCCTGCGCCGAGGTCAGCAGGTCATGCTTCACGTCGAGCAGCCGCGCAGTGTTGTCGGCGCGTTCCAGCGCGGTGCCGAGCTGCACGAAGAGCCAGGCCTCGTCGCGGATCATCGTGTCCATGGCCGCGCCGTTGAAGAGCAGCACCCGCTCGCACACCCATTCCAGAAAGCCGTGCAGCTTCTCGCCCTGGAAATCCGCCGGCGTGATCTCCCGCAACCGGGTCCAGCTGTCGCTCAGCGCGCTCCACATATCGACGGTGAGCGCGGTGCGGACCGTGCGCCCGTTATGCCGCGCGGCGGCAAAGCAGGGGATGATGCCGGACGGGTTGTCGCTGTCGCGCACCAGGAAATCGACGACCTTCTCCTCCGTCGCCTCCTGGTGCTTTTCATAAAAGCCCTGCTCGCAGCCGGCCGCGACGAGGAGCGAGGCCCATTCGTCGCTCTCCGCGTTCAGCTCGGCGGAAAGCCCGGCCATGCGCGAGGCGACGGCGAGGCCGCGGGCTACATTGGCAGCGCGTTCGGTATAGCGGCCGAGCCAGAAGAGGCTGTCGGCGGTACGGCTCAGCATGCGGCGGCGCCTCCGGTGGGCAGGTCGCGTTCCAGCACCCAGGTGTCCTTCGTTCCGCCGCCTTGCGACGAATTCACGACCAGCGAGCCGTCGCGCAGCGCCACGCGCGTCAACCCCCCCGGCACGATGCGCACCTGGTCCTTGGTGCTGAGCACGAAGGGGCGGAGATCGACATGGCGCGGCGCGATCCCCGCCTCCACCAGCGTCGGCACGGTGGAGAGCGCCAGCGTCGGCTGGGCGATGTAGTCCTGCGGGCGGGCGGTGATGCGGGCCGCGAAGTCCTCGCGCTCGGCCGCGGTCGCGTGCGGGCCGATCATCATACCGTAGCCGCCCGAGCCCTGGGCCAGCTTCACCACGAGCTTGTCGAGATTGGCGAGGACTTCCTTGCGGTCCGCCTCCCGCTCGCAGAGGTAGGTGGGCACGTTGGCGAGCAGCGGCTCCTCGCCGAGGTAGAAGCGGATCATCTCGGGCACATAGGGGTAGATGGCCTTGTCGTCGGCGATGCCGCAGCCCGGCGCATTGCACAGCGCGACATTGCCGGCGCGATAGGCCGCCATCAGCCCGGGCACGCCGAGCATGCTGTCGGCACGGAAGACGTGGGGGTCGAGGTAATCGTCGTCGATGCGGCGGTAGATCACATCCACCCGCCTCGGACCGGCCGTCGTGCGCATGTGCACGATGTCGTCCTGGACGCAGAGGTCCGGCCCCTCCAGGATTTCGACGCCCATTTCGTCGGCGAGGAAGCAGTGCTCGTAATAGGCGCTGTTGAAGGCGCCGGGCGTGAGGATCGCTACGGTGGGCTTGGGCCCGGCGCGTTCCGGCGCGGCGGCCTTCAGGGTGGCCAGCAACTCCTCGGGGTAGCGGTTCACCGGGGCGTTGCGGTGGCGCGCCAT
>JAQGHY010000091.1 GCA_028291455.1 Rubritepida sp. | reverse complement strand
TGATCCTGGCCGGCGGCATGCGGGCTGGCCCGACGCGCCGCGCCGTGATCTGCGGGCTTCTCGTCACGCCGCTGGTGCTGCTGCTGCCGGCATCCTGGGCGCTGCTCGGCGCCGGATTGGTAGGCGGGACGCTCGCCTTCCTATGGGGGCAGCGCCTTGAGCGGCGCTGATCTCGCGCTCCTGCTGCTGATCCTGGCCGGCGCTTCCATGCGCGGGATCGGCCTGCTGGTCGCCGGGCGGCTGCGAACCGATCATCCCTTCGTGCGCTGGGCGGCCTCGGTCTCCGTGGCGACGCTGGCCACCTTCATCGCCGCCGCCGTGATCGCCCCGACCGGGACGCTGGCGAGCATCCCCCTGCACGGGCGGATCGCCGGACTCGTGGTGGCGGTCGCCGTGCTGGCTTGGCGCGGCGGGTTGCTGCTGCCGCTGCTCGCAGGTCTGGCGGCGACCCTGGCGCTGTCTGCGCTCTGAACTCAGCGCGGCGGCGGTGCGGCCGAGACGTGCAGGTCGGCGAATCGCCAACCCTCCACATCGCGCATGACGGTGCCGCTGGCGCGCAGGATCGTCGTGCGTTCGGGCCGGACCAGGCGGCAAATGGCCGAGAACAGCACCACATCCGGCGCGGGTTGCTGGAAGACGACGGCATCGCAGGTCATCACTCCCGGCGCGGCCTTGGCCCAGGCCTGCTGGAAATATCCGAGCGCGTCCTCCGGGCCGCGCAGCAGGCGCGGAACGCTGGATCCGAAGAACGTCGCGTCGGGGCGGAACAGCGCCGCCTGCGCCGCCGCGTCGCGCGTGAAGAAGTTCGCGGCGAAGCGGTCGAGTACGGCCTGCGGGCTCTCCGGCATGCTGCCCTTAATCCACGCGGATGTTGCGCTCGCGGATCAGGCGGCCCCAGCGCTCGTAGTCGCGGTTGATGATGGCGCCGATCTCCCCTGGCGTACTGCCGACAGCGTCGAGCCCGGCCGAGGCCATGCGTGCCACCACTGGCGGATGCGCCACGGCCTCGCGCACGGCTGCGCCCAGCCGCTCGATGGCGGCGGGCGGCGTGCCGGCGGGAACGGCGATGCTGCCCCAGCTCTGCGATGTCGCCTCCGCCAAGCCGGCTTCGGTAAAGGTGGGCAGGTCGGGCAGCAAAGCGAGGCGGTGCTCGCCGCTGGTGGCCAGCGCGCGGATCGCCCCGGCGCGAACCTGGGCGATGGAGCTGGCCGGCTGGTCCAGCATCACCTGCACCGTGCCGTTGACGAGATCCGACATGGCCTGGCCCGAGCCGCGATAGGGCACATGCACCATCTGGATGCCCGACACCGCCATGAAGAGCTCGGTGAAGATATGCGTGCCGCTGCCGACGCCCGAGGTGGCGAAGGAGAGCTCACCCGGCCGCGCCCGCGCATAGGCCAGGAACTCCGCGATGTTCGTAACCGGCAGCCGAGGATTCACCACCACGATCACGTCCGAGGTGAAGATCAGCGAGACCATCGCCAGCTCGCGCCGCACATCCACGCTCCGCATCAACCCCAGATGCGGCGCGAGGGTGAAGGCGCCGTTGGTGCCCACCAGCAGCGTGTACCCATCCGCCGGGCTGCGTGCCGCGGCCTCGACGCCGACCGCGCCGCCCGCGCCGGTGCGGTTCTCCACCACGACCGACTGGCCCAGCGTCTCGCCCATACGCTCGGCGATGAGGCGGCCGCCGACATCGGTGCTGCCGCCGGGGGCGAAGGGCACGATAAGGCGCAACGCGCGGGTGGGCTGCCACGCCGGCTGCGCCTTGACGGCAAACGGAGTGAGGGCGGCGGCGGCCAGGAGGCCGCGTCGGGCGAGATTCATTGTTTGGACGTTTCCGAGGCTGGTGGGATTAGGCGGAGAGGAAGGCTTCGGCCTCCACTTCGACGACGAAGCGCGGATCGGCAAGCCCCGCCACGATCAGAAGCGTGCTGGCCGGCGCAGCACCTTCCATCGCCGCATCGCGCGCGGCGCGCCACGGCTTGATCAGCGCGACGTCCGTCAGGAACACGGTGATCTTCACCAGATGCTTCGGGCCCATGCCATGCGCGGCGAGGATGGTGCGCAGATTGGCCAGTGCTTGCTTGATCTGCGTGTCGTGATCCGCGGGAATGGTACCGTCCGGCGTGATGCCGATCTGGCCCGAGATCACCAGCCGCTGGCCCGGCCCCTCGACGAGGGCGGCGAGCGAATAGCCCGAGGTGGGCGTGCGCACGCCTTGAGGGTTGGAAAAGGTGATCATGGGCGGGACAGCTCCTCACGGTTGACGGGGGGCGGCGGCGCGGCGGCGGGGCCCTCGACCAGGTAGGGGCGCAGGGCGCGGCGAAGCTGGAACTCGAATTCGGTGTTCAGGTCGAACATCGCCTGGCGCAGCAGCGATTCCGCGGCGATCCGGCGCGAGTTGCCGGTGCTCTCCGTGCTCTGCGACCGCTCGGCCGAGGCCTCGGCAAAGCCCAGCCGGCGGTCGTTGCCATCGAGGATATCCAGCCGCGCGGTGAGCTGGCAGTCCAGCCGCTCGCCGGGATCGCTGGAGAAGGCGCCGCCGCGCCCGACGTTCCGCGTGCGGAGGATTTGCGCGCGGGTGACGCTGAAGCGCGCCTTGTGCTCGGTGCCGAAGGCCGCCAGCCGGTCGCGGCCCATGATGCGCACTGCCTCGGCAGCCGTCGGGTTCAGTTCGCGGCCGATGTCGTTCGGACCGGCGTTGGGGTTGCGGTCCTCGATGGTGACCGTCGCCACGTCGAGCCGCAGCTGGGTGAGGTAGGAATAGCTGATGGGCGGCCCCTCGATTTGCGGCGGCGGCGTGCTGGAGCAGGCGCCCAGCGCGGCCGGAAGGATCAGCAGGGAACGACGATGCAGCATAGCTTGTTCTCCCATCAGGCGTGCCCCGCGGATCCGCGGATGCTCTCGCGGTCGAAGCGGAAATCGTAGTTGCAGAACTCGCACTTCATCGTGATCAGCCCCGATTCGGCCATGTGGTCGAGGTCCGCCATGGGGAACCCCTCCAGCACGCCGGCGAGGCGTGAGCGCGAGCAGCGGCAGCCGTAGGCGAGCGCACGGGGCTGGCCCAACGCCAAGCCCTCGGCGTGGAAGAGACGGTGCAGCAGGGTCTCGGGCGGCAACTCGTCATCCAGCATCTCCTCATCCTTGAGGGTGGAGGCCAGGGCGAGGGCCGTATCCCAGGCATCGTCCTGCGCGATCTCGTCCAGCTCCGGGCCGATGCCGCCCTGGCCCGCGACGCGCTCCATGATGAAGGCCGTGGCGCGCCAGCCCTTTTCCGTCTTGGCGCAGGCCAGGCGGAGATGGGTCCGCAGCTGCTCGGAGGAAGCGAAATAAGTGCCCGCCATCTCCGTGAGGCTCGCGCCTTCAATTGGGACGATGCCCTGGTAACGCTCGGCCTCGTCGCCCTGGTCCACGGTGAAGGCGAGGTAGCCGCGGCCCAGCAGGGCACGGGCCGAGGGGTTGCGGCCGTACTGCGCCAGCTTGTCGGGGTCGCTCCGGGCATAGCCGCGAAGTTCTCCCTGATCCGTGCAATCGGCCAGCAGCATGGTGATGGGGCCTTCGCCCTTGGCCTGGAGCGAGAAGCTGCCACGGTATTTCAGCGCGGAGGCGAGGCCGGCGGTCAGCGCCAGCGCCTCGCCCAGCAGCCGCGTTACCGAATCGGGCGAGCTGTGGCGCGTCATCAGGGCATCGGCGAGAGGCCCCAGCCGGATCAGCCGGCCGCGGACCGGCTTGCCGTCGAGATGGAAGGGATTGACGCCGCGCGGCACGACGAGGTCGGGCACGGGCGGGCGGTCATGATCGAGGAAGGTTGGTGTCGGTTGGGTCACAACCCCGTGAATAGAACAGACGGCCCCGGCTTGCGAGGCATCTCGCTACCCGATGACCAGCACAAGAATCTGCACCAACGTCCCCACCGCGGCCAGTATCAGCGCAATCCGGCTGATCTGGTCCGGTGGTGGTAGCTTCAAGCGGCCATGGCGATGCTGCGGCGCACCCGGGCCGGCTTGGCGAGCATCGCCCGCAGCAGCTGCTTGAGCTGGAGCCGGTCGACTGCGGGGAAGCGCGACAGCACCTCCGCCTCATGCGACTTCGCCGAGACCAGCAGGCCGCGGACGATTTGCTCTCCGCGCGGCAGCATCTGGATGCGGACGACGCGGCGGTCGCGCTGGTCGGGCATGCGCTTCACGATGCCGTCGCGGACCATGCGGTCCAGCAGCTTGGTCATGGTCGGCTGCTGCAGCAGGCAGGCTTCGGCCAGGCCGGTGACGGTCTCGCCCGGGCTGCCCGAAAGCGTGGCCAGGACCCGCCAGACGGGTACGGAGACTCCGGCCTTGCGGAGCGTTCCGTGGAATTCCGATGACACCGCATGCGAGGCTCGCGCCATGAGATAGAGCAGATAATCATCCACGAACCGCTCGGTGCGGAGCATAATTCCGTCCATCGTCTAATTCCCCAACCAGGTTTGTCCTGACTGAGGCAGAACTTGCCGTTCCTGTTCGACGGCATGCAATTAAGGGGAATTACGGATTGCTGACATATTCGCAAGCATATAGTGCGTTGGCCCTCATTGGAGGGTTTGCCGCGCCCTCACGCCTGGACCAGCCGGCCGGCCCTCCGGCGCTCCTCGTAGCTGCGGGCATGCAGCGCGGCGGCTTCATGGATCGTGGCGTCGACGCCGGCCCGCTGGGCGGCCTCGTGCAGGAAGCCCAGGATGTGCTCGCCCTCGATGCGGTTGCCGGCCTCGATGTCGCGCAGCATCGAGGTCGCGTAGGCGCTGGCGGGATCGTTGAACAAGGCGCGGTATTCGGCCATGAAGGCATCCGGCATGGGATGCCCGTGATGGGCCGCGATGGCGGCATTGCGCTCCAGGATGGCCTGCAGCATCGGCGAACCGCCGGCCCGCACGATCTCGCCGACATTGGCGCGCATCAGCACGGTGCCGACCGCGCTTGTGCCCAGGTGAACCAGCTTTTCCCATAGGCGCTGCGCGATGTTCGGCACCGCCTTGGCCTCGACGCCGACGGCGCTCGCATAGGCGGCTTCGAGCGCCTCGACGCGCGGGCTGGTGCCGCCCGCCATCTCGCCGAAGGTGAGCCAGCGCCAGTCGTTCAACTGCTTCACCGTGCCGGTCGGAGTCAGCGTCGCCTGGATCTTGCACAGCCCGCCCAGGACGTGCTCCGCGCCGAATTCCTTCTGCAGGGTCTCAATATGCGAGAGCCCGTTCAGCACCGGCAGGATGGCGGTGCGCGCATCAACCCCAGGCCGGATCGTGGCGATCGCATCCTCCAGATCATAGGCCTTGCAGGTGAGCAGGATCACATCCCAGCCCGGCTGGACCTCATCGGCCAGGATGGTCTTGGGCGTGAGCTTCGCATTGCCGAACTGGCTCTCGATGACGAGGCCGTCCCGCGCCAGTATCGCCGCGCGGGCGGGCCGCACGAGGAAGGTCACGTCGCCGCCAGCCTCGGCCAGTCGGCCGCCGTAATATCCGCCCAGCGCGCCCGCGCCCAGCACCAGAACCCGCATGTGACGTTCCCCCAATCCCGAGGCTTCGCGTTACACCGCGGCTTGGGATGACGGAAGGCTGGATGGCCCCTCAGGGGGCCGATCAGCAGCGTCGAGCGAGCTTATCGTCTGACGAATTGAAAGTCGCAGATCCGAACCTCAACGCGCCGTCCGCTCCCACGCGACCCGGCGAAAGTGGCTTGGACGTGATACGTATACGGAACGGCGGGAGACATGCGCGCGACGTTGTATGCCGTCTCGCCCGTAACGCCGTTCGCTGTGAGATAGGCCGCCCCATCGGGGCCGATGGTTCCTTCCAAAGTCAGGGAACTCGTGCGGCCTGTTGTCCTGTGTTGTCCTCGAAGAACCCCATCACGCACCTCTACCGGGAAGCGGTATTCGTAACCTAAAGCTCCATCGGAGTGCATGGGACACGCCAGCGTGACGTCCCAGGTTCCATCGAAGCCGGGAGGGGGCGCCTGGCAAGCAGACAAAGCGGGAATTGCTAGCACCACGAGAAGGATGTTTCTCATCGCTGTCACTTTCCCCCGTCGCGAGGATCGGATCATTCCAGCGGGTTAGCTCGCGGCAGGAAAAGCGTGAAGCATTTTCGTTTCGGATACAATGAAAACCAGATATCCGAGAGGCGCTTGCGAGTCTGAAGCCTCGGACTTTCTGAATTCGGCGAAAATTTGTGGGTCTCGGACAGGCTTAATTCAAACGATCCAAGCTGTTGTTTTCCCGGCGTCTTGATCGATCAAGTCTGGCCGGCGATTTGTCCGAGAATCTTACATTTGGCGGATTCCAGTCCCATAAGTCATTGATTCGAATACAGGCACGATTCTTGCCAGTTGAAGACGCTGGTAACCCGCCAGTTCCTCACAAAAAGGACGAGAACAATGCGCATAGCAATGTCAGTCACCGCAATGGCGGTCTGTTTGGGTTTACTAGCAGGGACCGCTCTAGCGGGGCCCGTCGCCCCCGGCTTCGCCGGCTCGACCTTCGCCGCCAACGACGATGGCGCGACCGGTGCAATCGGTCTTGGTTTCTCGGCGAACTTCTACGGCACGACCTATTCGACCGCCTATGTCAGCAACAACGGCTACATCACCTTCAATGACGGCCAGGGCAGCTACACCCCGTCTGGGCTCGGCGCCGGCTACTCGGGCCAGCCGATTATCGCCGCCTTCTTCGCCGATGTTGATACCCGCGGCGCCGGCAGCGCACTGACCAGCTACGGCACCGGGACGTACATGGGATATCAGGCCTTTGGTGCGACTTGGCCGGGCGTGGGCTACTTCCCCTCCCAAGACAATCTGCTGAACGCTTTCCAGATCCTGATGACGAACCGCTCCGACACCGGTGCGGGCAATTTCGACATCTACCTGAACTACAACCAGATCCTTTGGGAGACCGGAAGCGCCAGCGGCGGGACCGGCGGTTTCGGCGGCGTATCCGCCGCGGCAGGCTTCAATGCAGGTCAGGCCGGCAATCCCGACGGAACCTACTATCAGTTCCCGGGCTCACTCGTGAACGGTGCGCTCATCGATGGCGGGCCAAACTCGCTGACCGCCAATACGAACGACGGCGTCACGGGCCAGTATATCTTTCAGGTGCGCAACGGGACGATCGTGGTGCCGCCGGTGACCACAGTTCCGGAGCCAGCTTCCATGGCGATGTTCGGCATGGGCCTTGTCGGACTCGGCATGGTTCGCCGTCGGCGCGGCCGCTCGCGCGGCTGACTCAACGCCGGCTCGGGCTTGAACGCGCGAGCCGGCACTACTGGCGAGGCCTTGCCGCGGGAGGTAGGCGTGCGCGGCGGGCTTACCCGGAGGTTCGGCTGGCCGGCGGCCAGTCCCTGGTCCTGCTGGGCGTATGCGGCGTGCGGCGCAGGGCGCCGACCTGGTGACGGTGGCGATGGCGGCGAGTAGCCGGCTCGCCACTGTGAGGTCCATCGGCGGCCCATAACAACGCCCAAAGGCGCTTTCCCCCGCGCGCGCTGCGCCCCGGTTGGGGCAGTGGCGCGGCGGTGTGCGGATCGCGCGGGGGCGCGCAGGTTTCACCGCATCGCGGCGACCGGTTTCACCGCATCGCGGCGATATCGATGATCTCGGCGCCGCGCGGCAGGGTGACGGTTCCGCGCGCGGTCAGCGCACCGCTCGCCAGGTCCAGCGTGTGCAGCGTATTGCCGGCCATCACGTAGCCCATATTGTTCGTGCCCTCGCTCAGGATGTCGAAAGCCACGCCCGCGGGCATCTGCATCGAGAGGCGCGCACGTGGCGTCTGCACGCCGTCATTCGGCGGGTTCTGCACGTTGAGGCTGTTCTGCGCCGCGTCGATCGTCAGCAGCATGGTCGCGGTCGCGCCCTGCATGCTGTTGGTATAGGCGCCGGCAACGACGCGCGGCATCGCGGCGCCGATGGGGCCATCGGCGTTCTTCAGCCGGCCGTCGGTGGTGGCCTCGCCGTTCTCGACGTTCACGCGCAGGTTCTGGCCGTCCATGCCCATCACGCGCACGCGGTTGGCAACGGGATTGAAGTCGAACACGGCGCGGCCGGCGGCCTGGAATGGCGTGTTCAGCCGGCTCACCTGCACCGCACGGCCGTTCGCCAGGTCGATCGTCACGATCTGGCCGGTGGCGGTGATGCCGTAGAGCTTGCCGTCCTGCGGGCGCTGGTCGATGCCGACCACCATGCCGTCGGCGCCCATGATGCGCATGGCGGGCATCGCGCGGCGGGTTTCGCTGTCGATGCGAATGAGGTGATTGTCGGCGGTGAGGCCGACCAGCGTGGCGGCCTGGGCCTGCGCGGCGGCAAGAAAAGCAACGCTGCCGAGCAGCGCCAGGCGAAGGGTCTTGGACATCGTATCGGCTCCATGTGTCACGCGGGACGTTCATCGCCTCGCTGTCGACGTTACGGGCCGTGACGCGGGCCGGATGCAGCCGCCGTCGAGAAAAACCTCAGCTGTTTCCAGCCGCGCTTAGCCTGCCGATGAACAGGATCGGCCCGGTCGGGCGCCCGGTGGTCGAGCCGCCGGGCGGCTCCAGGCTGATCTCGATCAGCATGCCTGGCTCGGGCCGGATGTTCTGCGGCGTCACGCTGAAGCGCCCGCTTTCGGGAATGAGGCCGAGCGAGGTCGGCGCCGTCGCGCCCTGCGGCAAGGCCCAGAGCTGCATCACGCGCCCGGCCTCGATCCCGCGCGGGTTGAGGGCGGCGAGGCGCAGCGTGCCGCGCTCGGCTTCGACGAGATAGGCGGGCTGATCGCGGCTGGTCAGCAGCACCGTCATCAGCGGTGCGGCCGGCGGCGGGCGGAAGACGATGAAGGCGGCAAGCCCGGCAGCGAGCGCGCCGGCGCCGAGGCCGAAGGCCGGCCAGGGGAAGCGCCAGGCCTTGCGCCGCGCACCCCCGCCGAGCGTCCGTTCGAGGCGTGCCCAGAGATCCGGCGGCGGCGCCTCGGGCGTGGCGAGCAGCTGCAACGGGGCCAGCCGCTGCTCCCAGCCGGCCACTGCATCGGCAAGCGCGGCGTCGGTCTCCATCGCTCCGCGCAACTCGGCCGTGGCGCGCGCGTCGAGCGTGCCCAGCACATATTCGGCGGCCAGTGCGTCGCGTTCCCCAGGGGTCATGCCAGGCACTCCCTGAGGGTGAGCAATCCGCGCCGGATCCAGGCCTTTACCGTACCGAGCGGCAGCTCCAGGCGGGCGGCGATCTGCGGATGCGAAAGCCCGTGGACGAAGGCGAGCACGATGCCCTGCCGGTTCTTCTCGGGCAGATCGGCCAGGCAGGCGCGCAGCCGCGCACCCTCCTCGCTCGCCGTGATGCTGTCGAGCTGCGCGGCCTCGACCGGCGTGTCGCCGAGCGTCGCGTCGTCCGTCGGGATTTCCCGGCCGCGGCGGCGCGCGATGTCGAGCGCGGCGTGGCGGATGATGGAGCCGAGCCAGCCCTCGGCGGTGCCGCGTTCGGCATCGAATTGCGCCGCGCGGCGGGCGACGTTGACGAAGCCGTCATGCACGGCGTCGGCGGCGGCATCGCGGTCCCGCAGGATCGCCATGGCCACGCCGAAGAGGCGGACCGATTGCAGCTTGTAGAGGGCCTGCAGGGCCGTCCGGTCTTCGCCCGCGATACGGAGAAGCAGCGCCGCGGCATCGCTCACTGGAGGAGCCGCTGCGCACGGCCGAGCAGCTCGCGCAGGTCGAGGCCGGGTTCGGCCGGCGGGGTAGGCGCCCCCGGCGGCTGCGTGCGGCGCAGGCGTTCCAGCGCGGGGGTCGTGCCGGCGAGGCGCAGCTCCGTCGGTTCGGTCGCCGCATTGGTGTTGCTGCCGAGACCTGCCATGCGGACCAGAACGCGCTCGGCGGCCAGGAGTTCCGTCGCGGCGCGCGCGGCATCGGCCGACCGGGGCGCGCAGACCAGGCTGCGCCCTTCGAGGCTGCAGGGAAGCTCCATCATCGCATTGCGGTCGAAGCGCAGCTGCGCCGTGCCCGTCACCGCCATCAGCGCACGCGAGGCGCTGTCGAGCGACAGGTCCCGCGCGGTGACGACCGGCACCAGCTTCCCGGCACGATCCTGGACTTCCAGGGCCAGCCCGGCGCCGACGCTCGGCCGCTCCACCCAGTCGCGATGGCGAAGGATGCAGGCGGAGCGGTCCGTCATGCGGTCGGTCGCGCAGGCAAGGCGCCAGCTGCCGATCTCCTCGGGTGCCGGCTGTGCCGAGGCAGCCAGAGGAAGCAGGAGCAGGCAGAGGGCAGTGGCAAGCTTCATCATAGCGGGTAATCTAGCACTCCGATGGAGTGAGAACGATGGCAAGCGTTAAACTGCCGGATGGCACGGAAGTAGCGGCGCTCGGTCAGGGCACCTGGCATATGGGCGAGAAGCCCGGGCAGCGGCAGGCGGAAATCGCGGCGCTGCGCCTGGGTATCGAGCTGGGGCTGACCCTGATCGACACCGCCGAGATGTACGGCGAGGGCGGCGCCGAGGAGGTGGTGGGCGACGCGATCGACGGGCGGCGCGACGAGGTCTTCCTCGTCTCCAAGGTCTATCCCCACAACGCCTCCCGCCGCGGCCTGCCGCAGGCCTGCGAGCGCAGCCTGAAGCGGATGCGCGTCGAGACGATCGACCTCTACCTGCTGCATTGGCGCGGCTCCGTTCCTCTGGACGAGACGGTGGAGGCGATGGAGCGGATGCAGGCGGCGGGAAAGATCCGCCACTGGGGCGTCTCGAACTTCGACGTCGGGGACCTGGAGGAGCTCGGCCAGGCGCTGGAGAATTGCGCGACGGACCAGGTGCTGCTGAACCTCCAGCATCGCGGACCGCAGTTCGACCTGCTGCCCTTCTGCGAGGGGCGCGGCATGCCGGTGATGGCTTATTCCCCCGTCGGCCAGGGCGGCGCGCTGCTGCGGGACCGGGCGCTGGGGCAGGTGGCCAAGGCGCACGGCGTGACGGCGGCGCAGATCGCCGTAGCCTGGACGCTGTCCTTTCCCGGCGTCATCAGCATCCCCAAGGCGACCCAGCCCGACCATGTGCGGGCCAACGCGGCCGCAGCGGAGATCGTGCTGACCGAGGAGGACCACGCCGCGCTGGACGCGGCGTTCCCGCCGCCGAAGAAGAAGCGCTCGCTGGCGATGCTTTAGCCGGGGCTACCGGAAAATCGGCATCGCATCGTCGTCCGGTGCGGGCCCCGCCGGCACCTCGATCGTCACGCTCGCGGGGTCCACGCCGGAGCCCGCATGCACGAAATAGGTCACGCTGGCCGGCCAGAAGATGACGATCGCCACCAGGATCAGCTGTAGCCCGAGCCAGGGAATGGCGCCCAGGTAGATGTCCTTCGATAGCACCGACTTGGGCGCGATGCTGCGCAGGTAGAAGAGCGCGAAGCCGAAGGGCGGGTGCATGAAGCTGGTTTGCAGGTTGATGCAGAGCAGCACGCCGAACCACACCAGGTCGATGTCCAGCTTGGTCGCGACCGGGACCAGAAGCGGGACGACGATGAAGGCGATCTCGAAGAAATCGAGGAAGAAGGCCAGGAAGAAGACGAAGACGTTGACGAAGAACAGGAAGCCGGTCTGCCCGCCCGGCAGGTGGCTCAGCATGTTCTCGACCCAGCGCGAGCCGTCCACGCCCTGGAATACCAGGCTGAACACCGTGGCGCCGATCAGGATGAAGATGACCATGGCGGTCAGGCGCATGGTGTTGCCCATCGCCTCGCGCAGCAGCGCCCAGGTGAAGCGGCCGTTCAGCACGGCTAGCACCACGGCGCCGACCGCGCCCATCGCACCCGCCTCGGTCGGCGTGGCGAGGCCCATGAAGATGGTGCCGAGCACCAGGAAGATCAGCGCGATGGAGGGCACCATGCCCTTCAGCACCCGCAGGTAAAGCGGCCATCCCCGCGGCACCAGCGCCTCGGGCGGCAATGGCGGCACCTTGTGCGGCGCCACGATGCTGACCACGGCGATGAAGCCGATGAACAGCAGAATCTGCAGCATCGAGACGCCGATCGCGCCGGCGTACATGTCGCCGACCGACTTGCCGAGCTGGTCGCCCAGCACGATCAGCACCAGGCTGGGGGGGATGAGCTGGGTGATGGTGCCCGAGGCGGCGACCACGCCGGTCGCGATCCGCGTGTCGTAGCCGTATTTGATCATGATCGGCAGCGAGATCATGCCCATGGCGATGACCGAGGCCGCGACCGTGCCGGTGATGGCCCCGAGCACGGCGCCCACGATGATGACGGCATAGGCCAGCCCGCCCGGGATCTTGCCGAAAAGCTGCCCGGTGCCCTCCAGCAGGTCCTCGGCGAGGCCGCACCGCTCCAGGATCGCGCCCATCAGCGTGAAGAACGGGATGGAGAGCAGCAGGTCGTTGGAGAGGATGCCGAAGACCCGCAGCGGCAGGTTGCCCAGATAGGCGGTGGTGAAGAAGCCCAGCTCGATCGAGAGGAAGCCGAAGAACAGCCCCACCGCGGAGAGGCTGAAGGCGACCGGGAAGCCCAGCAGCAGGAACACCACCAGCCCGCCGAACATCAGCGGCGGCATGACATCGAGGCTCATGGTTATTGCTCTGGCCTCTGGTACTCGGTGACGACGGCGATGCCCGCGACCGGGCCACGCAGCAGAGCGAGGCGTTTGACCAGCTCGGAGAGGCCCTGCAGCAGAACCATGAAGAATCCTAGCGGCATCAGCAGCTTGACCGGCCAGCGCATCAACCCGCCGGGGCTCGCGGAGAATTCGTCGCGTAGGAAGCTGTCGAGGAAGAAGGGCCAGGTCATCCAGGCCAGCAGCGCCATGGCCGGCAGCAGGAAGACGATGAAGCCGAAGATGTCGATATAGAGCCGCGTGCGGTCGCTCACCCAGCCGTAGAGGAGGTCGACGCGGACATGCTCGTTGCGGAACAGCGTGTAGCTGGAGCCCAGCATCACCACGGCCGCGAAGAAGTACCACTGCACCTCGAGCCAGGCATTGGAGGAGAAGTTGAAGCCGTAGCGGCTCATCGCGTTGCCGGCACTGATGGTGCAGGCGAGCAGGATGCACCAGTCCGCCAGCCGGCCGAACTTCTCGTTGATCCAGTCCACGCCCCGGCTGAAGGCCAGAAGCAGATCCATCGTCATCCTCCAGCGCCTGTCCGGGTTTTCTGGGCCGCGCGCGATCCCTAAAGATAACTTCCCGATTGTCCATACGCCGTGGCCCTCGCCGTGGCGGCACGGCGTGCCTAAACTCCCGGCCATGCATGCGCGAATCGGAGCGGACAGGGCAGGGGTGGCGGCGTGCTGACGCTGCTGGGGGCCTGCCTCCTGGCGCTTCTGGGGCTGTCCGCACTCGGCGTCACCGGCCGGGCGCCGCGCGTCGTGTTTCTTGGCTGCGCCGCCGCGGCGGCGGGTTTCGGCCTGGCCGCAGCAATCGCGCTGACGGGGGATGGCATGGCCGCGACGGCGCTGCCCGTCGGCCCGCCCTGGGCACCTTCGCTGGTCGCGCTCGACCCGCTTTCCGCCTGGTTCCTGCTGATTCTCGCCGTCGTGGCCGTGCCCGCATTGCTCTTCGCCGCCGCCTCGCCCGCGCCGCCCCCGGCCGAGGGCGCGGCATTCCCGCTCTTCCTGGCCGGCATGGCTGCGGTGCTGGTGGCCGCCGACGGCTTCACCCTGCTGCTCGGCTTCGAGCTGATGTCGCTGGCTTCCTGGGCGCTGATCGCCGCCCGCCACCCGACCGGCGTGGGCCGGCGCACGGCGCGGCTCTATCTGGCCTTCGCCGCCTTCTCGGGCCTCTGCCTGATCGCGGGTTTCGCGCTGCTGGCACCCGCCGGGCTCGGCTTCGCCGCAATCCGCGCGGCCCCGCCGGAGGGCTGGCGGGCGGCGATGGTGCTGATCCTGGTGCTGCTCGGCGCGGGGTCCAAGGCCGGGCTGGCGCCCTTCCACATCTGGCTGCCGCTCGCCCATCCGGCCGCGGCGACGCCGGTTTCCGCGCTGATGTCGGGCGCGATGGTCAAGGTGGCGCTCTATGTGATGATCCGCCTGCTGCTGGACCTGCCCGGCCCGGCGCAGCCGGCGTGGTGGGGGCTGCCGCTGATCGGGCTGGGGGCGGCGACGGCGCTGATCGGCGCGCTGCGGGCCAATCTGGAGCGCGATATCAAGGCGATCCTGGCCTGCTCCACCCTGGAGAATATGGGGCTGATCGTGGTCGGGCTGGGGCTGGCGCTGGTCTTCCGCGGCTCGGACCTGCGGCCGCTGGCGAGCCTCGCGCTGGCCGCCGTGCTGCTGCACGCGCTGAACCATGCCGGCTTCAAGACGCTGCTGTTCCTCTGCGCCGGCGCGGTGGCGAGCCTCGCCGGAAGCCGCGATCCGGACCGGCTGGGCGGGCTGATCCACCGCATGCCCTGGGTCGCGGGCTGCGCCATGCTGGGCGCCTTCTCGGCCGCGGCCCTGCCGCCGCTCTCCGGCTTCGCGAGCGAGTGGCTGCTGCTGCAATCGCTGATCCAGGGCTGGCGCGTGGCGGAAATGTCCATCCAGCTCATCGCGGCAGGCACGCTGGCGGTAGTGGGCATGGCTGTCGGGCTGGCGGCGGCGGCGATGGTGCGGCTGCTCGGCCTCGTTTTCCTGGGACGCCCGCGCACACCCCGCGCCGCCGGGGCACCGGATGCGGTGGGGATGATGCGGGTGGCGCTGCTACTGCCCGCGGCGCTGAGCCTGCTGCTGGCGGTGCTGGCCGCGCCGATGCTGTCCCTGACGGGCGGCGCCATCCGGCAGTTGCTGGGCGCCAACGCCCTGGCGCCGGTCGCCGGCTTCGATCTAGTCCTCGGCGATGCGGGTGCGCGCTACGCGCCCTGGGCCGTGGCGCTGCTATTGGCGCTGGCGGTGGGGCTGACCTGGCTCGCCGTGCGCCGCCGCTCCTCGCTGGCGCCGACGCGGGAGCCGGCCTGGGATGGCGGTTTCATGCCGCCGCCGCCGCACCTGCCCTTCGGCGATCCGCTCAGCCAGGTGAGTGCCATGGGGCTCGGCCAGCCCATCCGCCGCAGCCTCGGCCGCGTCGCGCTCGCCATCCGTGAGCGGCATTACCCCGCCATGCCCGGCGATCCCGCCACTGCGACGCTGCGGGTGGACACCGAGGATCGCGGCTTTACGCAGATGCTCTATCCGCTGGCCCGCCTCCGCCGCCGGCTCTCCCGCCGGGCGGAGGCGCTGCGCGGGCGGACCTTGCGGATCAACCTCTCGCTCGCCTTCGGCACGCTGGTCTTCCTGCTGGCGCTGGTCGCCTGGCTGGAGCGCGGCTGATGGTGGTCTTCGGCGGCCTCATCACCCAGCTTCTGCACCTGGCGCTCATCCTGGCGGGGGCACCGCTGCTGACGGGCGTGGTGCGCTGGCTGAAGGCGCGGCTGATGGGGCGGCGCGGGGCGCATCCGCTCCAGCCCTGGCGCGACATCCTGAAGCTGCTGCGCAAGCGCCCGATCCTGGCCGACGGCGCCAGCATCGTCTCCCGCGCCGCGCCCTACCTAGCCTTCGGCGCCACGCTGCTCGCGGCGGCGCTGATCCCCAGCTTCGCCCAGGGCATGCTCCTCGCTGGTATCGCGGACCTGCTGCTGATCGCGGGGCTGCTGGCCCTGGCCCGCGTCGCGTTGGCGCTGAACGGCCACGATGCCGGCACGCCCTTCGGCGGCATGGGTGCGGCGCGCGAGATGACCTTCGCCGTCTTCGCCGAGCCGGCCTTGCTGGTCTGCGTGATGGTCTTCGCGGTGCTGGCGGGCAGCTCCAACCTGGACACCATCGGCGCCGTCTTCCGCGAGGGCGCGCTGGGCCTGCGCGTCTCGCTGCTCTTCGCCGCGCTGGCCTTGGTCGCGGTGGCGCTGGCGGAGAATGCCCGCGTGCCCGTCGACAATCCCGCGACCCATCTCGAGCTCACCATGGTGCATGAGGCCATGCTGCTGGAGGCGTCCGGACGCCATCTGGCGGTCTGGGAGATGCAGGCGGCCTTGAAGCTGACGCTGTGGTTCGCGCTGCTGGCCGCGATCTTCCTACCCTTCGGCACCGCGTCGGCGGGAAGCGGGCCGCTCCTCTGGAGCCTCGGCCTGCTGTTCTGGCTCGTGAAGATGGGACTGCTGGCGCTGATGCTGGCGATGTTCGAGAGCGCCATCGCCAAGATGCGCGTCTTCCGCGTGCCGGATTTCCTCGGCGGCGCCCTGCTGCTGGCGCTGCTGGCTGCGGCGCTCATCTTCGTATCGACGGGGTTGGCCTGATGGGCATCGGCGAGCTCCCCTATGACGTCGCGCATGTGCTGGGCGGCGCGATGCTGCTCGTCTCCTTCGTGCTGCTCTACCAGCGCCGCGTCGCCTCGCTGGTGAACGCGCTGGCGCTGCAGGGCGCGCTGCTGGCGATGGCCGCGGTGTGGCAGGGCTACGTCCAGGGCGCGCCGCAGCTCTACGTCACGGGGCTGATCGCGCTGGTCGCCAAGGGCGTGCTGATCCCGATCTTCCTGCGGCGGATGATGCGCAAGCTGGCGCCGGGCCACCACACCGAGCCCGCTTCCAACATCGGCCTTTCCATGATCGGCGGCGCGCTGCTGGTGGCGCTGGCCATCCTGGTCGTGCTGCCGGTGACGACCGGGGCGAAGGCCCTGGCGCGCGAGGATCTGGCCGTCGCCCTCTCCATCATCCTGCTGGGCCTGCTGATGATGCTGATGCGGCGCAGCGCCCTCGCCCAGATAGCGGGGCTGATGACGATGGAGAACGGGCTGGTGCTCGCGGCCATCGGGGTGGCGGGAATGCCGCTGGTGATCGAGCTCTCCACCGCGGGGCTGGTGCTGGTCGCCGCCGTCATCGCCGGCCTCTTCGCCCGCGTCATGCATGAGCGCTTCGACAGCCTCGACACCGACATGCTCGACCCGCATCGGGGTGAGGGGCGATGAGCCTGGCCGCCGCCCTCGTCCTGCTGCCGCTCCTCGCGGCCGTGCTGCTGGCGCTGCTGCCGGATCGCGCAAGCCGGCTGAACATTGTCGCCTCCGGCGCCACGCTGCTGCTGGCGATCCTGCTGGTGCTGACCGAACCCGGCGGCGACGGGCTGCTGCGCGCGGATGCGCTGAACATGCCGCTGGTGCTGATCGCGGCGATCGTGGGCTTCGGCACCGCGATCTTCTCCGAGCAGGACGTCGCCTACGAGATGTTCGACCGGCGCCGCGCGCGCTTTTACCACGCGGGATTCCAGGGCTTCATGGCCGCGCATTTCCTGGCGCTGCTCTCCGACAATCTCGGGGTGATGTGGGTGGCCATTGAGGCCGGCACGCTGGCCTGCGTGCTGATGGTGGCGCTGCACCGGACGCCGGCGGCCATCGAGGCCGCGTGGAAGTTCTTCATCCTCTGCGGCGTCGGCATCGCGCTAGCCTTGTTCGGCATCATCGTGCTGGCTCTGGCGGCGCAGCCGCTGCTGGGCCATGGCGAGCAGCTTTCCTTCCTCGCCCTGCGCGCCGTCGCGGCCCGCGCCGATCCCGGCCTGCTCAACCTCGCCTTCATCTTCCTGCTGGTGGGCTTCGGCACCAAGGCCGGGCTGGTGCCGCTGCATTCTTGGCTTCCGGATGCCCATGCCGAGGGGCCGACGCCGATCGCCGCTGTGCTTTCAGGCCTGCTGCTGAACGGGGCCATGCTCGGCATTCTCCGCGGCAAGGCGATCGTGGGCACCAATCCCGCGGTGATCTCGCCCGGCAGTTTCCTGATCGTGCTGGGCTTCATCACGCTGCTGCTGGCCGCCTTCTCGCTGTGGCGCCGGCGCGATGCCAAGCGCCTGTTTGGCTGGAGCAGCATCGAGCATATGGGCATCGTCGCCGTCGCCTTCGGAATCGGCGGCGTGCCCGGGCATATGGCGGGGCTGCTGCATCTCTGGGGCCATTCGCTGGTGAAGTCGGCGGCCTTTTTCGCGATCGGACGCGCGGCGCGGATGAAGGGCGGGCAGGGGATCGAATCCATCGCCGGCCTCACCACAACGCATCCGGCGCTAGGATGGGGGCTGGCCCTGGCGATGGCGGCGCTGGCGGGCTTGCCGCCGTTCAGCCTCTTCGCCTCGGAAGTGCTGCTGGCCATGGAGACGGGGCGCGAGCGGCCGTGGCTGCTGCCGCTGCTGATCCTCGGCCTGCTCGTGGCCGGCACGGCGCTGCTGCACGCGATGCAGCGCCTCTGCTTCGGCCTGCCGACGCCCGAGCCCATCCCGGCCCGCTCCGGCCTCGCCACGCTGCTGCCGCTCTGGGTCAACCTGCTGCTGGCGGCGATCCTGGCGCTGGCGATGCCCGAACCGCTGGCGCGCATGCTGCTCGAAGCGGCGAGGTTGCTGGCATGAGCGCGCGCGCGATCATCGAATCCGGACGCCCTGTCGGATGCGTGCCCTGGCCGCGCTACCTGCTGGACGCCTCGCGCTGGGCGCAGCTGGCGTCGCCGTCGGACCTCGCTTTGCTCGGGCTGTGGGGCGAGGCGGGCATGGCGCATGCCGCATTTCTGGACGAAGCGCGGATGCAGGTGCTGCTCGCCTCCGTCGCCGCACCCGAGGGGCATATCCCCGCGCTGTCGCAGGGACGCCCGGGTGCCGCGCTGTTCGAGCGCATGCTGCGGGATCTCTACGCCATCGAGGCCGAGGGCGGCGATCCCCGGGGCTGGCTGGACCATGGCCGGTGGCCGGTCCTCGGTCCGCTTTCCGCCCATCCCACGCGCCATGCACCCGACCCGACGCCGATGGAATTCTTGCCGGTGGCGGGCGAGGGCGTGCACGTCATTCCCGTCGGCCCCATCCATGCAGGGGTCATCGAGCCGGGGCATTTCCGCTTTCACGTCCAAGGCGAGATCATCGTCCGGCTGGAGCTGCGGCTGGGCTATACGCATAAGGGCCTGCTGACGCTGATGCAGGGCAAGTCGCCCCGCGCTGCCGCGCGCTTCGCGGCACGGCTTTCGGGCGACAGCACGGTCGCGCACGGGCTCGCCTTCGCCCGCGCCGCCGAGGCCGCGCAGGGCGTCGAGATCCCGCCGCGGGCGGCGGCGATCCGCGCCGCGATGCTGGAGCTGGAGCGGCTGCACAATCACCTCAACGACCTCGGCTTCATCGCTAACGATGCCGCCTTCGCGGTGATCCATGCGCGCGCCGGGCTGGTCCGCGAGGAGCTGCTGCGTGCGCAATTCGCCGCCTTCGGGCATCGGTTGATGATGGACGGCCTCCAGCCGGGCGGCGTGGCGCAGGACCTCACGCCGGAGGGCGTCGCGGCGCTGCGGGTCGCGCTTGCCGCCATCGAGGCGGAGCTTCCGGTGCTGCTCGGCTACTACGAGAGCCATGCGAGCCTGCAGGACCGCGTGCTGGGCACGGGCACGATGTCCGCCGACCTCGTGGCGGCTTTCGCGCCCGGCGGCGTGGTCGGCCGCGCCGCCGGACGCGCCTTCGATGCGCGGCTGCTCACCGGCGAGCTGGCGCCCGAAGCGCTGATCCTGCAATCGGGTGCGGATGTCGATGCGCGCTGGCGCCAGCGATATGCCGAAGCGCTGCAATCCATCGCCTTCCTGGCCGCGCTGTTGGCGAGGCTGCCGGAAGGCCCGCTCACCACGCCCATGACCCAGCGCGGCGGCGAAGGCATCGCGCTGGTGGAGGGCTTTCGCGGCGAATGCCTGGCCTGGATGCGCCTGGACGACGGCGGGTTGATCGAGGCCTGCTTCCTGCGCGATCCGTCCTGGCTGCATTGGCCGCTGCTGGAAGCCGCGGTGATCGGCAATATCGTGGCCGACTTCCCGCTCATCAACAAAAGCATCAACGGCAGCTATAGCGGGGTGGACCTCTGATGCCGCGATTCGTGACCCCGAATGCGGAGGGCGGCTGATGCTCTGGCCCAGGCTGGTCCGCAACCTCGTATCGCGCCCGCTGACCGATCCGGCGCCGCCGCCCGTGGCGCCGGAGATCATCGCCGAGCTGCGCGCCCGTCTGGAGGAGGCATCCCAGGCGCGGCTTGGCCGCTCGCTCGCCATCCGCCATATGGATTCCGGCAGCTGCAACGGCTGCGAGCTGGAGATCAACGCGCTGCAGAACGTCGCGCATGATCTGGAGCGTTTCGGCCTGCGCTTCGTCGCCAGCCCGCGCCATGCCGATATCCTGCTCGTCACCGGTCCCTTGTCGCGCAATATGGCCGAGGCGCTGCTGCGCGCCCGCGCCGCGACGCCCGAGCCGGTCTGGGTGGTCGCGCTCGGCGATTGCGCCGTCGACGGTGGGATCTTCAAGGGCAGCTACGCCGTGCTCGGCGGGGTGGATGCGGCGCTGCCGGTGGACCTCGTCATCCCCGGCTGCCCGCCCTCGCCGACGCAAATTCTCGAAGGGCTCGTCGCGTTGATCGAGGCGAATGCCTGATCAGAGGAGCTTCGTGTAGATCAGGAAGCCCAGGTGCTGCGCCACCTTGTCGTAAAGCAGCCGCGCCGCGGCATTCGTCTCGTGCGTCTGCCAGTAGACACGCGGGCAGCCCGCTTCCCGCGCGCGATCGTAGACGCCCTCGATCAGCGCCCGCCCGACACCCTTGCCGCGCGCCGCCGTGTTGGTGAAGAGGTCATGCAGGTAGCAGTTCGGCGCGATGACCGTGGTGCTGCGGTGGAAGAGGTAATGCGTCAGGCCGAGCAGCACGCCATCGCTCTCGGCGACGAGGGCGTGCACCGGCTCATAGGCATCGAAGAAGCGCGACCAGGTCATGCGCGTGATTTCGGGCCCGAGCGCGGTCGGGCCCGAGCGGCCGTAGAAGGCGTTGTAGCCGTCCCAGAGGAGCAGCCATTGCTCGTAATCTCCTCGGGCGACGGAGCGGATGATGAGGGGCATGGTGTTTCCTTCCGGCATCATCCTCCCGGCTTCTAGCCGACGCTTCAAGGGAGCAGGTTCCAGAGGCTCGGCACCTCGTCGCCCGGCGCCGTCCCCGTGGCGAATATCCCGTAGGCGTCGCCGAGATAGGCGCTGAAGCTGTCCGCATGCCAGCTGCCGGCGCCGCGCCGGGTCTGGATCAGGCCCCAGGGATTCGCCCCGTCGCGGTCCACCCGCAGGCTGCCGGCATTGTAGCCGATGGCGACGAGCGGCGGATCGAAACCCGTCGGCGCGCTGCCGGACCGCGCCTGGCGCCGGATATAGGCGGCGCCGGCCGCGGCCGAGACCGCGGGGTCCAGCAGCCGGGCACGGGTCAGCGTCGGGTCGGCCAAGGCCTCGCGCGCCGTCGAGATCAGCGTCTGCATCAGGCCGGGCGAGACGCGGTTCGGGGTCGCGGCATCGGAGGTGAAGCCGGGTTCCTCGCGCACGGCGTCGGCGCGGCCCGCGCTCTCGGTGCAGGCGGTGGCGAGCAGCAGCTCCACCGGCACGGCGAAGCGCTGCGCGGCGGCTTCCAGCGCGGGCCGGTGCGTGGACCAGCAGGTGGCGGCGACGCTGGGGCTCGTATTGCGGCGAGCGTTCTTCTCGCCCTCGATCTCCACGCCCGCGCGCGTCAGGCGCCAGCGGTTGCTCCCGCTGCCGACCGGCAAGGCATGCCATGCGAGTAGTGCGGGAAGAAAGGGCCGCAGTCCCTCCTGCCAAGGCCGTTCGCGCTTTAGCACCGGCTGATCCACGAGCCGCGACCAGGTCAGTGGGCCCACCACGCCGTCCGCCGGAAGCCCCTCCCGCCGCTGGAAGCCGGCGACCGCGTCGCGCGTGGTGGGTCCGAAGACGCCGTCGGCATCGCCGCGCAGGTTTCCCGCTCGGACGAGAGCGAGTTGCGCTGTGCGTACATCGTCGCCGCGGGTGAGCGGGAGGCGGAAGGCGAGGGTGCGTTCGAGCATCATGGCGTGGCTCCACAATCGGGGATGGTGGCGATGCGGAGGGCGATGTCGGCCGCCTCACGCGATCCGGCGGGGGCGAGGCGCAGCCCGGCCTGGGCGGCGGCGCAGCGCTGGGGTTCCGTTCCTGCGCCGGGCCGGGCGGCGATCAGGGCGGCGCGGGCGGCGAGGATAGGCGCCCCTGCTGCCATGGCGGCGCTCGCGGCAAGCGCCGCCTCGCGAACGGCTTCGGCTGGTGGAAGCAGCTCCGCAAGGCAAAGCCGTGCCTGGGCCTCGCCAGCCGCGAAGGCGGGGTTCGGCGTCAGGGCGCGTGCGGCGGCGTAGGAATCGGCGGCACAGGGCAGGTTACCGCGCAAAGCGGGGCAGGCCGCACCCGGCGCGCGGCTTGCCATGGCGATGCTCATGCAGGCCTCGGCGCGAAGCATATGCAACCGGGGGCAGGCGGCATGGCCCGGCGAGCAGGAAACCGGCTCGGCGGCGATCTCGGCCGGGCCGGCACTTTCCCAGCGGGAAAGCTGCGCCAGCGGCGGGTCCACGACGGCGGCCAGCGGAGTGCAGCCGGCGAGGACCAGGATGGCCGCGCGCCTCATGGCGTCAGCCCCGCCAGCAGCGGCACCGGGTCGGTGTGGCTGTCGCGCATCTCGCCGAGCAGCAGCGCCAGGGCCTGCAGGGCGGCCTGCGCTTCCGGCGAGCCGGGCTGCGGCAAAGCCGGGCGTGCCGTTGCATCGGGCCGGAGGCTGGGCGCGGCGCCGTTCAGCGATTGTGCGACGCGGGCGACGAGGTCGGGGCTGAGATCGGCCTCGACCCGGTCCTCCAGCAGGGCCTTGCGGAACTCGGCGAGGCCCTGCGCCGCCTCGGCGGGGTTCGCGAAGCCGGGATAGCGCGCCCAGAGCCGATCCGCCGCGTCCTCGCGCAGGCAGTTGTCGAGCAACCCCGCGAGGAAGCCGGGCTCGGCCAGCCGGGGGGTGAAAAGCCGCGCGAAGATGGGCGCGGCAGCCAGGCGTAGCTCGGCCGAGGCGGGGGTGATGGAGCCCGGCTCGAACAGCGCGGGATCATGCGGGGCATCCAGCAGTTGCGCACGGAAGCGGCGCCAAGCCGCGGCCCCGAGATTCCAGCCGAGGCCCAGCAGCAGCGCGATGCCGCCCAGCGGCCCGCCGACGGCCGGTAGCAGCGGCGCAGCGGCGCGCAACAGGGATGAGAGCGGGCCGTCCCGTCCGGTCAGCGCGGCGGTGGCCGCTTGGAGCGTAGCCAGATCCGCCTGGCCGCCCAGCGCGCGAGCCGCGCTCAGCGCCTGTTCGGCCTGGTTCAGCAGGGTCTCCGCCCCGGCCGGGATCAGCCCCGCCGGCAGGGCCGGGCCGAGGCGCTGAACCAGGGTGCGGGCCACGGCGAGGTGGCTCTCCAGCGTTGCCAACGCCCCCGCGACGAGGGATGGCTGACCGGCCTGGGCGGCGGCCTCACGGGCGGCGGCCTCGCTGGCTCGGAGCGTTTCGTTGATCCGCTGCTGGCTGTCCAGCGCATCGCCGAGGCGGCGGGCGGCCTGAGCCTCCGGGCCGGTCGAACGGGCACCGAAATAATAGCCGAAGACGCCGGCGATGATGCCGTTCACATAGCCGGCGATGGCGTCGTTCAGCGCGAGCGTCTGGCTGAACAGCAGCAACGGCAGGCCGATCACGCCGACGATCAGCGCCAGCAGCGCGCGCACCGTGCCCTCGGGCAGGGCCAGCGGCAGGTCGCGCAGGGCGGCCATCTGCTCGGGGGTGGTCGCGGGGTCGCGCAGCAGCGCGAAGCAGCGCGAGGCGAGCCACCAAAGGAAGGCGGCGAAGGCGATGCCGACCAGGAAGACGAGGACGGCGGCCAGGCTGCTAGGCGCGGCGAAGATCGGTCCGAGGCCGAAGCCGAGTCCGGCCAGGCGAGCGCAGAACAGGACGGTGACGCCGGCCAGGCCGATGCAAAGAATTTTCAGGGGAGCGGTGAGGAAGCTGGGCAAGGCGGGGAACCTCCGAGCGGGGAGATGGGTATGTTCCTATTTTGTTCTCATTTGCAAACAAAATCAGGAACGATGTCCTAGGTTCTGCTGGCGTAACGCTTGTCGTTCAGCTAGCATTCAGGTTGTGTCCATTCGGACATGCAATTAACCGGAAAAAAACGCCATGATCGTCACACGTTTCGCCCTGGTCGCCGCCATGGGCGCCCTGCTGGCCGCTCCCGCCTGGGCCCAGTCCAACAACCCGGATTTCACCCTGCAGAACCGCGGGCAGCAGGTCATCAACGAGGTCTATGTCTCGTCCTCCGCCCGCAACAGCTGGGGCAATGACCGCCTGGGCCAGAACACCCTCGCGCCCGGCCGCAACCTCAACGTCGTCCTGCCCGCCGGCCAGTGCCGCAACGACATCAAGGTCGTCTATGCCGATGGCCAGTCCAACGAGCGCCGCAACGTGAACACCTGCGAGCTGACCGAAGTCACCTTTCCGTAGGTCGGCCTGCCCTTAACGACGGCCCGCCTTAAGACGATGTAATGGCCTGGTCCCAAAAAGGGATCAGGCCACCTTCTTCGCCAGCAGCCCCTGCTTGTGCAGTTCTTCCGCAATCTGCACCGCGTTCAACGCCGCGCCTTTGCGCAGATTATCCGAGACGCACCAGAAGGCGAGGCCATGCGGCACCGTCGGATCCTTGCGCAGCCGCGAGATGAAGACGTCGTCGTCGCCGGCGGCATCGAGCGGCGTGATGTATCCGCCGTCCTCGCGCTTGTCGAAGACCGAGATGCCGGGCGCCTTCTTCAACGCGGCGAGCGCCTGGGCCACGGTGATCGGGTTCTCGAACTCGACGCTGATCGCCTCGGCATGGCCGATGAAGACCGGCACGCGCACGCAGGTGGCGAAGACCTGGATATCGGGATCGAGGATCTTCCGCGTCTCCACGGACATCTTCCACTCTTCCTTGGTCGAGCCGTCATCCATGAACCCGTCGATGTGAGGGATGACGTTGAAGGCGATCGGCTTGGTGAACTGCTCGATGGTCGGCATGTCGTGGACGAAGCTGCCCTTGGTCTGGTTGAACAGCTCGTCCATGCCTTCCTTGCCGGCGCCGGAGACGGATTGATAGGTCGAGACGACGACCCGCTTGATCTTCGCCACGTCGTGCAGCGGCTTCAGCGCCACCACCATCTGGATCGTGCTGCAATTCGGATTGGCGATGATGCCGCGCTTGCGGAAGCGGGCCAGGTGATGCGGGTTCACCTCCGGCACCACCAGCGGCACGTCGGGCTCCATGCGGAACTGGCTGGTATTGTCGATCACCACGCAGCCCTGGGCGGCCGCGCGCGGCGCATGGATGGCCGAGACCGCCGCGCCCGGGCTGAACAAAGCGATATCGACGCCCGTGAAGTCGAAGGTCTCGAGATTGCGGATCTTCAGCACGGTCTTTTCGCCGAAGCTGACATTCTGGCCCGTGGAGCGGGGGGAGGCGAGGGCGATGACCTCGGTGACCGGAAAGTTCCGCTCGGCGAGGACCTTCAGCAACTCGCGCCCGACCGCGCCCGAGGCACCCACGACTGCGACCCGATAGGCCATGGCTTCAACTCCAGAGAAACAAGCCAGGGCTTTACGTCCTGGGACTGGGCGCGTCCAGCAAAGCGGCCTTGATGGATAGCCCCGGCGCGGCCATGTTGATGGGTGCCGGCGAATGGCCGGTCCTTTTGGAGGTAACATCATGGCCTGGAAAAAGCCCCGCATCGTCGAAGTGTCCCTGGCGCTCGAGATCAACAGCTACGCCTCCGCCGAAATCGGCTGAGGCTCCGGCCCGGGGGACTGTGCTCCGGGCATAAGTCATGTTGCGCGCGATAGTGCTGGGAGCGGGGGCCGGAGGCGGCTTCCCGCAATGGAACTCTGCTGGCCCCGGCTGTCAGCGCGCCCGTGCCGGCGATACCGCGGCCAAGCCGCGCAGCCAGGCGTCCCTGGCCGTCAGCGCGGACGGCGAGCGCTGGCTGATCGTCAATGCCTCGCCGGATTTGCGCGCGCAGATTGCCGCTACCCCCGCCTTGCATCCCCGGGCTGGATCGCTGCGCAACTCGCCCATTGCGGCGGTCGCGCTGACCGGGGCGGAGGTCGATACCATCGCGGGCCTGCTGAACCTGCGGGAGCGGCAGCCTTTCCGGCTCTATGGCGCCGAACCCAGCCTCGCGGTGCTGGCGGAGAACCCAATCTTTCGTGCCCTGAACCCCGATTTCGTTACGCGGGAGGTTTTGCCACTAGGCACCCCCTTCACGCCGGCCGACGGCTTGGGCGAGCCCCTGGGCCTCACGGTCGAGGCCTATCCCGTTCCCGGCAAGGTCCCGCTCTTTGCCGAGGCTGGCGCCGATCCCGGCCTGGCCGAGGATGGCGAGGCGGTCGGGCTCGCCATCTCGGCGGGCGGCGGCACGCTGCACTATATTCCCGGCTGCGCGGTTATGACGCCGGAACTCACGGCCCGGCTGCGCGGCGCGGCCTGCGTGATGTTCGACGGCACGCTCTTCACCGATGACGAGATGATCCGTGCCGGTGCTGGCCCCAAGACCGGGCGCCGCATGGGCCATATGCCGATCAGCGGCCCCGGCGGCTCGCTGGATGCCTTTGCCGAGCTTGGCGTCGGGCAGCGCATCTATGTCCACCTCAACAACACCAACCCCGCCTTGCTGGACGACAGTCCCGAGCGCGCGCAGCTGGCCGCCGCGGGCTGGGTCGTCGCCGAGGACGGGATGGAGATCGCATTGTGACGCTGGCGAGCCCCGAGGCCCTGGAAGCCGAGCTCCGCGCCATCGGCGCCGAGCGGTACCATATCCTGCATCCCTTTCATCGGCTGCTGCACACGGGAAAGCTGACCAAGCCGCAGGTCCAGGCCTGGGCGCTGAACCGCTACTACTACCAGGCCAGCATCCCCGCGAAGGACGCCTCGCTCCTCGCCCGCCTGCCCACGACCGACCTGCGCCGCGAATGGCGCCGCCGCATCGAGGATCATGACGGCGACGGCTCCAAGCCCGGCGGCGTCGAGCGCTGGCTGGTGCTGACCGACAGCCTCGGGATCGACCGCGATTACGTGATTTCGCTGGAGGGCCTGCTGCCCGGCACGCGCTACGCCGTCGATGCCTATGTGCATTTCGTGCGCGAGCGGAGCGTGCTGGAGGCTATCGCCTCCTCGCTGACGGAGATGTTCTCGCCCAACATCATCCAGGAGCGCGTGGCCGGCATGCTGCGCGGCTACGACTTCGTGAGCGAGGAGACGCTCGCCTACTTCACGCCCCGCCTCACCCAGGCGCCGCAGGATGTGGATTTCGCGCTCGGCTACGTGAAGCGCTACGCCGATACGCGCGAGAAGCAGGAGCTGTGCCTGGCCGCGCTGCGCTTCAAATGCGACCTGCTCTGGGCGCAGCTCGATGCGCTGCACTTCGCCTATGTTGCGCCCGCCTTGCCGCCCCCGGGCGCCTACCGGCCGTGATCCCCCGCTTCGCCCCCGGCGTGCGCCTGCATGAGGACAAGGCCCGGGCGCGTTGGATCGTCATGGCCCCCGAGCGCATGTTCATCCCTGACGACATCGCCCTCGAAGTGCTGCGCCTCGTGGACGGCATCAGGGACGAGGCGGCGATCGTCGCGCTGCTTGCGGCCAAGTTCGACGCGCCGGTCGAGGAAATCGGCGCGGATGTCGGCGCCATGCTGGAGGATCTGATCGCCAAGGGTGCGCTGGCCCATGGCTGACGCACCCCTGGCCCTCCTGGCGGAGCTCACCCATCGCTGCCCGCTGCGCTGCCCCTATTGCTCCAATCCGATGGAACTGGCGCGCGCCAGCAGCGAGCTCACCACCGCCGAATGGGCACGGGTTTTCCGGGAAGCTGCGGCGCTGGGCTGCCTGCAGCTCCACCTCTCCGGCGGCGAGCCCACCGTGCGGCGCGACATCGTGGAGATCGTCGCCGCCGCGCGCGCCGCCGGGCTCTACAGCAACCTCATCACCGCCGGCGTGCTGCTCGATGCGGGGCTGATGGCGCGGCTCGTCGAGGCGGGCCTCGACCATGTGCAGCTCTCCGTCCAGGACGCGGACGAGGCGGGCGCTGAGCGGATCGGTGGGATGAAGGGCGCGCAGGCCAAGAAGCGCGCCGCGGCGGCGTTGGTCCGGCAATCCGGCCTGCCGCTCACCCTCAACGCCGTGGTCCACCGGCAGAACCTGCATAACTTGTCCGAGCTCATCGCCATCGCGCTGGAATGGGGTGCGCAGCGGCTCGAGGTCGCGCATGTGCAGTATTACGGCTGGGCGCTGGCCAACCGCGACGCGCTGCTGCCGACCCGCGCGCAGCTCGACGCGGCCACTGGCATCGTGGACGCGGCAAGATTGGCAAATCGTGGCCGCCTCGTCATCGACTACGTGGTCCCGGATTACTACGCCGCGCGGCCCAAGGCCTGCATGGGCGGGTGGGGCCGGCGGTTCCTCGCGGTCTCGCCGATGGGCGAGGTGCTGCCCTGCCACGCCGCGAAATCCGTCACCGGCATGGTCTTCCCGAACATCCGCGACACGTCGCTGGAAGCGGCCTGGACCGGCAGCGACGCCTTCAACGCTTTCCGCGGCATGGCCTGGATGCCCGCACCCTGCCAAGGTTGTGCGCATGCCGAGCGCGACTGGGGCGGATGCCGCTGCCAGGCCTTCGCGCTGACCGGCGATGCCGCCGCCACCGACCCGGCCTGCGCCCTCTCGCCGCACCACGCGATGCTGGCCGCCGCCGTCGCCGAGGCCGGCGAAGCCCGCTTCAGGTACCGCGAATTCTCCTGACGCAGGCATGGCCGTCGAAGTACGGGCTTGCAACCTCCGCGGTTTAGTCATTCCATCCTTGAGCGATGCCCAAAGGGCAGCCCAAAAGGGCAGCAGGGAGAGAAAAGCATGACCATGAAACGCCTTCTGCTCGGCTTGGCCGCGGTGCTGATCGCCGGACCGGCCTTCTCCCAACAACCCGCACCCGCAGTCCCCGGATGGGCCGTGGGCCGCCCCGAGGGCTCCGCCCTTGCCCCCCATTCACCCCGCCTGACGGTGATGGCGCCCGATCAGCTGCCGGTGGCGGCGCTTCGCCTGCCGCCGGGCTTCTCGGCCGCGGTCTTCGCGCATGGGATCCCCGGCGTGCGCGCGATGGCTGAAGGCCCGAACGGCACCGTCTTCGCCGGCAGCCGCGTGATCGGGCGGGTCTATGCCATCACCCGCAACCCCGACGGCACGACGCGCACGCGCGTCATCGCGCAGGGTCTGAACAACCCCAACGGCATCGTGATGGTGGGGAATAACCTCTTCGTCTTCGCGCTCAACCGGGTGCTGCGCTACGACAATATCGAGGCCAATCTCGACAATATTCCTGCGCCGGTCGAGCTGACGGCCGCCTTCGGTTTCCCGAACGAGGCGGACCACGGCGGCAACCATTTCTGGAAGGTCGCGACGCTCGGACCAGACGGCCGGATCTATACGAATGTCGGCGCGAACTGCAACATCTGCAGCATCGACCGCGACCGCTTCGCGCTGCTGGTCTCGTTCAACCCCGATGGCAGCGACCGGCGCATCGAATCGCGCGGCGTGCGCAACAGCGTAGGCCTGGCCCATCACCCCGTGACGCGGGAGCTCTGGGCCAGCAATCACGGCCGCGACTGGGCCGGCAACGACGTGCCGAACGACACGCTCATCCGCGTCCGCCGCAGCGGCGAGGACCATGGCTACCCGTTCTGCGTCGGCAGCTGGGCCGATCCGCAGGAGAATGCCGGGCGCAACTGCAGTGAATTCTCGCAGCCCTCCGCCCTGCTCGGCGGCCATGTCGCGCCGCTCGGCATCCGCTTTTACACCGGCACCATGTTCCCTGAGGCCTATCGCAACCAGATCTTCATCGCCCGCCGTGGCTCCTGGAACCGCGAGCGGCTGACCGGCTATGACGTGGTGATGGCGAGGCTCGACGCGCAGGGCAACGTCACCGGCGTCGAGCCGTTCATGACGGGCCTGCTCGACGAGGCCAACCAGCGCTTCCTCGGCCGTCCGGCTGACGTACAGGTGCTGCGCGACGGCTCCCTGCTGGTCGCGGATGAGCAGACGGGCGCCATCTACCGCATCACCTATCGCCAGTGATGCTGGCGCGATTGCTGGCGGCGGCCGTCCTGGCCGCCGCGTTTCCCGGAGCGGCGCTGGCGCAGGATGCCCGGCGCGGCGCCGATCTCGCCCAGACCTGCCTCGCCTGCCATGGCGACAATGGCCGCAGCCAGATCGAGGACATTCCCTCGCTGGCCGGGCAGCCGACGGATTTCATCACCCTGCAGATGATCCTGTTCCGCGAGGGCATCCGCCGGGTGCCGGTGATGAACCAGTTCGCCGCGGATATACCCGATCGCGACATCGAGGACCTCGCGGCCTATTTCGACGGCCTGCGGCCCGGCCCGCCGGATGACCGCCGGCCGCGCGATGCGGACCTCTACGCCGCCGGACAGGCGCTGATCGGACCGCGCCATTGCGCGACCTGCCATGTGCCCGACTTCGGCGGCCGCGCGCAGATCCCGCGCATCGCCGCGCAGCGAGAGGAATTCCTGGCCCGCTCGATGGTCGAATACCGGGAAGGGCGGCGCGCCGGTGCCGATACGCAGATGAACGGCGCGGTCGTCGGGCTGTCCGACCCCGACATCGCGGCCATCGCCCATTACCTGGCGCAGCAGGATTGATTGCTGCGGTGCGGGAGGCGAGTTGAGCCGCCGCCTTGCCCGGTCTATCCCTTCGCCCATGGACTCACTGCCCCAGATCAACGAAGGCCCGCTGCTGGCCTATCGTGCCCGTGTCGCGGAAGGTGCCCTCCGCGCCGATCCTGCCCAGGCCCATGCGGCCGAGACCTTGCAAGGTCTCTGGCGCAACCTGCGCGGCTATGATCCGAAGCCCACCGCGCCCGAAACGGCGCGCGGGTTCCTGGGCAAGCTGTTCGGCGGCAGCAAGCGGGGCTCGGGCGACCTTGCGGCGCCGGCGGGAACGCCGGAGGGGCTCTACCTCGTCGGCGCGGTCGGGCGTGGGAAGTCCATGCTGATGGACCTGTTTTTCGAGACGGCGGAGGTCCGGCGCAAACGCCGCATCCATTTCCACGCCTTCATGCAGGAGGCGCATCGGCGCATCCACCTGTGGCGGCAGGCAAATCCCCACGCCGAAGACCCGATCCCGCCGCTCGCCGATGCCATCGCCGGCGAGGCTGCACTGCTCTGCTTCGACGAGTTCCAGGTGCACGACATCACCGATGCGATGATCCTGGGCCGGCTTTTCGAGGCGCTCTTCGCCCGCGGCGTCGTGATGGTGGCGACCAGCAACACCGCCCCGCAGGATCTCTTCAAGGGCAAGCCGGGCCGAGACGCCTTCCTGCCCTTCATCGCGCTGATCCAGTCCCGCGTGGAGGTGCTGTACCTCGAGGCCGCGCAGGATTACCGGCGCGAGCGTATCCGCGGGCTGCCCACCTGGCATTTCCCCGCCGATGGCCGGGCCGAGCGCGCACTGGACGCCGCCTTTCTGGACCTGACGGGCAAGGCTCGCGGCGAGCCCAGCAGCATCCAGGTGCTGGGGCGGGCCGTGCCGATCGGCGAGGCGGCGCGCGGCGTGGCGCGGCTTTCCTTCGACGATATCTGCGGCCGTCCGCTCGGCCCGGCTGACTACCTGGCGCTGGCGACGCATTTCCACACCCTGGTGCTGGACGGGATCCCGCGACTCGGGCCGGACAACTTCGACAAGGCGCGCCGCTTCATCACCCTGGTGGACGCGCTGTACGAGCACCGCTGCAAACTCGTCGCCTCGGCCGAGGCAGGGCCGGACCAGCTCTACGAGCGGGGCGAGAACGCCGCGATGTTCGAGCGCACCGCGTCGAGGATCATGGAAATGCAGAGCCAGGAGTATTTGGGGTTGCCTCACCTGCCCTGACGTAATACGCCGAAACATGAGACGGCTAAGCCAAACGCCGCTCGGGGGCTTTAGTTTAACAAATGGGGGTTCCATGCGGAATTTAATCGGAGGCCTTCTGGGCCTGTGCTTGATGGCTACACTTCTCCCGGTTGAGGCTTCGGCCCGTACCGACGCAAGGGCGTCTACGCAGTCCTCTTCCTTCCGATCCGCACCACACCGAACGAGCTCCGCCGCCAGGCCCATCGCAACAAGGTCTGTTGCAACAAGGCAGGCCGCTAGCCGCCCGACGGCTCCGCATTTCTCGGCCGGTGCTCGAACCGCCAGCCGCCCCGTCGCTTTCCGCACCGCCGCCAGCACCAGCCGCCAGCCGGTAAGTGCGCGTTTCAGCAGCCGCCGCGACGTCGCTTCGATGCGCCAGCGCGGGGTGAGCGGCAGCCGGATGGCCGCCGCCATTCCCTATGGCCGCCAGCAGGCGCTGCCGCAGGGGCGCGGCCTCCGCCGCACCGCCATGGCCTCCTGCACCTTCCGTAACGGCCGGCGCAGCTGCGCTTCCACGGTCTCCGCCTCGCGCGGCGAATCGATGCGCTGGACCGGCGGCCTCGCCCCCGCCGCGATGAGCCAGGCCGCTTGCCCGGACGGCACCATCGCCACCACCGCCCTGGGCCACGACGACATCGTGCGCTGCGTTCCGCTCTAGCCTTCGGACGAGATGCCGCCTTGCGGCCTTTGTTGTCCGTATAAGGTGATGTTACCCTCCTCATAGCGCTGCCTTTCAGAAGCAGCCTGCTTTGAGGAGAACTTCCAATGCGCCGTAGAGCAGCGCTCGGCCTTGCCATGGCGGCTCTTACGCCGGTCATGGCCCGGGCCCAGGCCTATCCCATCCGCGCGATCCGCCTGATTCTCCCGTACCCGCCCGGTGGCGGCACCGACACGCTGGCCCGGCCCTGGGCCGAGCGGATGCGCGTGAAGCTCGGCCAGCCCCTGGTGATCGAAAACCGGGGCGGTGCGTCGACCAATATCGGCATGGAGCTGGCGGCGCGGGCTGCGCCGGACGGCCATTCCCTCATCATCAACACGGACAACGTGGCGCTCTTCCCGCATCTCTATCAGCGGCTGACCTACGATCTGTTCCGCGATTTCGCGGCGGTCACCTACCTCGCGGAGTCGCCGCTGGTGCTGGCCGTCAATCCGGCCGTACCCGCCCAGAACCTCCAGGAATTCGTGCAGCTGGTGCGACGCGAACCGGATCACTGGACCTTCGCCAATCCCAGCATCGGCTCACCCCATCACCTGGGCTTCGAACTCTTCGCCCGCGAGGCCGGCATCAGCATGGTCCAGGCGGAGTATCGCGGCGGCGGCCCGGCCCTGAACGACGTTCTGGCGGGGCATGTGCATCTCGGCGTGTTCAGCTTGGGCGCGGTGAGCCAGCACTTCCTGGCCGGCACGTTGCGGCCCTATGCGCTGCTCTCGCCCACGCGCTCGGCCGCCGCGCCGGATATCCCGACCACGGCCGAGGCGGGGCTGCCCAATGTGGTGAATTCGCTGCGCTTCCTGCTCATGGCGCCGGCCCACACGCCGCCCGCGGTGATCCGAACCCTGCACGCCGCATCAGCCGAGGTCCTCGCCGAGCCGGGCCTGCGGGACATCCTGACCCGAGCCGGCTTCGACATCATGACCACGACGCCCGAGCAGGCGGCGACCCTGCTGCGCATAGAAAACGAGCGCTGGGCGCCCATCCTGCCCAGCCTGAACCTCCGGCTGGATTGAGAGACATGACGCTCCTGGATATCGCGGGCGATGCCCGTCGCGTGCTGGATGTGGTGAAGGCGGGCGGCGTCTGCGTCTTCCCGACGGATGTTGGCTATGCCGGGGTCGGCGGTTGCGAGGCGGCGCTGCTGCGCTTCTTCCGCGCCAAGGGGAGGGGCACGCACAAGCGCAACGCGATGCTCGGCAATATCGACATCCATCGCGAGGTGCATGACATGCCGCAGCGCGGCCGCGACATGATCCAGGCCCTGGTGGAGGATCACGACCTGCCGATCTCGGCCATCGGTCCCTTCCGCCCCGACCACCCGCTGCCATCGGCGCTGGAGCCCGCCGCCCTGGCCGCCAGCACCGAAGGCGGGACGCTCGCCATCCTGATGAACGTCGGCGCGCTGGAGCTGGAGATGAGCCGGCTGGCCCATGCCGAGACCCAGCCGCTCTTCGGCTCCTCGGCCAATCTGACGGGGACGGGGACCAAGTTCCGGGCCGAGGATGTCCAGCCTGCGATCCGCGACTGCGCCGATCTCATGATCGATTACGGCTTAAGGAAATATCATCCCTACCGGCGCTCCTCGACCATGATCGACTTCACGACCATGGAGGTCGTGCGCATCGGCGCCTGCTACGAGCTGATCCAGGACGTGCTGCGCCGCTACTTTTCGGTGGAGCTGCCGCCCGATCCGGGGCTGGATGCCTTGCCATCGGGGCATACGCGGCCGGTGCAGCAGGTGCACGCCTGAACGCGCAATCTCCGCGAAATGCTGTTTGACTCGATCGGGTAATGAGGCTGATCTCCCCAGGCTGAATGCGACTGCATGAAGTCATGAGGAGGGGATATGCGGCGCTTCGCCCTGATGCCGACCATGTTCCTGAGTGCCTGGATCGTCGCATCCATCCCGCCGGCGCGCTCCGCGCCGGCCAGCACCGCCTTCCGTGACTGCAAGGACTGTCCACAGATGGTCTCGCTGACCGGCGGCCTTTTGCTGATGGGCTCACCACCGGGCGAAGCCGGCCGCTCGGCGAATGAAGGCCCGCAGCGCAGCATTCGGATCGCCCCCTTCGCCATTGGTCGCTACTCCGTCACCCGCGCCGAATACGCCGTCTTCGTCCAGGAGACCGGCCGCGCCGACGAGGGCTGCGACTACTATGATGGGCGCGGGATGGTGGCGGGTCCGAACAACAGCTGGCACAAGCCCGGCTTTACGCAATCCGACACAGACCCCGTGGTCTGCGTCACGCCGGCCGATGCTGACGCCTATGCCGGCTGGCTTTCCGCCCGCACCGGCCTGGACTATCGCCTGCCCAGCGAGGCGGAGTGGGAATACGCCGCCCGGGCCGGCGACGCCCGCTCGCGGCCTTGGGACGGGGATGCCAGTTCGCAATGCGCCCACGCCAATGGCGCCGACCGCGCCCTGCAGGCCGCACTGCCAAACCAGGCGGCTGCGCCCTGCCAGGACGACTTCCCCTTCACCGCGCCCTCGGGCCAGTTTCCGGCCAACGGCTTCGGGCTGCACGACATGATCGGCAATGCCTGGCAATGGATCGCCGGCTGCTACACCCCCGATCTCACGGGGATTCCAGAGGATGGCGGTCCCGCGCCCGGACCCGTTGGGTGCGAGCGGGTTGCCCGCGGCGGCTCCTGGGGGACGACCTATGGCGCGCTGCGCTCGGCCTTTCGCTACCCTCAGGATCCGGATCGCCGTAACTACAATTTCGGCTTCCGCGTCGTCCGCTCCGGGCCGCGCGTGGGAGCGTAGGTGCCGGCAAGGAACGAGGCGACGCCTCATGTCCCTTGATATCCGGAACAGTCTTCGGCTGCGCTGAATACGGATTCGGCGTGCAACCGCGGCGCCTTGCCGGGGCGGCGGAGCGGGAGTACCTGTCCCGCATTCGCAAGGCATTCAGGGAACCCCCATGGTCCGCAACAAGATCGCGCTCATCGGCGCCGGCAATATCGGCGGCACGCTCGCCCATCTGATCGGCCTGAAGGAGCTCGGCGATGTCGTGCTCTTCGACGTCTTCGGCGGCGTCGCCGCGGGCAAGGCGCTGGACATCATGCAGTCCAGCCCGGTCGACGGCTTCGACAGCGCGATGTCGGGCGGCTCGGACTACAGCGCCATCGCGGGCGCGGACGTGGTCATCGTCACGGCCGGCTTCCCCCGCCAGCCCGGCATGAGCCGCGACGACCTGCTGACCAAGAATGCCGGCGTGATGGGCACGGTCGCCGAGGGCATCAAGACCTATGCCCCGAACGCCTTCGTGATCTGCATCACCAACCCGCTCGACGTCATGGTCTGGGCGCTGCAGCAGAAGTCGGGCCTGCCGTCGAACATGGTCGTCGGCATGGCCGGCGTGCTGGACAGCAGCCGCTTCCGCCTCTTCCTGGCCGAGGAATTCGGCGTCTCCGTCGAGGACGTCACCGCCTTCGTGCTCGGCGGCCACGGCGACACTATGGTGCCGCTGACCCGCTATTCGACCGTTGCCGGCATCCCCGTCCCCGACCTCATCAAGATGGGCTGGACGACGCAGGAGAAGATCGACGCGATCGTGAACCGCACCGCCAATGGCGGCGGCGAGATCGTGAAGCTGCTCGAGCGCGGCTCGGCCT
>JAQGHY010000080.1 GCA_028291455.1 Rubritepida sp. | reverse complement strand
GGAGAGGCGGCGGAACTGGCCCTTGTTGATAGACAGGCTATCGGAGCCGGCGATCAGCGTCAGCCCGTCAGGCCGGGCGCGCACACCCAGCTCGTAGCCGATGTTGCTGCCGGCGCCGGGATGGTTCTCGACCACGATGGACTGGCCGAGCACCGGCCCCAGCCGCTGCGCGATCAGCCGGCCCACGATGTCCTGGCTGCCGCCGGGTGCGACAGGGACGATGAGGCGGATGGAACGGTCGGGCTGGGCGAGTGCAGGGGTGGCCAGGGCGGCGGCGGAGAGGACGGCGAGAAATTGACGGCGGATCATGGTGGTTCTCTCCAGGCTTTAACGCAGGCCTATCGGTTGATTTGCCCTGAGCACGCACCCTGGCCCTGGACTGAAGAACGCCTATAGATCGTGATATGAAGTTCTCGTCACCAAAGGTCAACGTAGAATTAGCTTGAATTGGGCGTGGCTTTTCGCATTGTATCCCTGCGTTGCACGCATCGCTCTTCTTGTTTCACGCGGATGCCGTGCTGATATCGTCGTGACATGAACGCCATCCAAAGCGCCCCCGCCGCCGGCCTGATCGGCGCCATCGGCAACACGCCCCTCATTCGTCTCACGCGAGCCAGCGCGGCGACGGGGTGCGAAATCCTGGGCAAGGCGGAGTTCATGAACCCCGGCGGCTCCGTCAAGGATCGCGCGGCGCTGGCCATCATCGAGGGTGCCGAGGCGCGCGGCGAGCTGAAGCCTGGCGGCTTCATCGTCGAGGGCACGGCGGGCAATACCGGCATCGGGCTGACGCTGGTCGGCAATGCCCGCGGCTATCGCAGCGTCATCGTGATGCCGGAGACGCAGAGCCGGGAGAAGATCGACTTCCTCCGGATGATCGGCGCCGACCTGCGGCTCATGCCGGCCAAGCCCTACAAGGATCCCGGCAACTACGTGCATGCCTCGCGCCGGCTGGCCGAGGAGATGAACCAGGAAAGACCGGGCAGCGCCGTCTGGGCCAATCAGTTTGACAATCTCGACAATCGCGAGGGCCATCGGCGCACCACCGGCATGGAAATCCTGCGCCAGTCTGGAGGACGCGTGGACGCCTTCACCTGCGCCTGCGGCACCGGCGGCACGCTGGCCGGCATCGCCTTTGCGCTGAAGGAAGCCGACGCGGGAACGCAGGTGGTGCTGGCGGACCCGCTGGGCTCGGCGCTCTATTCCTGGATGAAGACGGGGGTGCTCACGATGAGCGAGGGCGGCTCCATCGCCGAGGGCATCGGCCAATCCCGCGTGCCGGGCAACCTGGAGGGCGCGCCCATCGACGACGCCATCCAGGTAACTGACGAGGAGGCGCTGGAGCAGGTCTTCGACCTGACGCTGCATGAGGGGCTTTGCATCGGCGGCAGCGCGGGCATCAATGTCGCGGCCGCGGTGAAGCTGGCGCGGCAGATGGGGCCAGGGCACCGCATCGTCACCATCCTGTGCGATGGCGGGGCTCGGTATCAGTCCAAACTGTTCAATCCCGAATTCCTGCGATCGAAGGGTCTTCCCGTGCCAAGCTGGCTGTCATGACCCTCGAGATTGTCGAACTCGGCCGCGCCATCCGCGAGCGCGACCCCGCACACCCATCCTGGCCCGAGGTCATCTTCTCCTATCCCGGCCTGCATGCGGTGCTGTGGCACCGGATGGCGCACCGGCTCTGGATCTGGGGATTTCGCGGCTGGGGGCGGTTCTTCTCGCATCTGGGGCGCATGCTGACAGGGATCGAGATTCATCCGGGTGCCAAGATCGGGCGGCGGATGTTCATCGATCACGGCATGGGCGTGGTGATCGGCGAGACGGCCACGGTCGGCGACGACGTGACGATCTATCACGGGGTCACGCTCGGCGGGCTTTCGCTGAAGCGGGGCAAGCGGCATCCCGATGTGCTGGACGGCGCGATCCTCGGCGCCGGTGCGCAGATCCTGGGGCCGATCACGGTCGGGCGCGGGGCGCGGGTCGGCGCCAATTCCGTTGTCGTGACCTCGGTGCAGGACGGCACAACGGTGGTCGGCATTCCCGCGCGCTGCACCGGGCCGGGCTGCAAGAAGACGGACACCGTAGGCTACGGGCTGCCGGCGCAGGAGCTCGATCCCGTCGGCGAGCGGCTGGTCATGCTGGAGGACGAGATGCGCGCGCTGCGCGTGCTGCTGGAAGCGCGCCGAGCGGGCTGAGATAGCCTTGGCATCAGCCGGCTAAGCTACCGTTGCTTTAGCGTGGTCGAAACAGAGACTCGGTCGATAACTCGATGATTCGAGACCGAATTTCCATGACAAAAATTTTGCTGTTTGTGAAAGGCGCATTTTCCGAAGCTGAACTGAAGCTGAACGAGTTTGACAGGCGAACTGGAAGCTGAACATAAGCTGAATGAACCCGGGCTTTTGAAGGTTGTGTCTCAATGCGCCAGATCACGGCCTTCTCGCTGCAGAAGCGGGCCCTCGTCATCCTGCTCTTCCTCGGCTTCATCGGCGCGGGCTTCTACGGCTTCCTGAACCTGAACATCGAGGCCTATCCAGACCCGGTGCCGCCCACGGTCGTCGTGATTACGCAGAATGCCGGGCAGAGCGCCGAGGAGATCGAGCGCTACATCACCATTCCGCTCGAGGTCGGCCTCTCCGGCATGCCCAACTTGCGGACCACCCGCAGCACCAGCCTCTTCGGGCTTTCCGTGGTGCAGGCGCAGTTCACCTACGCCTCCACCTATCAGGAGGCTCAGCAGAACGTGCTGAATCGCCTCGGCCAGATCAACCTGCCGGCCGGGGTGCAGCCGCAGATCAGCCCCTGGTCGCCGATCGGCGAGATCCTGCGCTACCGCGTCGTGGGCCCGCCCGGGTTCTCGCCCGCCGATCTGCGCGTGATGCAAGACTGGGTGCTGCAGCGTCGCTTCAAGCGCGTGCCCGGCGTCATTGACGTCACCGCCTATGGCGGGCCGACCAAATCTTACAATGTGGTGATCGATCTCGCCCGGCTCTCTGCCTACGGCCTCAGCATCCGCCAGGTCGTGGATGCGCTCGGCCAAGGGGGCGCCACGGTCGGCGCCGGCCTCGTGGATATCGGTCCGCAATCAGCCGTGGTGCAGGGCATCGGCCTGATCCGTGCCACCGACGACATCCGCAGTGTCGTGCTCGGCGCCGTCAACGGCGTGCCGATCCTGGTGGGCGACATCGCCGAAGTGCAGACTGGCAGCCTGCCCCGAATGGGTATCGCCGGGCAGGATGACGTGGACGACGTCGTCATGGGCGTCGTGCTCATGCGCCGCGGCGAGCAGACGCTGCCAACCATCCACGCCGTCGAGGACGAGGTGCGGACCATCAACGCCGGCGGCGTGCTGCCGCCGGGCGTACGCATCGTGCCGATCTACGACAGGCGCGAACTGGTGGACCAGACGACGCACCACGTCGTGAAGAACATCATCATCGGCATCTGCCTGGTGGTGTTCATCCAGTGGATTTTTCTGGGTGACCTGCGCGGCGCCTTTGTGGTCGGCGCCACCATCCCCTTCGCCTTCTTCTTCGCCGTGATCGTAATGCTCTTGCGCGGTGAGAGCGCGAATCTGCTCAGCCTCGGCAGCCTGGACTTCGGCCTGCTGGTGGATGCGACCGTCATCATGGTGGAGAACATCTACCGCCACCTGCACATTGCGCAGCACTCGCCCAACAAACGCTTCAAGCGTGCGCCCCGCGGTCTTTCGAGCGCGCATATCACCATTCTGGCGGCGAGCGGCGAGGTCGCTACGCCGATTTTCTTCTCCGCCCTCATCATCGTGGCGGCCTTCCTGCCGCTCTTCACCATGGGCGGCATCGAGGGCCGAATCTTCGGCCCGATGGCCAAGACCTACGCCTATGCCATCGGCGGCGCGATGATCGCGACCTTCACGGTCGCGCCCGCACTGGCCGGCGTGCTTTTCAACGAGAACACGCGCGAGAAAACCATGCCGATCGTTCGCTGGATGTCGGTCGCGCATCAGTGGCTTTACCGCAATGCCGTGTCGCGCCGCCTGGCGACGTTGGTGGTGGCCTTGCTCCTGCTGGGTGGCGGCGCCGCTCAGTTCACGCGCCTGGGCGGCGAGTTTCTGCCAACGCTCGAGGAGGGCAGCATCTGGATGCGCGCCACCCTGCCTGCGACGATTTCGCTCGAGGAGGGCAATGCCACCGTGAATCGGCTGCGCCGCGTGGTGATGGAATTCCCCGAGGTGATCACCGTTACCTCGCAGCAGGGCCGCCCCGACGACGGCACGGATTCCGCCGGCTTCTTCAATGCTGAATTCTTCATTCCGCTGCGCCCGGCCGACACCTGGACAACGGCCCGCACCAAGGACGCGCTGGTCGCTACCATCGAGGCACGGCTGCGCAGCGAATTCGTTGGCGTCGACTTCAATTTCAGCCAGTACATCAGCGACAACGTCCAGGAGGCCGCCTCCGGCGTAAAGGGCGCCAATGCGCTGAAGGTGATCGGCCCCGAGTTGGACGTGCTGGCCCGCCTCGCCGAGCAGCTGCGTGCAGAGATGGCGCAGGTGCCGGGCATCGCCGACCTCGCCGCCTTCCGTACGCTGGGCCAGCCCACCGTATCTATTCGGATCGACCGTCAGCGCGCGGCGCGGTACGGCCTGTCCGTGAACGACATCAACGCCGCTGTGCAGGCCGCCATCGGCGGGCAGGAGGCGGCGCGGCTTTACGAGGAGGGCGCCGACCGCAACTTCCCGATCATCGTGCGGCTGGCAGCGCCCTTCCGGCGCGACATCGAGGCGATCGGCCGGGTGCCGGTGAACGCCACCTCGGGCGCTACCTTAGGCGACGTTGCGGAGATCCGCCTCGTCTCGGGCGCCAGCTATATCTATCGAGAGGACAGTTCCCGCTACGTGCCGGTGAAGTTCTCCGTCCGAGGCCGCGACCCGCAGAGCGCGGTGACCGAAGCGGAGGAGCGGGTGCGCCGCAACGTGCAGCTGCCGCCGGGCTACCGCCTGGAATGGGTGGGCGAATTTCGCAATCTGCAGGATGCTATTGCGCGGCTGAAGGTCGTGGTGCCGCTCGCGCTCGTGCTTATAGCGGTGCTGCTCTACGTGCAGTTCGGTACAATCCGCGACATGCTGCTTGTGATGATGGTGCTGCCGCTGTCTTGCATCGGAGGCGTCACGGCGCTTTCGCTTTCGGGCCTGTCCTTCAGCGTCCCGGCTGCCATCGGCTTCCTGGCCCTCTTCGGTATCACGGTGATGGAGGGGATCATCCTGCTCTCCCACTTCCGGCTGCTGCGCGAGCAGGGGCTTGAATGGCGCGCGGCTGTGGACCAGTGCGGCGTGGACCGGATGCGCCCGGTCATGATGACCTGCATGGCCGCGATGGTGGGGCTGCTGCCCATGGCCTTGGCGAGCGGCATTGGCAGCGATTTGCAGCGGCCGCTCGCGGTGGTGGTGGTGGGCGGCACGATCCTGCTGCCGCTCTTCATTCTGATCGTCATGCCGGTCGTCATCGATCTCTTCGGCCGCAGCCGGGTCGACGCGCGGGATCAGGTTCGCGGCCTGCCGGCCCCGGCCCACGGCATCGGCGACTGAGACGTATCGGGTGCGGTTATGCTGCCTACCGCACTCGATGCCCGCGTCTCATATCGTTTCCCTGGCCTGGGTCAGCCTTCCTCCTCGATAGCGATCTGCGCGACCCGCTCCGCCCCGGCGTTCATCTGTGCCGCCACCAGATGGCCGACGGCGACCGCACCGACGCAGAGCACCACGGATGCGGCGATGTTGACGCCCGCCCGCAGAAAAGCCCCACCCCGCAGCAGGTCCAGCGTCTGCAGGCTGAAGGAGGAGAAGGTGGTGTAGCCGCCGCAAAACCCGATCATCACGAAGAGGCGCAGGTTTTCCGATACCGGATACCGGCCGTGGGCCAGCGTCAGCGTCCCGAAGAAGCCGATGACGAGGGAGCCCGTGATGTTGATGACGATCGTGCCCCACGGTAGATCGCGGCTGATCGGCAAGGCGAGCACCGAGATGACGTAGCGCGCCAGGGTGCCCAGCGCGCCGCCGGCCATGACGATCAGGCAGGTGGTGAAATTCATGCGCGTTCCACCTGCATAGCCGTCAGTCGATCCGGATCACCAGCTTGCCGAAGTTCTCGCCCTTCAGCAGCCCGATGAAGGCCTTCGGCGCCTTCTCCAGCCCGATCACCACATCCTCTTTCCAGCGCAGCTCGCCGCTCTTCATCAGGCCGAGCATCACCGCGCGGAACTGCGCGTATCGCTGCCAGCCGCTGTCGCTGACGATGAAGCCCTGCACCCGCAGCCGCTTCCGAACGATCGGCCCCAGGTTGGGTCCCGGCGGCGCGCCTGTCGCATCGGCGCCCGGCGCGGTATTGTACTGCGAGATCATCCCGCACATCACCATCCGGCCAAAGTCGCGGAAACGCGGGAAGACCGCCTCCTGCACATGGCCGCCGACATTCTCCCAATAGACGTCGATGCCGTCCGGGCAGGTCACATCCAGCTGGGCGTTCAAGTCGCCGCGATGGTCGAGGCAGGCGTCGAAGCCGAGCTCGTCCTTCACGAAGGCGCATTTCGCCGCCCCGCCGGCGATGCCGATCACGCGCGCGCCGCGCGCCTTCGCGATCTGCCCGGCCACCTGGCCGACCGCACCCGAGGCCGCGCTAACCACCACGGTCTCGCCCGCCTTGGGCTCGCCGATGTCTTCCAGCCCGACCCAGGCCGTCAGCCCGGGCATGCCGAGGACGCCGAGATTGGCGGAGAGCGAGGCCTCGGAGGTGTCCACGCGACGCAACCGGCCGGCATCGACGACGCAGTAGCGCTGCCAGCCATTGCCGCCCATCACGGAATCGCCGGGCGCGAAGCCGGGATCGTCGGAGGCGACGACCTCGCCGACCGTCGCACCCTCCATCACGCCGCCGAGGTCCACCGGCTTGGCGTAGCTCTTCGCGTCGCTCATGCGTCCCCGCATATAGGGGTCGAGGCTGAGGAAGCGGTTGCGGACCAGCACCTGGCCGCGGCCGGGCAGGGGCACCGGCCGCTCGGCCATCTCGAAATCCTCCTGCACCGGCGCGCCCTGGGGGCGGCGCTTCAGCAGCACCTGGAGGTTGTTCTCGCTCATGCTTCGCAGCCTTCTTCGGTCAGCAAGGCGCGGACCATGGATTCGGTCACGCCGCTTTCGGTGAATACATCGCCCGGCGCGCGGAGAAGTACAAAGCGCAGCGCGCCGTCCCGGGCCTTCTTGTCGGCCCGCATGCGGGCGATCAGGCGGTCGGCGTTGAAGCCACGCGGGATCTGGCCGATGCGAACGGGCAGGCCGATCTCGCGCAAGTGCTCGCGCACGCGGCCGGGCAGCTCCTGCGAGCAGAGGCCCATCCGTGCCGAAAGCTCGGTGGCGAGGCCAAGGCCGATGGCCACCGCCTCGCCATGCAGCAGCATGGAGCCGTAGCCGCACTCGGCCTCCAGCGCATGGCCGAAGGTGTGGCCGAGGTTGAGCAGGGCGCGGCCTCCCTCGGGCTTGGTCTCGAACTCGTCCTCGGTGACGACGGCGGATTTCAGCTTGCAGCTTTCCAGCACCGCATGGGCCAGCGCATCGGGATCGCCGGCCATGGCGCGCGGCCCCTCGCTCTCGCACCAGTCCCAGAGCGGGCCTTGCAGCAGCCCGTGCTTGGCGACCTCGCCCCAGCCGGCGCGCAGCTCGCGGATGGGCAGGGTGCGCAGGACGGCGGTATCGGCCAGGACCAGCTTGGGCTGGTGGAAGGCGCCGACCAGGTTCTTGCCATGGGCGGTGTTGATGCCGGTCTTGCCGCCGACGGAGCTGTCGACCTGGGCGAGCAGCGAGGTCGGGCATTGCACGAAGGGCAGGCCGCGCAGCACGGAAGCCGCGGCATAGCCGGCGAGATCACCCACGACGCCGCCGCCCAGCGCGATCACCGCGAGGCGCCGGTCGGCGCGGGTGGAAAGCATCGCGTCCACCAGCCGCTCGAACTGGGCGAAGGATTTGCTGGCCTCGCCGGGCGGCACGAGGATTTCGGTCGCGATGGAAAAACCCGAATCGGCCAGGGACTCGCGCAGGGTCGGCAAGTGCAGCGGCGCCACGGACTGGTCGCTGACGATCACCACACGGCGGCCTTCCAGCCGCTGCGCCATCTCCGCCCCGGCCCGGCGCAGCACGCCCTCGCCGATCACGATGTCATAGGCGTTGCGGGCGAGGTTCACGCGCAGCCGCTCGGGCGGGCGATGGCCGGCGACGGCATCGGCCACGCGGCGGGTGGTGACGTCGGGGTGTTCGTCGGAACAGAACAGGGTCACATCGGCCTCGGCATAGGCGGGGTGGCGCGCGGCCATCAGGCGCTCGAGCACCTCGCGCGGGTCGGCATTGGCGAACATGGGGCGGTGGTCGCGCCCGGCGACGCGGCGCATCAGCGTCGAGAGCCGGCACTTCAGCCAGACGGCGGTAGCACCGAGTTCGCGGACGGCGGCGCGCGTGCGCGGATCGGCATATGCGCCGCCGCCGGTGGCCAGCACGATGGGCTCGCCGGCATTCAGTAGCCGGGCGATGACGCGGCGTTCGCCCTCACGGAAGTGGGCCTCGCCATAGCGTGAAAATATTTCACCGATGGAGATTCCGGCCGCCTGCTCGATTTCGTTGTCGGCGTCCCGGAACGGCATTCCCCAGCGCGCGGCCAGCCTGCGGCCGATCGAGGACTTCCCAGCACCGGGCATGCCGACCAGCACGACGCTGCGGGAGGACGGCGCGGAGGAGGGGTCTGGCTGAGCGAGGTTGCGTGACACGGTCGGCAAAGGTAGCACAGCCTCCCATCAGCGCGAGGGGACGCCTCCAGCCCATGTTCCGACGGCCCTTTCTGACCCTGCTCCTCGTCCTCATCCTGGCCGCAGGCCTGGGACTCCTGGCGCTCGGCGCCTTTCCGCCGGCGGTGACGATGGCCCCGGTGGAACGCAGCCTCCCCAACGACCGCTTCCAGGTGCGTTGAACCACCTCGTCGAGTCGTTCCTGGAAATGATGTCGGCCGAGCGTGGGGCTGCGCCCAATACTCTGGCGGCCTATCGCGCGGATCTGGATGGCGCGATGGCCTTCCTCGGCAGCGATGCGGCCAAGGCCGGGCCGGACGACCTTCGCGGTTGGCTGGCGAGCCAGGCGGCCTTTTCGGCCCGCACCCAGTCGCGGCGGCTCTCCTCGCTGAGGCAGTTCTACCGCTTCCTGGCGCGCGAGGGGATGCGCCCGGACGATCCGACGGAACTGCTGGACAGCCCCAAGACCCCCGCACCCCTGCCCAAGGCACTGACCGAGGCCGAGGTGAGCCAACTCATCGACGGCGCGGGCAAGCTGCGGGAGGGGCAATCGGCGATCGCGACGGCAGCCATTGAGCTGCTCTATGCCTCCGGCCTGCGCGTGACCGAGTTGGTGACGCTGCCGGCGGGCATGCTGCGCGGCGAGGAACCGCTGGTCACGGTGCGCGGCAAGGGCGCGAAGGAGCGGCTGGTACCGATTTCACGCCGCGCGCGGGAGGCGGCGCAGGCGGCGCAGGAAGATCTGGTGCCGCGCGGCAAGGGCCGTGCTTCCGCGCGCAAGTGGCTGCTGCCCTCGCGCGGGGCCAATGGGCATCTGACGCGGCAGGGCGTCGGGCTACTTTTGAAGCAGGCGGCGCTGGCGGGCGGGCTGGACCCGGCGAAGGTCAGCCCGCATGTGCTGCGGCACTCCTTTGCCACGCATCTGCTGTCACGCGGCGCGGATTTGCGGGCGTTGCAGACCCTGCTGGGCCATGCCGATATCGCGACGACGCAAATCTACACGCGCGTCCTCGAAGAGCGCCTTCGCGCCGTGGTGGAGGAGCACCACCCCCTGGCCCGGCGATAACCTATTGATGAAGGTCCAGGAAACCATGTTTCCTGTCCTGAGAGCATATCCGGAGCTCCCATGACTGATCCGATCCTCCTGGCAGCTGCCGCCATCGCCTTTTCCGCCGTGGCTGGGTGTCTCGCCTATCGTCTGGCGCGCGCCCTCCACCCCTCCGCGGATGCGAAATCCGCCGACCTCGCCAATCTGATCGTCGTGCGCATCGGCATCCTGCACGCGCTGATCGTGGCGCTCGCCTTCGCCGAGGTGAAGCAGAACGAGATGCAGGCGCGTCAGCTGGTCTCGGAGGAGGCCTTCACCGTCGCCGATACCTTCTACGACTTCCAGCGGTACCAGCGCGACGAGACAGCCGCCGAGCAGCGCCTCATCGTCCGCTACGCGCATGAGGTAATCCATCGCGACTGGCCGGTGCTGGAGGGAAGGGGAGCCTTGAGCGAAGAGGCCTGGGCGACCTGGCGCCAGCTCATCGACGGGACGCTGAACCTCGCGCCCGCCGACCGGCGGCAGCGGCTGATCCACGACCGGCTGGTCCGCAACGTCTATCTAATGGAGGAGCAGCGGCAGAAGCGGCAGATCAGCGCGCACCAGACACCGCATCCGTTCTTCTGGTTCACTTCGATTTCCGGGTTGATCATTATCTGCGCGTGCCTGACGTCTTATCCGCCGCGCCGCTCGACCTATGTGATGATCGCAACCTTCGCCGGGTTCACCGGGGCGGTGCTCTACCTAGCCTACGACGTAACGACGCCGTTCTCGGGACTGTCGGTCATACAGCCTGTGGGCTTCGAGGCGTTTCTCCGGCAGCCGGCGCCGGCTGCCGTGTTGGAACAGGCGCTCGGGGATTAGCTCCGGGGCATTAACTGCGGCTGGCGCGGACCAACTCGCGGAGGCGGGCGGCGGCCTCGGCACCCTTCATCGAGTCGCGCCACATTGCCTCGGCGACGCGCTGGTGGACCGCCACGGCCTCCTCGGCCGCGGTGATTCCGGCCACGCCCGTTGCAACCGACGGGGGCGTATCGGCGGGGATAGGCGAGGTGATGACATGCGCACGGTCGCGCCCGCGCAGCACCATGAAAGAGGCCGCGGGCTGCGGGCCGGTGGCGAGGCCGAGCTGCAGGCCGATCGGCACGGTTTCCATCAGCACGGCCATGGCCTCGGCCTCTTGC
>JAQGHY010000062.1 GCA_028291455.1 Rubritepida sp. | reverse complement strand
CCGGCGCGCTTCTGCGCTTCGGGATGCTCCTCGCGCAGGCGCCAGATGGCGGCGCGCTGTGCCTCGGATTCGGCGAGGGCGGCATCCTCGACCTCGCCGGCCTCCATGGCGGCTTCAAGGACCTGCTCCATCAGCGTCCGCAGCCCCGCACCCTCGCGGGAGGCGGAAAGGTCGACCAGCACAAAATGCTTTGCCCCCGGCGCGATCGGCAGAGTGGCGCCCTCAATCAGCTTGGTGACGAAGCTCATCCCCACGCCGGACATGTATTCGAAGGCCCGCACCGCACCTTCGTCGGCCGCGCGGAAGCGGCGGAACAGGGCCAGCGCCGCATCCTCGGAAGGGACCGCGCAGAGAGCTGTCGCCGTCTCGCGCGCGGCGGGGAACAGCCGCAGCACGGCGGCGGTGATGATGCCGAGCGTGCCCTCCGCACCCACGAAGAGGTGGCGCAGCGCATAACCCGTATTGTCCTTGCGCAGCCGGCGCAGCCCGTTGATCACGCCGCCGTCGGGCAGCACGACCTCCAGGCCCAACATCAGCTCGCGCGCATTGCCGTAGCGGACCGTGGTGTTGCCGCCCGCATTGGTGGAAAGCAGCCCACCGATCATCGCCGTGCCCTCGGCGCCGAGGCTGAGCGGGAATAGCGTGCCGTGCTCCGCCGCGACCTGCTGGGCGCGGGCCAGCACGAGCCCGGCCTGGACCGTCATCGTCATATCCGCCGTGTCCACGTCGATCACGCGGTTCATGCGGGCGAGGCTGAGGATCACCTGGTTCGGCCGCGCCTCCGGGGTGGCGCCGCCGACCATCGAGGTATTGCCGCCCTGCGGGATGATGACGATGCCCTGTTCGGCGCAGAGCCGAACACAGGCCGAGACCTCCTCCGTGCTGAGCGGGCGCAAGACGGCCATCGCCTCGCCCCGATAGAGACCGCGCCAGTCGGCGAGGTAGGGATCGAGGTCGGCGGCCTCGGTCAGCATGCCATTCGGGCCGAGGATGGCACGGAAGGCGTCGAGGAGGCCGGAGGGGCGGAGATCGTCGGGCATGGGAGGTTTATAGCCGGGCCGGGCCGAAGCTCCATCCTTCCCTGGCCCTGCTCCCGCTGGCCGGGCTCTGTGAGTTAAATTCGTTGCCGAGGCACATTTTCTGGATTGCCCATTGCGCAGGTCTTGCTAAGGATACTGGAGCCTTCTCCCGGAACGAAACAAACTCATGTCCATCGGTCGCGTCATCGCTACTCTCATGATTGTCGTGATCTTCGCCGGCGGCGGCTTCGCGATCATGAACTGGTGGCAGAAGCCCCGCGTCGCCGCCGGGAACGGTTCCTACTCCACTTCGTCCGCGCCGCAGGTCATCAACCGGCTCGAGGGCTGCGAGGGCTTCAACCAGTCTATCGATGAGGCCATCACGCTGCAGAACCGGATCGGCCATCCGCACAATTCCGAGCGGCTGGCGACGCTGCGCCGCGACTGCCGCGGCGAGCAGCAGGAACACTACCGCGCCGTCACGCGCTAACCGCCTCCGGCTTCAGCCCGAGTTACTGGCGGTCCGCGGGGCGCCGGCGCGGGAAAGGCGGTCGCGAATGGCCGCGCCCAGCCCCTCCCCCGGCACCGGCATCGCGGCAATCCCGCGCAGGCCCGGCTGGTCCAGCATCCGTAGCCCCGCGAAGAGCCGGGACGCGGCCTCGCGCAGATCGCCCGTCTCGGAGAGTTGGAACACGCGGCCCGCGCCCGGCAAGGGCGGCCCGAAGGCCAGCAGGGCCTCGTCCGCCGCCACCTCGGCCGCATCCAGCCGCAGCGGCAGCGAGGGCGCGTAGTGCGAGAGCATCATCCCCGGGCTTCGCAACGTGGGCGGGGCGGCGTCGCTCAGTTTCAGCGACCGCCCGACTGCGCCGATGATCGCCTCGATCGCCTCCACGGGAATCCCACCCGGCCGCAGCAGCGCCGCACCGCCGGCCGCGAGGTCTAGCACGGTGGATTCGACGCCCACCTCGCATTCGCCCCCTTCGAGCACGGCGGCGATCCGACCCGAAAGCTCCTCCATCACATGCGCAGAGGTCGTGGGGCTGACCCGGCCGGAGCGGTTCGCCGAGGGCGCCGCGATGGGCGTATCCGCCGCGCGCAGCAGCGCCAGCGCGCCCTCATGCGCGGGCACGCGGACGGCGAGGGTGTCGAGACCCGCACCGGCGAGGAGGTCGATCCGGCAATCGGCGCGGCGTGGCAGCACAAGGGTCAGCGGGCCGGGCCAGAACGCCTCGGCCAAGGCGAGGGCACGGGCATCGGGCCGCACCTCGGCCCACGCCGCCTCGGCCGTTGCGAAGTGGCAGATCAGCGGGTTGAAGTGCGGGCGGCCCTTGGCCTCGAAGATGCCCGCTACCGCATGGGCGTTCCGCGCATCGGCGCCGAGGCCGTAGACTGTCTCGGTCGCGAAGGCGACGAGCGCGCCGGCCCGCAGCATGGCCGCGGCATCGAGGGGATCGTCGAGGAGCGCGGTCATCGCGCGCCCCAAGCGACGAAGCCGGGATTCCGAAACCCAGGCTTTCCGTAAGTGAGCGGCGCCCCGTCGGCATCGACCACGCGCCCGCCGGCCGCCTCCAGCACCGCCTGCCCGGCCGCCGTATCCCATTCCATGATGCCGGTGCTGAGGCGCGGCATGAGATCGGCCTTGCCCTCCGCCATCCAGGCGAACTTCAGCGCGGAGCCGGCGCGTGTCGTTTTCGCGATGCGAAGCCCCTGGCAGAAAGCCTGCGTCGCTGCGTCGTCGCGGTGCGAGCGGCTGTCGAGCAGATGCAGCCCTTCGGCGGGCGGCCGCCGCGCGGCGATGGGCCGGCGCTGGCCCGCATGCTCGATCCAGGCGCCCTGTCCTACGATCCCCGCATAGATATCGCCGCTCCACGGCACGCCCAGTACGCCGAGGACGGGCCGTCCGGCTTCGATCAACGCGATGCAGACCACGTATTCGTCCCGCCCAGCGGCGAATTCGCGGGTGCCGTCGAGCGGATCGACCAGCCAGAACTTCTCCACGGGATCGGGCGTGCCATCTTCCGCGCAGGCTTCCTCCGCCACCACGAGCCAATCCGGCGTCGCCAGCCGCAGCCCCTCGGTAATGATGCCCTCGGCCAGCCGATCCGCCGCCGTGACGGGGCTGGCATCGCCCTTGCGCTCAACGGCAAATCCGGCGCGCCGCACCGCCTCGATCGCACCGCCGGCATCCCGGGCCAGACCGACGGCGAGCTCAAGCAGGGCTTCATTGTCCATCCATCGGGTCTATCGCCGCGACATGGGATGACGCAAGGCGAGGCGAGGCCTATTCTCCCGGCCAAATCAGAATCACGGATCAGCCATGCTCGACATCGTCTTCGCGAAACCGGCCCTGCCGAAGTCCGGCGCGCTCGTCCTCCCGATCGTGGAAGGGGCCGCGCTGGCTGGCCTTGCCGGCGCGCTCGACGCGGAAATGAACGGCGGGCTGACCCGCGCGCTGGAGGCCGCGAGCTTCAAGGGCAAGAAGGGCCAGTCCGTCACGCTCTGGGCACCGGCCGGCGGCATCACGAAGCTCGTCGTCCTTGGCCTGGGCAGCGCGGCCGACGCCGAGAAGCTCGGCGGCAGCATGATCCCCGCCATTTCCGGCGAGACGACCTGCACCGTCGCCACCGATGGGCTGAGTGCCGGCCAGGCCGCCAGCCTCGCCATGGGCGCCGCGCTGCGCTTCTACCGCTTCGACCGCTACCGCACGATGGAGAAGGCTGAGGACAAGCCGAAGCTGACGAAACTCACCGTCGCCAGCGTTGATGCCGCCGCCGCCAAGGCCGCCTTCGCGCCGATGAAGGCCGTGGCCGAGGGCGTGTTCATCGCGCGCGACCTGGTCTCCGAGCCCGCCAATGTCCTGAACCCGGTCGAATTCGCCGAGCGTTGCCGTGAGCTGGAGAAGCTCGGCCTGGGCATCGAGATCCTCGGCCCGAAGGACATGAAGAAGCTCGGCTTCGGCGCGCTGCTGGGCGTGGCCCAGGGCAGCATCAACGAGCCGCGCATGGTGGTGATGCGCTGGAACGGCAGCGGCAAAAAGAAGGCCGACAAGCCTGTCTGCTTCATCGGCAAGGGCGTGACCTTCGACACCGGCGGCATCTCCATCAAGCCGGCCGGCGGCATGGAGGACATGAAGTGGGACATGGCCGGCGCCGGCACCGTCACCGGCCTGATGGCCGCGCTCGCCGGCCGCAAGGCCAAGGTGGATGCGGTAGGCATCATCGGCCTGGTCGAGAACATGCCGGGCGACAATGCGCAGCGCCCCGGCGACGTGGTGACCTCGGCCTCCGGCCAGACCATCGAAGTCATTAACACCGATGCCGAAGGCCGCCTCGTGCTGGCTGACGTAATCCACTACGCGATCGAGAAGTTCGACCCGCGCTTCATGGTCGACCTCGCCACGCTGACCGGCGCCATCATCATCGCGCTCGGCCACGAGCATTCCGGCCTCTTCACCAATGACGACGAGCTGGCCGCGCGCATCACGGCGGCCGGCCTCGCGACGGGCGAGGCCGCCTGGCGCATGCCGCTGGGCGAGGCCTACGACAAGCAGATCAAGTCCGACATCGCCGATATGAAGAATGTCGGCGGGCGTCCGGGCGGTTCCATCACGGCGGCGCAGTTCATCCAGCGTTTCGTGCAGGGGCGTCCCTGGGCACATCTGGACATCGCCGGCGTGGCCTGGAGCAGCAAGGACAGCGCGACCATTCCGAAGGGCGCCACCGCCTACGGCGTGCGCCTGCTGGATCGCATGGTGGCGGACCATTACGAGGGCTGACGCTTGTTGAAGCTGCGGCGGGAGCCATCCAAGGGCGCGCTCCGTCTGCGCCCGATCCTGGAGGGCAGCCCGCCGCATCCCTCAGGGTTCCGGGGCCGGCCGGGCGAGGTCCTCGACCTCGCTTATGACGAGCGCTGGGTGGGGGCCGACGGCGCCTCGACCGCGCCCGAATGGGAGCGCGTGGGCGCCGCTTGCATCGCCGCGGCCGGCGAAGCGCCGCGCGTGGCGCTGGATGCGCGCGGCCTGCCGGCACAATTCGCGGTGGCGCTGGGCTTCGGCGCCGTGCTGCGTGCCTGGCGCTTCGACCGGCTGAAGTCGCAACGCCCGCGCCAGCCGCGTCGGCTGGAACTTCTGGTGGACGAGCCGGACCTGCTCGAAGCCGCATGGGCGCGGGCCGAAGCCTCCCTGGCCGGCGTGCTCTATGCGCGCGAACTGGTCGCGGAACCCGCCAACCGCCTCACCCCGCGCGAATTCGCCAAGCGCCTGCGCCGCCTGCGCGCCGAGGGCATCGAGGTGGAGGTGCTGGGTCGCAGCGCCTTGAAGCGGCTGGGCGCGGGCGGGTTGCTGGCTGTAGGCGCCGGCAGCGTGGTGCCGCCGCGCATCGTCATCCTGCGCTGGAAGGGCCGCTTTCCGGCTCCTCCCGTCGCCTTCATCGGCAAGGGCATCTGCTTCGACACTGGCGGCATCTCGATCAAGCCCGCCGAAGGCATGGAGACGATGCGCGCCGACATGGCAGGTGCCGCCGCCTGCGCCGGCGCCATGCTGGCCATGGCCCGCCGCAAATCGCCCTGCCCCGCCGTCGCGATCCTCGCCATCGCCGAGAATGCGACCAGCGCCAGCAGCTACCGCCCGGGCGACGTGCTGCGCATGATGAGCGGCCGCACGGTAGAGGTTGTCGATACCGATGCCGAAGGCCGCCTGGTCCTGGCCGATGCGCTGCATCTCGGCGCCACGCGGTTCCGCCCGCAGGCGATGCTCGATCTCGCGACGCTGACAGGCAGCGTCGTCACCGCGCTGGGGCATCACCGCGCGGGGTTGTTCGGCAACGATGCGGCGCTGAGCGCGGCCGTCGCGGCCGCGGGCGAAGCGGTGGGTGAGCGCCTCTGGCCGCTCCCCATCGGCGGGCAGCATCGCGAGGATCTGAAAAGTGACATCGCCGATCTGCGCCAGTGCATGCCGGCCGGCACGCGCTTCACGCCCGACGCTTCCCATGCCGCCGCCTTCCTGCGCGAATTTGTCGGAGGGGTGCCCTGGGTGCATCTGGACATCGCGGGCGTGGAGACGGCGGAGGAGGATGATTCCCTCGCCGCCAAGGGCTCGCCAACCGGCTTTGGCGTGCGCCTGCTGGACGCGCTTGTGGAACGGCATTTCGAGGACCCACACCGGGTCTGACTAGGTTTGCAATCGTGTTAGGGAGACTGCCATGAAAGCCATCTGGTACGAGCGCAACGGCGCCGCCCGCGACGTCCTGACCTACGGCGAAATGCCGGCGCCCCAGGCGGCGGCGGGCGAGGTTCTGGTGCGGATCCACGCCTCGGGGGTGAACCCCTCGGATTGGAAGACGCGCTCCGGCTCACGCCCCATTTCCGCGCCGCGCGTAATCCCGCACAGCGATGGCGCCGGCGTGATCGTCGCCGTCGGAGCGGGCGTGGATGCATCGCGCATCGGCCGGCGCGTCTGGATCTGGAACGGCCAGTGGAAGCGGGCTTTCGGCACGGCGGCGGAGTTCATCGCCGTCCCCTTCGCGCAAGCCGTCCCCCTGCCCGACTCCGTGAGCTTCGAAGCCGGCGCCTGCTTCGGCATTCCCGCGCTGACGGCGCTGCGCGCCCTGCTCACCGATGGCGGCGTGGCTGGACAATCCGTACTGGTGGCCGGTGGCGCGGGATCGGTCGGGCATTACGCGATCCAGTTCGCCAAGCGCCTCGGCGCGAAGCAGGTCATCGCCACCGTCAGCTCGCAGGCCAAGGCCGCGCATGCAAGCGCGGCCGGCGCCGATGCCTGCATCGACTACAAGCGCGAGGATGTCGGCGCCCGCGTGAAGGAACTCACCGGCGGGCGCGGCGTGGACCGGGTGGTGGAGGTGGACCTCACGGGCAATATCGGCCTGCTGCGGGACGTCCTGGCGCAGGACGGGCTTTGCGCCGCCTATGGCTCGAACGCGCAGGAGGTGCGGATTCCCTTCTCGCCCATGCTCGTCAGCGGCGCCGCCATTCGCTTCTTCATCGTCTACGAGCTCAGCCCCGCCGCGCGTGCCGAGTGCGAAACGACGCTGGCGCTCTTCCTCGCCGAGGGTGGGGTGCAGCACGCGATCGCCAAGACGATGCCGCTCTCCGAATGCGTCGCCGCGCATGAGCTGGTGGAGGCCGGCACCGCCATGGGCAATGTCGTGCTCACCGTCCCATGACGGAGATCGGCTTCTACCACCTCACCCGCAGCACGCTGGAGCAGGCGCTGCCCCGGCTGCTCGGCCGCGTGTTGGCCATTCCAGAGCGCGCGCTGGTGCTCTGCGCGAGCGAGGAGCGGATGAAGTCGCTGGACGACACCCTCTGGACCACCCCGGAGCCGGCCTGGTTGCCGCACGGCACGCGCGACGGCGCGGAACAGCCGATCTTTCTAACCCTCACGGATGCGCCGCCCCCGAATGGCGCGCAGCACCTCTTCCTGACCGAAGGCACGCGGAGCGAGCATCTGGCGGACTACGCGCGCGCCTTCGATCTCTTCGACGGTAGCGACGAGGCTTCCGTCATAGCCGCGCGTACGCGGTGGACGGCGGCGAAGGCGGCCGGGCACACACTGGCTTACTGGCAGCAGACGGAGAAGGGTTGGGAGAAGAAGGCTTAGCTCTCCATCATGATCCCAGTCAAAACCGCCATCTCCTGCCAGCGTCGCACCTCCGCTTCCTGGAACACCGCGAATTCCGCCGGTCCCAGCGGGGCCGCGTAGAGCCCGAGCTGCGTCGCGCGCGCTGCCACCGCAGGCTGCGCGAGTGCCTCGAGAAACGCTTCCGACAGCCGAGCCACACGCTCACCGCCGACACCGCGCGGCGCGAAGAGGCCGAACCAGGCATCGACGTTCATGAAGGGCACGCCGGCCTGGCGCACCGTCGGCACGTCGGGGAAATCCTCCAGCCGTTCGTTCGCGCCGATGGATAGCGCCAGCAGCTGATTCTCGCGCACCAGCGTCACGACGCCGGGCCATGTGGAGACGTAGAAATCCACCACGCCGGCGACGGTATCCTGCGTGGCCGGGCCACCGCCGCGATAGGGCACATGCACCGCATCCATCCCGGAGCGGCGGACAAGCGTCTCGGCGATCACATGGCTCGCCGAACCCGCCTGCGAGGAGGCGTAGGAGGCACGCCGTCCGCCCCGTCCCAGCTCGATCAGCCCCGCCATGCTGCGCGCGCGGGAATTTGCGGGAACCACGGTGCCGTGATGCACCGTCGCGAGCCGTGCGATCGGCGTGAAGCTGTTCACGACATGATACGGCAGGGCGCGCACCATCGACTGGTTGGAGGCATGCGTCTGGTTGTGGCCGAGGATGATGGTATTGCCGTCCGGCGCGGCGCGCGCGGCCGCCTCGGTGCCGATGATGCCGCCCGCGCCGCCGCGATTGTCCACGAGCACTACCTGGCCCAGCAGCGCCCCAGCACGCTCACCCAGCACGCGCGCGAGGATGTCGGTGCTGCCGCCGGGCGGTGCCGGCACGATGAGCCGGAGCGGCGTTGATTGGGCTCGCGCGACGGCGGGCACCGCCAGCAGGCCAGCGGCGAAAAGGCGACGCTTCATGGACGCGGGATCTCCGGCAACGATCTTCTTATGCGTCGTTATATCGCCGATTTCGCTCGTGCAGCAGTCTCCTGCGCGGCAGGCAATGCGCCCAGGGCGACCGCCTCGCCCAGCAGCAGCAGGATTGGGCCGTCGCCCGCCCAGCTCGGGGCGCGGGCGACCACCTCGGAAAGGCTGCCGCGCAACTCCCGCTGCCGCGGCGAACCGCCGCGCTCGATCAGCGCCGCCGGTGTGGCAAGATCGTAGCCCTCCCGCGCCAGCCCGTCGCGCAGCGCCGGCAGCGTCGTGAGACCCATATAGACGGCGAGCGTCTGCCGCGCCCGGGCAAGTGCGGCGAAGTCGAGATCGAGCACGCCGTCGCGCGTATGGCCAGTGACGAAGGTGAGCATCTGTGCGGCATCGCGATGGGTCAGCGGAATGCCGGCCTGCGCCGCGCAGCCGAGCGCCGCGGTGACACCCGGCACGACTTCGAAGGGAATGCCGGCGGCGGCCAGGGCCTGTGCCTCCTCGCCGCCGCGGCCGAAGACGAAGGGGTCGCCGCCTTTGAGGCGCACCACGCGCAGCCCCTCGCGCGCCAACTCGACGAGCAGGGTGTTGATGCCCTCCTGCGGGATGCAATGCAGCGCGCGCTTCTTGCCGACGAAGATGCGTCGCGCGTCGCGCCGCGCGAGGTCGAGCACCTCGGCGCTGACGAGGCGGTCATGCACGATCACATCGGCTTCGCCGAGCGCACGCAACGCCCGCAGCGTAAGGAGATCGGCCGCACCCGGACCAGCGCCGACAAGCTGGACGAAGCCGCGAGGCACGCTCTCCGCTGAGTCCAGCAGCGCGGCGAAGGCAGCCTCCGCCTCATCCTGACGCCCCGCCAAGGCGAGTTCCGCCGCGGGACCGGTCAGCGCGCGCTCCATGAAGACGCGCCGAGCGGGCAGCGCGGGCAGCCGGGCGCGCACGGCCTGCTGAAACGTCCGCCCCAATGCCGCGACGCGTCCGAGCAGCGGGGGCAGGACCGCCTCGATCTTCTGGCGGATCAACCTAGCGAGGACGGGTGCGGCACCACCCGTGGAGATGCCGATGGTGATGCCGTCGCGCGTGACGATGGCCGGCGTGATGAAGCTGCACAGCTCCGGCCGGTCCACCACATTCACGGGAATGCCGCGTCGGACGCAGGCGGCGTGCAGGGCCCGCAGATCAGCCTCGGACGCGCCGGACGCGACGGCGAGCGCGCAGCCCTCCAGCAGGGCTTCCTCGAAGCCCGCGGCGTCGCGCAGCACCGCACCGGCCGCGCGCATCAGTGCGGCTTTGGCGGCCAGGGCCTCGCCTTCCCCGAGCAGGAGAACCGGGCGGCCGACGAGGTCGAGGAAGGCGGGGAAATGGCGCATCAGGCGGGGATTTTCTGCTTCCCCAGCAGCGCGGTCAATTCGGGCTTGCAGCTGCCGCAGCCGGTGCCCGCGCAGGTGGCCGCGCCGATCGCCGCCACGTCACGCGCCCCGGCCTCGATAGCGGCGCGGATGGTGGCGCCGTTCACGCCGTGGCAGGCGCAGATGGTGGGCGATGGCGGCGGCCCGTCCGGGAGCGCCCCGGCCAGTAGCGCATGCCGCGCGGCGCTGCCGATGGCATCGGCTGCAAAGAGCGAGAGCAGCCATTCCCGCGGCGGCAGGAGATGGTCCGGGCCGAGGAACAGCGTGGCCACCAGGGCGCCGTCGCGCAGCCAGGCGGCGCGATGCTCGCCCGTCGCCTCGGCATGCAGCGCGATGGTCGGCGCGCCTTCGCCCAGCGCGCCGCTCAGCTCCGCGAAGGCACCCTCGCCGCTGCCGACGATCTCGTGCCGCCAGACGCCTTCCGCCGCAGGCGACACGGCGCACCAGTCGCCCAGGCGCGCGCCAAGCGGTTTGCGGGCCAGCAGAAAGCCATGCCAGCGCGCGGCAAAGGGCGTGAGCGTGACGGGCGTGTGCTTGAGCTCGGGCTGGCCGCTGATCGGGTCCACGGCGGGCGTCACGGCGGCATTGATGCGGGCACGGGGCGCGAAGGCGTCGGTGAAGTGCATCGGTGCGAAGCAGGCGCCGCGCGACATTCCGGCATCGAAGGCGAGACGCAGCACCGCCTCTCCCCATTCGCTCGTCACGCGGACCAGCGCGCCTTCGGTAAGGCCATCCGCATCGGCCGGGTTTAGCGTCAGCACCGGCTCGGGCGCATGCGACATGAGGCGCGGCACGCGGCCCGTGCGCGTCATGGTGTGCCATTGGTCGCGCAGGCGGCCGGTCATCAGCACCATTTCGCCTGTATGGGCGGGGATGCGGAAGGGCGAGGAGATCAGGCGTTGCACAGGTGGGTTGATGCGCCCGCCCGAGGGGCCATGGCGCGGCACGGGCCACTGCGTGGGCGGCATCGCGGCATAGCCGGCGTCGCTGAGATCGGCGAGGCCGCTGATGTCGAAGACGCGGGGGGCGGGGCGCGCCAGGGCGGTCACGGCGGCGTGCTCACGGAAGATCGCCGCCGCGCCCGACCAGGCGAAATGCTCTCCCCAGCCGAGCCGTTCCGCCACCTGCGCGATGATCCACCAATCCGGCCGTGCCTCACCGGGGCGTGGCAGGAAGCTCCGCTGGCGGCTGATCACGCGCTCGCTGTTGGTGACCGTGCCGTCCTTCTCGCCCCAGCCGAGCGCGGGCAGCACCACCTGCGCATGCTCCATGGTGTCGGTGCCGGCGGAACAGTCGGAGACGATCAGGCAGGGGATCCGCGCCAACGCACGGCGCGCCATGGCGGAGTCCGGCAGGGAGACGGCCGGGTTCGTCGCCATCACCCACATCGCGCCGATGCGCCCGGCCTCGCCCGCACGGAAGAGCTCGACGGCCTTCAGCCCTGGTTTCGTGGCGAGGTTCGGCGCCTGCCAGAAGCCGCGCAGTGCCGCCACCTCGCCGGCATTCTCCGCGTCGAGATGCCCGGCCAGCATGTTCGACAAGGCGCCGACTTCCCGTCCGCCCATCGCATTGGGCTGCCCGGTCACGCTGAAGGGGCCCATGCCGGGCCGGCCGATGCGGCCCGTCACGAGGTGGCAGTTGATGATGGCATTGGCCTTGTCGGTGCCGCTGCTGGACTGGTTGGTGCCCTGGCTCCACAGCGTCACCACGCGATCTGTCCGCACGAACCAATGGTGGAAGATCGCTAGCTGGGTGGGGTCGATGCCGGTCAGTGCCGGCACGTCCACGTCGTGCAGCATCTCCGGCGGCACGGTGAAGCCAGCCTTGCCCAGATGCCGCAGCAGGCCGAGGAAGAGCGCCACATCGCTACCCGGCCGCAGCGCCAGGTGAAGGTCCGCAGCCTCGCAGCTGCTGGTCCGGCGCGGGTCCACGACGACGATGAGCATCGCCGGCCGCATCGCTTTCGCGGCCAGCAGCCGCTGATGCAGGACCGGGTGGCACCACGCCAGATTGCTGCCCACCAGCACCACGAGATCGGCCTGCTCCAGATCGTCGTAGACGCCGGGGACCAGATCCTCGCCGAAGGCGCGGCGGTGCGCGGCCACCGCGCTGGCCATGCAGAGGCGCGAATTGCTGTCGATGTTTCCGGTGCCGAGAAAGCCCTTCGCGAGCTTGTTCGCCGCGTAGTAATCCTCCGTCAGCAGCTGTCCGGAGACGTAGAGCCCGATGCCCTCCGGCCCATGCTCGGCCAGCGCCGCCCGAAAGCCTTCCGCGACCGCATCCAGCGCGGCATCCCAGCTCGCGCGGCGGCCGCGCACCATGGGATGCAGCAGCCGTCCTTCGAGGCCGTAGGTCTCGCCGAGCGCCATGCCCTTGCTGCACAGCCGGCCCTGATTGGCGGGATGCGCGGGGTCGCCGCGCACGCCTCCTTCGGCCGTTGCGAGGACGCCGCAGCCCACGCCGCAATAGGGGCAGGTGGTGCGCGTTGCGGGGCGCAGGCCGCCGTCCATCAATACACGTCCCGCTGGTAGCGGCCCTGCTTTGCCAGCGCGACGATCCAGTCGCGGGCCTGCTCGGCATTCATGCTGCCTTCCCGCATGGCGACTTCGCGCAGTGCGGCATCGACATCCTTGGCCATGCGGCTGGCATCTCCGCAGACGTAGAAATGCCCGCCATCCTGCAGCCAGCGCCAGAGATCGGTGGCTTCGTCCAGCATGCGGTGCTGCACGTAGTCCTTGGCCTTGCCGTCCCGCGACCAGGCTAGCGAAAGCCTCGCCAGCGTACCGTCCGCGCGCCAGGCCTCGATCTCGTCGCGGAAAAGGAAATCCGTGGCGGCATGGCGGTCGCCGAAGAAGAGCCAGCTTCGCCCCTTCAGCCCCAGCGCCGCGCGCTCCTGGAGGAAGGCGCGGAAGGGCGCGATGCCGGTTCCGGGGCCGACCATGATGACGGGGGTCTCCGCCCGCTCCGGCAGGCGGAAATGGCTCGTCTGCACATAGGCCGGCACGGAATCCGCGCGGAAGGAGAGATGACAGGAGGCGGTGCCATCGCGCTTGCGGCCTCGCCGGTCGTCGCGCACCACGCCGACGCAGAGTTCCACGCGTCCCGGCACCGCGCGCGACGAGGAGGCGATCGAGTAGAGACGCGGCTTCAGCGTCGGCAGCGAGGCGACGAGATCGGGGATCGGCGGGCGTGCGGAGGGGAAGGCCTGCAGCAGGTCCAGCAGATCGGCGGCTTCCGGCCCCGCGCCATCGTCGCCATCGGCGAGCGCGCGGAGTGCGGCGGCCTGGCGCGGCTCCTTGGCGGCGCCGGCCAGCAGGTCGAGCGTGCGGTCCAGCGGACGCGCGATGTCGCGCTCGGCGGAGAGCGCCTCACGCAGCGCGGCATCCTCGCGCGCATTGAGCGCAGTGAGGCAGGCATCGACCAGCGCGGGGTCATTGCGGACGACGACGCCCAGCGAATCGCCCGGCTCGTACCGGATGGAAGTCGCGGAAAGATCGAGCACGATCCGGCGCACGTCCTTGCCGCTGCCCTGGCCCGTCAGGCGCTCCGAGAGCAGCAGCCGCGCGGCCTCGCCCAGCGGCTTCGCTGGGGCAGCCGGCGCGGGTGCGGCGGCGGGCTTCACATCGGCCATCATCGCCTTGATGGCGTCGCGCGTGGTCTTGCCGCCCGGCTGGCACAGCGCCGTGGAGGTCTCGTGCCCTTCCGCCAGCGCTTCCGCGTAGGTCTTGCAGAGGAAGCCGCACTGGCCGCAATCGAGCTGCGCCATCGCGGCCATCAGCTTGCGCGGCAGGCTGCGCCCCTCGGCGAGCGACAGGCGTTCGGGCAGCTCCAGCGCGGGATCGTGCCACGGGAAATCCTCGGCCGGAGCGGCCGGAGTGGCCGCAGTCTCCGCACCGCCATAGAGGCCGGCGAGGAAGCCGTTCAGCCAGGAGCGCTGCTCCGCGCTGAAGGGCGCGCTGTCGGGGATGATGGGCACCGGCGCGGAGGCACCGAAGCTCTTGGAGATCATGTTCATGCGCCGAGCATCGCGTTCAGCGCCGCATCGTCATGCCGCGCGGAGAAGGCGAGAAACCCCTCCCCCGCTTCGCGTTCGTCCTGGAAACGGCGCAGCAGGTTGAGCAGCAGCGGCGGCACCTCCTCGGCGACCACCGCGGGGCGGATCAGGCGTCCGATCTTCGCCTCCGAACCCGCGCCGCCGCCGACATGGATGTCGTAGCCCGGCAGCATGTCCTCGCCGAGCTCGACCTTTGCGCCGAGCAATCCGATATCTGCGATATAGTGCTGCGCGCAGGAATGGTGGCAGCCAGTGAGATGGATGTTCAGCGGCGCATCCAACGTGATCCGCTCTTCCAGATAGGCGAGGATCTGCTGCCCGTCGCCCTTGGTATCCGCCGCCGCGAACTTGCAGCCGACGCTGCCCGTGCAGGCGACCAGACCAGCGCGCAGGCTCGACGCATCCGTGGTCAGGCCGAGCTCCGCCAGCGCGCCCAGCCCGGCCGCCAGATCGGACACGCCTGGAACCAGCAGGTTCTGCCAGACCGTCAGCCGCAACTCGCCATTGCCGTGAAGCTGCGTGAGCTCGGCAAGCCCGCGCAGCTGATCGGAACTGATGCGCGCCGCGGGCACCACCACGCCAAGATAATGCAGCCCCTCCTGCCGCTGAGTATGCACGCCGACATGGGCCAGCCGGTTCGTCGCCGGCGGGCGCTGCATCGCGGCGACATCGAAGCGCGGCAACTTCGCACCGATCACAGCCTCGACCTCGTCGAGGAAGCGCGCATGGCCCCATCTGTCCAGCAGGTATTTCAGCCGCGCTTTCTTGCGGTCCGTCCGGTCGCCATGCGCCACGAAGACGCGCAGGATGGCATCGCAGACGCGCACCACCTCGCCCGGCAGCAGCGCCACGTCGCTGGCCGCCGCGAAATCCTGATGCCCCGTGATGCCGCCGAGGCCGAGGCGGAAGCGCATCTCCTCCCCGATCCGCACAACGCTCAGCGCGATGTCGTTCGTCTCCTCCAGCACAGCCACCGCACCGCCGCCGTCGATGCTGATGTTGAACTTCCGTGGCAGGCCGAACAGGTCGCGCGTATTGAGGATGTGGTGGTGCAGCGCGCGCACCATGGGCCGCGTATCCACCCACTCGTCCGCATCGATGCCGACGGTCGGAGACGCCGTGATGTTGCGCACATTGTCGGCGCCGGTGCCGCGCGGCAGCAGGCCGATCTCGCCGAGACGCATCACCACCTCCGGCGCCTTGTCGGCTGGGATCATGCGGATCTGGAGGTTCGCGCGCGTGGTCACATCGACGTATCCGCCGCCGCATTCCTCAGCGATCGCTGCGACCTCGCGCGCCTGGTGCGCGGTGACGATGCCGCCGGGAATCCGCAGCCGGCACATGAAGGCATCCTGCGCGGGGCCGACGAAGAACAGCCCGTGGAAGCGGCCGGTGAAATCGTCGATGGGCTTGGGGAACTGCCCCGCCTCGGCGCGCTTCGTGATCTCGTCCCAACGGTCCAGTGGGTGCTTGGTGCGCTTGGCTTCCTCCTGCGGAACCAGCGTGCCGCCTTCGGCGATGGTCCGGTCCTGCGCCGCGCGCAGCGCATCCGGCGGCGCGCTGCCTTCGCCAGCCGGAGCCAGCGCGCCGCGCCGCGCCTCTACCCCGGCCATGAAGCCCTTGAGGTAGTTCTGCTGCTCGGGCGAGAAGCCAGGCCCGTCCATTACACGGCTCCCGCGAAGGCCGGACCCAGCGCCAGCGCCGCGCGCATCCGCCCGACCTGGCGCTTCGAGGCGATGAGGTCCAGGTAGAATCCGCTATCCGCGACGTCGCCGTAGAGCACGGCACCGACCAGCCGGTCCTCGCGCAGGAAGAGCCGCCGGTAGCGGTCCTCCCCTTCGTCGCGCAGCGTCACGGCCTCGCTTTCCGCACCGATGTCGCCAGCGGACCACACAGCCGTGCCGGACACCTTCAGCGCCGCCACATCGGCCCGCGCGGACCATCGCGCATCCTCACCGGCCAGCGTCGCTGCCGCGATCTCCGCCTGCTCCAGCGCGGGGGCCACGAGGCCAATGCAGCGCCCCTCGACCTCGGCGCATTCGCCGATGGCCAGGATATGCGGGTCCGAGCTGCGCATGCAGCCATCCACGCGGATACCGCGCCCGACATCAAGGCCCGATGCCACGGCGAGCGCTGTATCCGGCCGAATGCCGACGGCCATGACGACGATGCTCGCCGGAATCACCCGGCCATCGGCGAGCCGCACGCCAGAGACGCGCACCGTACCCTCAATCGCCACAAGCTGTGCCGGCATGGCGAAAGCGATGCCGCGCAAACCCATGCGGCGCGCCAACAGCGCGCCCGCACCGGCATCAAGCTGCCGCTCCATCGGCCAACCGACGGGGTGCAGCACGGTGACCTTCATCCCGCGCAGCGCGAGGCCGGCCGCGGCTTCCAGCCCGAGCAGGCCGCCGCCGACCACCACGGCCGCACCGCCGTTCCGCGCCGCGCTGAGCATGGCGCGCACGTCGTTCAGCGAGCGGTAGGTGAGCACGCCCGCCAACTCCGCTCCCGGCACCGGCAGGCGGATCGCGCGCGAACCGGTGGCGATCACCACGCGGTCATATCCGATGCGCTCGCCGCGCGCGGTGACGGCGACATGCGCGTCGCGATCCAGGGCCTCGATCGTTGTAGCCGGACGATATGCGATGCGTTGCGCGCGCAAGGCCATCAGCTCATGGGTGATCAGTTCCGGCACCGCCTTCTCGCCCGCGAGCAGGCTGGACAGCGCCACGCGGTCATAGGGCAGCGCCGCCTCGGCCCCGCACAGCGTGACCTCCGCCGCCGGATCGCGCTCGGCGATCCGCGTCGCGCATCGCGTGCCGGCCGGCCCTGCGCCGATGACCAGGATCTTCACAATGCGGGTTGCGCGTGGCGCGCATGGAGGAACTCCAGCACCGCGGCGCGCGCCTCGATGAAGCGCGGATCATGCGCCAGCTTCAGCCGGTCGCGCGGGCGCTCCAGATTCACGTCGAGAATCTCGCCGATCGTCGCGTTCGGGCCGTTGGTGAGCATCACGATCCGGTCGGAAAGCAGCACCGCCTCATCCACGTCATGCGTGATCATCATCACCGTCGTGCCGAGTGCCGCGTGGATGCGCATCACCTCGTCCTGCAGATGCGCGCGGGTCAGCGCATCCAGCGCGCCGAAGGGTTCGTCCAGCAGCAGCACCTTGGGCTTCATCGCCAGCGCCCGGGCGATGCCGATGCGCTGCTTCATGCCGCCCGAAATCTCGGCGGGCCGCATGTCCTTCGCGTGCTCCATCCGGACCAGGCCGAGATTGTGCAGCGTCCACTCATGGCGCTCGGCACGCGTCATGGTCTTGGACAGCGTCTGATCCACCGCGAGGCGGACGTTCTCGTAGCAGGTCAGCCAAGGTAGCAGGGAGTGGTTCTGGAACACCACGGCGCGATCCGGCCCGGGCTCCGTCACTTCGCGCCCATCCAGCACCACGCCGCCCATCGACGCCGGCAGCAGCCCCGCGACGACGTTGAGCAGCGTCGATTTGCCGCAGCCGGAATGGCCGATTACCGCAACGTACTCGCCCTTGGCGATGCGTAGTTCCACATCGTTGAGGACCGGGACGGGCGCCTTGGGGAAGGCGACCGTCAGGCGTGAAATCTCGAGGTAGGTATCGGCGTTGGCCATGTTCATGCCCCTCAATCGATCGCCGTGCCGCGCGTGACGAGCTTGCCGATGAAGGCCACCGCGCGGTCCAGGATGAAGCCGGTCAGCCCGACATAGGCGAGCGCCACGATGATGTCGGATAGGTTGGAGCTGTTCCACGCGTCCCAGATGAAGAAGCCGATGCCCACGCCGCCGATCAGCATCTCCGCCGCCACGATCGCGAGCCAGGAAAGCCCCACGCCAATCCGCAACCCCGTGAAGATGAAGGGTGCGGCTGCGGGCAGCACGATGCGCAGGAAATAGGCCGGGCCCTTCAGCCGGATCACCGCCGCCACGTTGCGATAATCCTGCGGCACGTTCCGCACGCCGACGGCGGTGTTGATGATGATCGGCCATATCGAGGTGATGAAGATCACGAAGATCGCCGAGGGCTGCGCCTCGCGAAAGGCGGCCAGCGAGAGCGGCAGCCAGGCCAGCGGCGGCACCGTCCGCAGCACCTGGAAGATCGGATCCAGCCCACGCATCGCCAACGAGGAGGTGCCGATCAGCAGCCCCGTCAGGATGCCCACCACGGCGGCGAGCGCGAAGCCCAGCGCCACGCGCGAGAGCGAGGCCATGAGGTGCCAGAACAGCCCCTTATCCAGCCCGCCATTGTCGAAGAACGGGTCGAGGATCAGCTGCCGCGCATCGGTCCAGACCTTGGAGGGCGGCGGCAGCGCGGCGGTGGGGCCGCTCATCACGACCTCCCATAGCAGGCCGAGTGCGATGAGCACCACCAGCGGCGGCAGCACGATTCGCGCCACCTTCACCAGCCGGCTGTCCTCGGGGATGAAGGAGGCGGCCGGCCGGGAGACGATCGGGATCGCGGGAAGCGGCTTGGTTCCGGCGTTCATGGCTCAGGCGCCGCCCATGCGCTTGATGGACTGGCTCTGCAGCCACGCCTGCGGGTTTTCCGGATCGAAGACCTTGCCGTCGAAGAAGGTCTCGTGGCCACGGCTAGAGGTGCGCGGCGTCTCGCCGGCGGGCACGCCCGCGCGCTCGGCCGCCGCGCGCCAGATGGCCTCGCGATTCACGGCATTGACCAGGGCGTTGGTGTCCGTATCCGGCGGCAGCACGCCCCAGCGGATGTCCTCGGTCAGGAACCACAGGTCATGGCTCTTGAACGGATAGCTGGCGTGGTCGCGCCAGAACTTCATGGCGAGGTCGGTATTGGTGATCTGGCGGCCATCGCCGTAATCAACCTCGCCGCGCAGGCGGCCCAGGATGTCCGCCGGCGGCACGTTGAACCAGGCGCGGCGGCCGATGATGGTCGCCAGCTCCTCCTTGTTCGCCGCCGCGTCGCACCAGCGCGCGGCCTCGATCACGGCTGCGGTCAGCGCCTCCGCCGCGCGGGGGTTGCGCTCGACGAATTCGCCGCGCAGCGCGAAGCACTTTTCCGGGTGGTCCTTCCAGATCTCGCCCGTGGTGGTGGCCGTGTAGCCCAGGCGCTGATTGACCAGCTGGGCGTTCCACGGCTCGCCCACGCAGAAGGCGTCCATGGTGCCCACGCGCATATTCGCCACCATCTGCGGCGGCGGCACGACGATGGTTGAGACGTCGCGCTCAGGATCGATGCCGGCAGCCGCCAGCCAGTAGCGAAGCCACAGGTCGTGCGTGCCGCCGCGGAAGGTCATGGCGACCTTGCTCTCGGCGTTGAGCGCGCGGCGCAGTGGGCCGGCATCCAGCTTCGCGCCCAGCGCCTTGTGCTTCTCGGCCACGCTGATCGCCTGGCCGTTGGTGTTCAGCCGCGCCATCAGCGCCATCGGCATCGGCTGGTTGTTCTGCACGATACGTCCGGTGTGGATGAGATAGGCCATGGGCGTCAGCAGATGCGCGCCGTCGATGCCGCCCGAACCGCCGCCCAGAACCAGATTGTCGCGCGTGGCGCCCCAGCTCGCCTGCTTGCTGACCTCGACCTCGGGCATGCCGTACTTGGCGAATAGGCCCTTCTCCTTCGCGATGATCAGCGGCGAGGCGTCGGTCAGCGCGATATAGCCGAGCGTGGCCTTGCGCACCTCTGGCGTGGTGCTGCCCTGGGCAAAGACGCCGCGTGGAGCCATGGCAATGGCGCCCGCGGATGCGAAGGCAGTACGGCGGGTGATGCTCATGGCAAGGGCTCCTGGACGGGTTCTGGTTCGTTGAGGCGGGCGGCGGCGGCGTGCCAGAGCTCGTCGCCGTAAGGCGCGAGCGCGGTCACGTCGGAGACGCTCTGCGGAATGTGTCCGGCCTCGCGCATCGCACCGAGCCACCACGCGGCCTGGCTACGGCGGGCCAGCGATGCCGGGCGGAAGCGGATGCGATGGGTGGCGTCGAAGGCGGTTTCGATCGTCTTGCGCTCGAGCTGCCAGAGCATGCGGTCCGAGAGGACGCTCAGCGCCTCGCTGCGATTCTCCGGCTGATCCAGCCAGCGGGCCGCGGCGATGATCGCCGCCGTGGCGCCGATGGCCTGCTCGCGATGCCCGGCGAGATATTCCTCGCTGAAGCCCAGCACCTTCTCGGGGTGGTTGGGCCAGACGTCGGCGGTGCCGGCGACGACGCGCCCGGCCCCCATCGCCTCGGCTGCCCCGCCCCAGGGCGCGCCGGCGCAGAAGCCGTCGATCTCGCCCTCGGCCAGGCGAGCGGCCATGCGCGGCGGCGGAACCGCGGTGAAGCGCACGTCGCGATCGGGATTGATGCCCTGCTGCGCCAGCCAGCGGCGCAGCAGGTAATTATGCGAGGAATAGGCGAAGACGACGGCGAAGACGGCGGGTGAACCGCCTCGCGCGATTCGAGCCTTGAGCGCGGCGGCGAGATCGTCGGCATCGGCCAGCGCGTTGGACAGCACGATCCCGTTGCCATTCTGGGAAAGCCCGCATGCCACTTGCAGTCGCGCCTCGACGCCGCCGATCCCTGCCGCCAGGGCGATCGGCAGCGGCCCCAGAAGATGCGCCCCGTCCAGGGCCGAGAAGGCAAGCTTGTCGCGCAGCGCTGCCCAAGAGCCCTCCGGCGTCAGCGCAACGCGCAGGCCGACAGCCTCGAACAGCCCGAGCGCGTCTGCCACCAGCAACGGCGCGGCGTCGACGAGCGGAACGAAACCGAGGCGCATGACGCGCGCGGCGGGCCGGAGGCGGGGGCTGGCGAGGTCCGGGGCGAGGGGCAAACGGCGATCCGCGACTCTGGCGGACCATCCTGGGCCGCCGGTTGGTGCGTGGGCTTGCCTGGGATGCGCCATTGCATCCCGCCCTTGATCTGCCGAGTATCCGGGGTGGGGCGGACGATCAAGAAGAAAAATGCACCGCCACTAAGCAGATAAGCTGAATTTCGCTAAAGCCTATCGTTATTGCCTATTTCTTACTCAGAAACGCGCCAGCCACTGCTCCCAGCTTGAGCCGCCGCTCCATCGCCATGCGCTGAAGCCGGCGATGTGCCTCCGGCTCGGAAAGACCTTCGTCCCGAATGAGCTGCCGTTTGGCACGGCCGATCAGGTCTCGCTCCTCCAGCGTGGCGCGAGCCTCAGCCAACTCTGCGCGCAGCGCCTGATGAGCGCGGAACCGGCGGATGGCGACCTCCAGCACCGGCCGTACCCGGGCAGGCGCGAGGCCCTCCACCACATAGGCAGCGACCCCGGCCTCAAGCGCGGCCTCGATCTGCTCCGGCGCGCCGCGCTCGGCGAAGAGCACCACCGGGCGCGGCTCGTCCCGGTTCAGCGCGCGCATGGATTCAAGGGCATCTCGGGAAGGGTCGTCCAGGTCGCAGACGATGACATCAGCCTGGCTGGCCCGGACGCGCGCCGTCAGGTCCGCAACGTCGGGCGCGATGGCCACGACGGTGCAACCGGCCGCCTCGAGGCCCTGGCGCACCGCTTCCGCGCGCTCAGACTCGGCATCCACCAACAAAACCCGCAGCGCGCGTGCCCCTGTAACCAGAAAGCTTCGCCGGCGCCGGCATTCCCCTTGCGACGCAACATGCAACGGCAGGGCGTTACAGGGGAAGCGTCAGCTTGCTGCGTTGGGCTCGATGCCGAGGCGAAGCAGGCGGCGGCGCAACTCGTAGAGCTGGTCGAGCAGGGAGAGCACCACGGGCAGCGCCTCCTCGTTCACCTGCATCACGTCGCGCAATTCCAGGATGAGCCGGACGCGCTCGACGTCGATCTCCTCGAACAGCAGATCGTCCGCCGCACGCTCCGGCCGCACATAGCCCTCGCCAATCCAACGCTGGAGGTCGTCTACTTCCAGGGCGGAGAAGCGGGTGCGGAGGATATCGAGCGTGATCATTCCGAAGCCTCCATCCCCGCCCGCGGATCTTCCGGGTCTTCCGGCGCCCAGTCGCGGAGGAAGGCTTCCAGCGCGGCGTCGGGCTTGCCGATGACAACGCGCAGGGTGAGGAAAAGGTCGCCGGCCACACGCGTTCCATGCGCCGCCACGCCCTTGCCGCGCAGACGGATCGTCCGGCCGCTGTCGCTCGCCGCCGGCAAGGTGACGCGAAGCGGGCCGGTCGGGGTGGGCACCACGACGGGGCCGCCGAGCACGGCCTCCTTCAGCGTCACCGGCAGTTCCATGCGCAGATCGTTACCGTCGCGCTGGAAGAGCTTGTGGTCGGCTACGTCCAGCTCGATCAGCGCGTCGCCCGCCGGAGCGCCATTGCGGCCCGCGCCGCCCTGGCCCCGTAGCCGCAGCACCTGGCCAATGACCACGCCGGGCGGGATCTTCACGCTGAGCACGCGCCCGTCAGGCAGGGTCAGCTGCTTCGTGTCGCCCTGCACGGCGTCCAGGAAGGGCACGTTGAGGCGGTAGGACTCGTCCTGGCCACGACGCGGCGCCGAATCGGCACGGCGGCGGGATTCGAAGATGTCGGCGAACATGTCCTCGAAGGCGCCGGAATTTCCCGCCTGGCCGTAGCGCGCCCCCTGGGCCTCCTCGGCCTGACGGCGGTAACCGCCGGCCGGGGCCTGCTCCTGCCCATCGGCGTCGATCTCGCCGCGGTCGAATCGGGCGCGTCGCTCCGGATCGGAGAGCAGGTCGTGCGCGGTGGAGACCGCCTTGAACTTGGCCTCGGCCTCGGGCTTGCCCGGGTTCAGGTCGGGATGATGCTGCCGCGCGAGCTTGCGATAGGCCTTCTTGATCGCATCGGCCGAGGCGCCCCTCGCGACGCCGAGAGTCTTGTACGGATCGTCAGCCATGCACGTCTCCTGAAGGGCTGAGGCCGGTTCTCACCCGTCCGACCGGGGCACCCAGGGCAGCCGCGCCACCTCGATGCCGTCGTCGCGCAGGGCGTCTGCCTCTTCATCGCTGGCCTCGCCATAGATGCCGCGGGCCTCGATCTCGCCCTCATGGATGCGGCGCGCCTCCTTGGCGAAATTCGGCCCGACATAGTCACAGCTCTTCTCGACCTCGACGCGCATGCGCTGCAGCAGCGCCACCATCTGCGCCGGCATCGGCCCGGCCGCGAGCCGCGCCGTCTCGGGCGGCGGCGTCGGGGGCACCTTGGCCGGAACCGCCTCGGCGCGGCCCTTGACCCCGGGCGCCTTGGCGACCGCGGGGGTCATCAGCGCCTTGACGACCTGGGTGTCCCCGCAGACGGGGCATTCCACGAGGCCGGCGGCGGCCATGCGGTCATGCGCGGCGCCGTCCTTGAACCAACTGTCGAATCCATGGCCGTTCTGGCAGCGAAGGGAAAAGCAGATCATCCCGTGAACCTCGGCCGGAATTGCCCCAACGGCAACCGGACATCTTATCAATAGATAGGAAGCAGCCCGGCGGGTTGCGAGGGAGACCCCAGGCTAAGCCGCCAGCAGCGCGTCCAGCTTGCCGGCGCGCTCCAGCGCGGCCAGCTCGTCCGAACCGCCGATCGGCTTTCCGCCGATAAAGATCTGCGGAACGGTGGTGCGCCCGCCGGAGCGCGCAATCGCGTCCTTGCGCGCCTGACTGTTGGTCGGCGCGTCGGTCTCGGTGAAGGCGACGCCCTTGCGGGTCAGCAGCGCCTTTGCCCTCTCGCAATAGGGGCAGAAAAGGATGGTG
>JAQGHY010000041.1 GCA_028291455.1 Rubritepida sp. | reverse complement strand
CATGTCGATCAGGTGTTTTTGGTCGAGACGTGCTGGGCTTGCACCAAGGATGTGATCCGACGTCAGCCCCTTCCCGACGTCCCGAATAGCCTTTCGGCGTTCTGCTGCAGCGCCATCGCCGTAAATGCGCCGAGTGAGCTCAGCACGCACCGCTGCTGGGAGGCTGGCCGTCGGAACTATCGCCGATAAGGCACTCCCGTCAGGCCGAATGGGCCCACCGACCCACCTCTCGATCTCGTTGCGGACGGCCGAGAGTGATTCGAGAAGTCGCTCGCCGTCTTTCGTCAAGCGGAAAGAGTTAAATCGCGTGTTTGTTCCCTCGACGAGACCGAGTGTACCAAGCGGCTGGGTGCAGGTTTGTCTAAACGGCTGGGTGACATACGCGCCCGGCTTGCGCAGGTGCTCGAAGGTCCACCCCACACGGGATAAATTGCGGCGTCCACGCACCTGCGGGTGTGCGTTCCCGTCCGCCTTGTCGAGCGCTAGCTTCATCGCTAGCGCTTCAACGGCATTTGCCGCTTCGATAGCGCGGCAATCAAGGTTCCGTGCGACCGTGATCCCCAGCATGGACCAGATCAACGGCATCGCAAACCATAGTCCGCCCATGCCTGGCACAGCGCTCTCGTTGAAGCGACGGATCGCGCGGGTCAGCCCGAGTGACTGCAGCCGCCGTACAGACGGAATATCGTCAGGTCGTAAAATTCCCCATGCTTGGGTCACCTCGAGTTCCGCCCGCCGACGACGGCCTGGTTAGCGATAATTGAGGCCAGATTGAGTATCGTCGCTTGCGCACAATCCATTAGATGTATCTCATCCCTCTTTGACAGCAATACGCCGCTGGGAACGATATCCATCGTTTTCACATTTGCAACGCTCGATTGTGGGCCAAACGACTCTGAGAACAGGCGAACCCAACCGACTATTTGTCAACATTACGCTGTAGTTGTTGAGTCTTATCTTTGATTGCCTAGTCGAGGGTGCGGTCGTGGCATTAGCTAGGAGAGCCAACCGGCAAGTGAATTAGAGTTAGACCAACATGCTGGTGATGCTTGGAGGAAGCGACAGCAGGCCCCAGAACGGCTCTGCCTAGAATTTCTGCGGTCCCACCGGCAGCGATGGGGTGCCGTAGAGCAGCGCCGGCACCCGCCCGGCAGGCTATAGAGCCTCAATGCCTCAGCTTGAGTGTCCCGCCGCGCCGCTGATGCTGCTTTAGGCGAAGGCGACCTTCGCTCCGGGTCGTATGGTCATGCGCCGTTCGCGGGATGAACCCTTGAACGACGCACCGTCGCTGCAGGGTTGGAAGGGATGTTCCCTAGCTATGACGGAGAGAGAGGCCAGTACGTTCGCCGGCGATGTTCTCCCGCACATTCGCCGCACCACCGAACACCCGCCCGAACAGTCGGCTATCGGTCCTAACGATCAGGCGATGCGCAAGCACGAACTCTTTAGCCGAGGAGGTGTCCGCACCAACTATATATATACAACGATTGGCATCCACCAACGTCCGAACGACGCCCTGCCCGCACTGGCGCCGCTGACTCAATGTCGACAACGATCAGCTTAGCCTTCCCGCTTGCATTTTCCGGCTGCGCGTCCAACGGCACAGGGAGATCAAAAGTCGTTACGTCGCTTAATGACGATCAAGCTAGAAAAGTCTGCGAGCGGGCGTCTTCCTGCATCGCTGTACACGCTGGGTTTAAACAGAGCTTCCCAAGCGCGTTCGCCATAAGCCGAACCCTGTCCCCGCATCCCAGTTTACGTAAACAGCCCAGCAATCCCTCATCAAGAGGAGTTGCTGGGCTGTTTTGCTGTTGTGGCTAAGCCAACCGTACCCAGCGCTGGAGCAGCGTCTAGTCGAGCGTTGCCGTAAAGGTCGTGGGGTCCCAGCCTCGCTCCTGTGGATATTCGCCGAGGCAGTCAAGCACACGAGTCAGCTGCGGCCCTCGCGCCGCGCCTTAGCTAGCGAGGTCCGAAGCAGAAGGTGCCGTGCCCCGCCACTACCATTCGCGCTATGGTCTCGCTAGCATACTACGACTGCTGGCGATTGGACCGGCACGATTGCCGTCCTACCGCACGAAACGACAGGAGCCGCCGCCATGGCGAAGGAACACGCGAAGCGCCGCCTTGGCGGCAGCGACCTGATGGTCGTACCCATAGGGCTCGGCTGCATGTCGCTCTCGGGTGCCTATGGGGAGGCGGATGACGCGGCTTCCGAGGCTCTGATCCGCCACGCCATCGACAACGGCGTAAACCATTTCGACTCCTCGGACATGTATGGCTGGGGGCACAACGAAACGGTCGTCGGCCGCGCCATCAAGGGCTTGCGGGACAAGATCGTGCTCGCCACCAAGTTCGGCCAGACGCGCGTCGAAGGCGGCGGCGGCAACGGCGTCGACGGCCGGCCCGAATATGTCATGCAAGCCTGCGAGGCGAGCCTGAAGCGCCTCGGCGAGGACGTGATCGACCTCTATTACCAGCACCGCGTGGATCCCTCCGTGCCGATCGAGGAGACGGTGGGCGCCATGGCGCGGCTGGTCGAGCAAGGGAAAGTGCGCTTCCTCGGCCTCTCGGAAGCCAAGCCCGAGACCATCCGGCGCGCACACGCTGTGCATCCCATAGCCGTGGTGCAGACGGAATATTCGCTGCTCTATCGGGTCGAAGCCGAGGAGACGCGGACGACCACCCGTGAGCTCGGCATTAGCTTCGCCGCCTATTCCCCGCTTGGACGCGGCTTTCTGACGGGAGCCATCAAGAGCCTGGAGGATGTGGACGGCCGCCGCTCCGCGCATCCGCGCTTCCAGGCCGAGAACTTCGAGGCCAACCGCCGCCTCGTCGCGCCTATAGAGGCGCTGGCCAAGGCAAAAGGCTGCACGCCGGCGCAGGTCACGCTGGCATGGCTGCTCGCCCAGGGTGAGGACGTCGTCGCCATTCCCGGCACGCGCTATCCGGCGCGGCTCGATGAGAATCAGGGCGCGCTGGATGTCCATCTCACGCCCGAGGAGATCGCCGGGTTGTCCGCCGCCCTCCCGCCGGGTTCAGCCGCCGGAACGCGCTATCCAGGCGGCAGCATGGCCCGGGTCCAGCTCTGATCTAACCTTCCGGCTGAACGCCAGCCGCCCGCACGACGGCGGCGAGCCCTGCGATTTCCGATGCCAGGAAATCACGGAAGCCGGCCGGCGACATCGGCATGCCCACGGCGCCGAGCGTGTTGTGGGCGGCAATCATCTCCGGCTCGGCGAGGATGCGGTTCACCTCCGCATTTAGGCGCGCGATCACCGTCTCCGGCGTGCCGGCCGGCGCCAGCAGCCCGTTCCAGAGCGAGGCCTCGAAGCCGGGCCAGGTCTCGGCCAGGGTCGGCAATTCGGGCAGCAGGGCCGCGCGCTGCAGGCCGGTGGTGGCGATGCCACGGATCTGCCCGGCGCGGATCAGCGGCGTGACGGTGAAGACGGCGTCGAAGAGCAGCTGGATCTGCCCAGCGATCAGCGCCGTGCGGCCCTCCGCGTAGTTGCGGTAAGGCACATGCTGCATTTCGATGCCGGCTAGTGTCCGCAACCGCTCCATCGTCAGGTGAAGCGCCGCGCCGGGGCCGGACGAGGCGTAGTTCAGCACGCCCGGATGCGCCTTCGCATAGACGACGAGATCGGCCACCGAATGGATGGGAAGGTTGTTCGCCACCACCAGCGCGAAGGGGAAGCTGTCCATCATCGCGACGGGCGCGAGGTCGGTCATCAGCCGAAAGGGGCGGCGCGGCTGGAGGGTTTCGTTGATCGCCTGATTCGTGGTGCCGACCACCAGATTGTAGCCGTCCGGTGCGGATTTTGCCACGACATCGACACCGATGGTGCCCGCGAGGCCAGGGCGGTTCTCCGTCACCACGGACTGCCCCAATGCGCGCGACAGCCGCTCGGCGATCAGCCGGGAGACCGTGTCCGTCGAGCCGCCGGGCGAGTAGGGCACGATGATGCGGATGGAGCGCCGCGGCCAGGCCTCCTGCGCACGCGCGATACCGGGCAGGAATGCGGCGAGGCCGAGGACGGCGCGGCGCCTCATGCCCCGGTGACCGGCACGGTGCGTGCCTCCGCCAGCGCCTGTTCAACGGTCGCCGCCAGCCGGACGAGACGCAGCCCGTCCGCACCGTTGCCGAGCCGGGTTCCACCGTCGGCGAGATCCATCGCGAAGCCGTCCAGCTCGTCGCGATAGAGGTCGCAGACAGGCACGCGCTCCTCGCGCTTTCCCTGAGCGTTGGTGACGGTCAGCGTGAACTCCTCCACCCAGCGCAGCGGTCCCGTGCGCAACATGCCGGCGGTGCCGAGCACCACCAGATCGCTGCCGGAGAACGGCGCCTCGCGCGAGGCCCGCAGGCTGACCTGCACGTCGTTATCCGTTCGCAGCAGCAGCGTGATGGTATCGGCGCCCTGCCCGCTGCCGGGCGGGGGATAGGCGAGGCCGGTGACGGAGGCATAGCCGGCGCCGACCAGGCGCGGCACGAGGTCCAGCAGATGCAGCCCGACATCGTAGAGGATGCCGCCGCCCTGGGCCGGATCTTCGCGCCAGGGCGCGCGTTCGGAGAGCGGCGCCGCACGCTCGATGGACAAGGCGCGGATCGTGCCGATGCTGCCGTCGCGCAGCACTTCACCTACGCGATCGAGGAACTTCTCGAAGCGCAGGTGCAGGCCGAGGCGCAGCATCACGCCGGCCTTGTCGCAGGCGTCGATCATCGCGGCGGCATCGGTCTCGGTCATCGCCAGCGGCTTCTCGCAGAGCACGTGCTTGCCCGCGGCGGCAGCGGCCAGCACCACGGCCAAGTGCTTGTCGTTCGGCGTCATCACGAACACCGCATCCACATCCCGCGACCGCACCAGCTCCTCAAAGCTGTCATGGATGTGCGGAATGCCGAACTTGTCGCCGAAGGCGCGGCCCTTGGCCGGATCGCGCGTTGCGCCCGCGGTGACGGTGGCATACTTCGCGCGTCCGACCGCCGGCATGATGCCGTTCGCCGCCAGCGAGCCCAGCCCAACGAGCCCCCAACGCAGCGATTTGACCGTCATGCTCAACGCCTTCCTACAAGTCGCGTGGAGCATAGGTGCGCCGCACGGAGGCGTCACCAGCGGCGATTGCCCGTAGCATCGCACGCGCCCATGCTCACCCTCCAAGGGTGGGACAACATCATGCAAACGTTGCTAACGACGACGAGACTTCTGGGCGACCGCTTGCGTGCGCGCGGCGAGACTGTGGCTGTTTCCGAGTCCTCGGCAGGCGGGCTGATCTCCGCCGCGATGCTCGCGCAGCCGGGAGCATCCGCCTACTTCCTCGGTGGCGCCGTCGTCTACACCGGACCGGCCCGCAGCGGGCTGCTGGGCATCACCCCCGAGGATATGGCCGGCATGCGCTCTTCCAGCGAACCCTACGCCATGCTGCTGGCGCGCCGCCTGCGCGAACGCTTGGGCGCGACCTGGGGCCTGGCGGAGACCGGCGCGGCCGGACCCGCCGGCAACCGCTACGGCGATGCGGCCGGCCATAGCTGCCTCGCGATCTCGGGCCCCGTCGAGATGGTGCGGACCTTGGAGACCGGCGCGGGCGACCGCGCCGAGAATATGCGCGCCTTCGCCGCGGCCGCGCTGGCGCTGCTGGGTGAGGGGCTGGCGGCGGCCGACTGATCGGCTGCACGGCACAGGCCTTGCATGCCCTTGGTGATCTTCCCCGCGTCCGCGGCCGTTCACTAAGGATATGATGAGTATGACACGAGGCCGGCTTCTCCTGGCTGCTCTGATGATGGGCGCCCTCGGTGCCAATGGCGCAGCCGTTGCGCAAAACGGTGCCGCTGCCTGGCCAACGCGGCCCATCTCCATCGTCGTCCCCTACGTCCCCGGCGGGCCTTCCGATCTGCTGGCACGGGCGCTGGCGGTGTCGTTGCAGGCGGCCGTCGGCCAGTCGGTGCTGGTGGAGAACCGGACCGGCGGCAACGGCGTGGTCGCGATCCAATACGTCATGCGTCAGCCGGCCGATGGGCACACGCTCTTCATCGCGGCGAGCGGGATCATGACGGTCACGCCCGCCATCAATGCGAACCTGCCCTATGATCCCGTGCGAGACTTCACGCCTCTGACGCTCGCGATCAGCGCGCCGAACCTGATGGTGGTGAACCCCGGCGTCCCCGCCACCAACGTGACGGAGTTGGTGGCCTGGTTGAAGGCCAATCCGAACACCGCCTCCTTCGGCTCCTCGGGTATCGGCTCCTCCGAGCAATTGGGCATGGAGCTGTTCAAGCTGCTGACCGGCACCACGCCGACGCATATCCCATATTCGGGCGGCGGCGCCGCGGTCACCGACCTGATGTCCGGCACGTTGCAGCTCTCGCTGCTGAATATTGCGACGGTTGCGCCCCACGTCGCGGGCGGCAGGCTGCGCGCCATCGCCGTCGGCGGCACACAGCGCCACGCCTTGCTGCCGGACGTGCCGACCTTCGCCGAAGCCGGCCTGCCCGACTACACGACCGGAAGCTGGCACGGCATCGTCGGGCCTCGCGGCATGACGCCGGCACTGCAATTGCGGGTGCAGACGGCCTTGCAGGCGGCGCTGCGCGACCCGCAAATCGGGGCACGTCTCGCCGCGACGGGATTTGCCGTGGAAGCCACCGATGGCGCCGCGCTCCAGGCCTTTATCGAGACAGATCTGGCGCGCTGGCGCGAGGTGGTGCGGACCGCCAATATCACGGCCAACTGAAACGATTTGACGCGGGGCCCGGCTGGCTGCACATTCGACCTAATGTCTGTACCAACAGACAAACTCCGGGGTGGTGAAAGCCGGTTCAATTGATGAGGAGCAGCATGGTTGCGGCGTCCTCATGGAGACCGCGCGACCATGACTCTGGCCCTCCGCCCTTTCCCGAACCCGCTTGCGCTGCTCGGCCGGCGTAACGCCGTGCCTAGCCTCGAGCACGCGCTGGTGGAACGGAAGGGCGGCGCAGCCACGACCGCCGCTACCTCGCCCTGCGCGCTTAGGCTGCGCGCGGAAGCCGTCGCGCCGGCAATCATCTCGAACAGCCCGCAGATCGACAATCCCTGCAACCCGACGCCGATCCGCGTCGAGATCACGAGATGGACATGACGAACACCATCCCAGCGCGCCGCGGCAGGGCGGCTCATCTGAGGCGGGGTCAGTCCATCCGCGTCATCAACACGCATGGCGAGCAGGTGGTGGACACCTGGGCCTTCACCGCGGGCATGCTGACCGAGTTCATGTCCATGGAGCACACCCGCGCGGCGCTCACCAAGCTGGTTCCGCGCGTGGGGGATGGGCTCTTCACCAATCGCCGGCGGCGCATCTTGACCATGACCGAGGACACCAGTGCGGGCCACCACGACACGCTGATCGCCGCCTGCGACAGCCACCGCTACGTCCTGCTCGGCGTGAAGGAATACCACGACAACTGCACCGACAACCTCTTCGCCGCGATGCAGGCACTGGGCCTCACACCGCCGGAATGCCCCGCACCGCTAAACCTCTTCATGAACATCCCCTGGACGCCGAGCGGGGGCCTGTCCTTCGAGCCGCCGACGACCAGGCCCGGCGACTATGTGACGCTGCGCGCGGAGCTGGACTGCATCGTCGTGCTCTCGGCCTGCCCGCAGGACATCCTGCCCATCAACGGCACCGCGGGGAGACCGACCGAGGCGCATTTCCAGATCATCCATTGATGCTGCGCCGATTACCGGTGAGGGCCCCAATCGCCGGTTGACGCCTCGCATTACAGCCGGTCAACTATCCCGAACGGCAGCCTCGCCAAGGAAGAGACAGCGGCGCCGATGGAGGATATCGGCCATGACCACCCGCCGTTCGCTCGCGCCCCTGGCGCTCAGCCTCGCCATCCTGCCAGCCGCCGTGCGCGCCCAGGCCTGGACGCCGAACGGCACCATCCGCGTCATCGTACCGTTTCCGGCCGGCGGCACCACCGACATCCTGGCCCGGCTTTATGCGCAACGGCTGACGGAGACTATGGGCGTTTCCGTCGTCGTGGAGAATCGCGGTGGCGCTGGCGGCTCTATCGGCGCCGATGTCGTGGCCAAGGCCCCGCCGGACGGGCAGACGCTGCTCTTCCACAACCTCACCTTCAGCACGACCACGGCGGCGCTGGAATTCGCCAACCGCGCGCCGCATTCCATCGAGCGGGATTTCGCGCCGATCTCGCTCGGCGCCAACGTGCCGATGATGCTGATGGTGCCACGCGAGGTTCCCGCCACTAGCCTGGCCGAATTCGCCGCTTGGGCGCGCAGCCAGCCGACCGCGCCTTTCTATGGCTCGACCGGCCCGGGCAGCACCGTCAACCTGATGGCCGAAGTCATCAAGCGCGACGGCAACTTCCCCATGGAGCACGTGCCGTTCCGTGGCGCCGCGCCGCTGGTGCAGGACATGCTGGCCGGCCGCATCCAGTTCGGCGGCGACCAGCTTTCCTCCTCGCTGCAGCACATCCGTGGCGGCGCGCTGCGTCCCATCGCCACGCTGGCTGCCACGCGCGCCTCGGCCTTGCCCGACGTGCCGACGGTGCGCGAGCAGGGGTTTGCGAATGCGGAGATGCTGGGTTGGAACGGCTTCTTCGCTCCGGCCCGCACGCCCGAGGCGGTGCTGGTGCGCCTTCAGTCCGAGATCGCCGCCGCCTCCCGCCATCCGCCGATTGCGAACCGGATCTCGGAGCTGGGTGCGGAGCCCGGCGGCAATAGCAGCGCGGAGTTCACGCAGCAGGTGCATAGCCAGGTCGCCGCGATGCGGCCCCTGGTGCAGAGCCTGAACATGCGGGTGGAATGAGGGTTCAGTCCGCGCGAATATTACCGTCGCGGATCACCTGCCCCCACATGGCATATTCCCGCCGCGTGCGCTCCGCGAGTTCGGCGGGGCCGCCGATGCCGGGGGTGGCGCCCTGGTCGGCCATGCGCCGCACCGTCACCGGATCGTCCAGCACGCCGCGCAGGGCCGCGGACATCTGCCCGATCACCGGCGCCGCCGTGCCGGCCGGCGCGTAGAGCGCTACCCAGGTCACCACGTCCAGGCCCGGCATGCCGGCCTCGACCGCACTCGGCACGCCGGGCAGGGCGTCGGAGCGCGTGGGCGCTGTGACGGCCAGCGCCCGCAGCCGGCCGTCGCGCACGAGGCCGGCGATGGGCGGAATGGTGGTGACGAAGATCTCGATGCGTCCAGCTAGCAGGTCCTGGATCGCGGGGCCGACGGCGCGGTAGGGCACGTGCACCAAGTCGAGCCCGCCGGCCTGCTGGCGGAACAGCTCCGTCCCCAGATGCTGCACGCTTCCCGTGCCGGTCGAGCCGTAGTTCAGCTTGCCCGGATTGGCCCGGATATGGGCGGCCAGCTCAGCCAGCGTGGTGGCCGGGATCGAGGAATGGATCAGCACCGCGTGCGGTGCGTCCAACACCTGGCCGATCGGCAGAAGATCGGCCAGCACGTCGTAGCCGAGGTCCGGCGTTAGGTGCGGCGTACCGACCACGTAACCGGAATAGGCGCAGAGGAACGTGTGCGTGTCGCGCGCGCGCAGCGTGGCGCGGATCGCGATGGCACCATCCGCCCCGGGGCGGTTGTCCACCATCACGGCGCGGCCCGACAGCAGCGGCATCATGCCGGCGGCGGCGAGCCGCGCGGCGATATCCGTCGTCCCGCCGGCACCGTTTGGCACCATGAAGGTGATGTTCTGGCTGGGCCAGGTGTCGGCCCGAGCCAGGGACGGCGCGGCGAGTGGGGCAAGCAGAAAGTGGCGACGGCGCATCGGTATCTCCCGAATGTCGCCGCGGCTGGCGTTTATCGTTGGGAGTTATCCGAGGGCTTGGGCGTGTCCGGCACGCATCGCGGCGCGTGCGTGGTAGAAGAAGGTGGCCTGCACGGGCTTGGGCTTGAGGCGGTAGTCATGCGCCTCGCGGGCCACTTCCGGCGGCAGGTCGCGGATGACGCCGGCCGCCATGGCGCGCAGCTGCAACCCGGCGCAGCGCTCCATGAAGAGCGCGAGCACGGTGCTCTCCTCGATGTTGGTGGTCGCCGTCAGCAGCCCGTGATGGGCGAGCAGGATGGAGCGGTTGTTGCCCAGCGCATTGCTGATGAGCTCGCCTTCCTCATCGCCGATCGGCACGCCCGGCCATTCCGACAGCCAGGCGCAATCCTCGAAGAACATGGAGGTGTCCATGTGGCTCGGCTTCACCGGCACGCCGATCATGGAGAGCGAGGAGGTCTGCGGCGGGTGCGTGTGGACGATGCACTGCACCAGCGGCCGCGCCCGGTAGATCCAGAGGTGAAAGCGGTTGGCGGGGTTGGGCATGCCCTCACCCTCCAGCACCTTCAGGTCGTCATCGACGAGCAACAGGTTGCTGGCGGTGATCTCGTCCAGGCCGAGGCCGAAGCGCATGGTGAAATAGGTGCCGGGCTCGGAAGCGCGGGCGGTGAGCTGGCCGGCGAGGCCGGAGCCGTGGCCCTCCATGGACAGCATGCGGCAGGCGAGCGCGAGGCGCTGCCTGACGGACCAATCGGGAATGCCCAGGTTGCGCCGGAAATCTTGGTCGGCCTTGGCGTGGTACGCCTCTTTCGGCCGGATCAGGGTCTCGCCATCCATCGCTGCACCTCGTCGTGTGTCCTGAAGGGCGTAGCATCCAGGACACAAAGTGTCATGCCAAATCGTCGGGCGGTATCGCGACGACGATCAGAACCTGGGCCGGCCGGCCTCCCAGGCTGCGGCTCCGGTGCGGCAGCGAGGCATCGAAATAGGCGGAGTCGCCGGGGCCGAGCACGATGGAGCGGCCGTCGAAGGAGAGCTCCATCCGGCCCTTCAGCACCAGCACGAATTCGTCGCCGGCATGGTGGCCGAGCGGACCTTCGCGGAACTCCAGCGGCGGCGTCACCAGGAAAGGTTCCATGGCCTTGAGCGGCCGTCCCGGCGCGAGCGGCGTGTAGTCGTCGGGACCGCCGCCCATGAAGGAACGGCGCTCGGCCACGCGCAGGACGGAAACGGTGCCCTCGTCCTTCGTCTCGCCCAGCAGCTGCCCAAGCCCGATGCCGAAGGCGCCGGCGAGCTTCAGCGCGGTGGTGATCGAGGGCGTCGTGGCGGCGCGCTCCACCTTGGACAGGAAGGAGCGCGTGAGGCCGGTGCGCTGTGCCAGCGCCTCCAGCGTCATGCCGTGGCGCAGGCGCAGCGCCTTCACCCGGGGGCCAAGCGTGGTTGCGAGCATGGGCCCCTTGCTACTCGGGTTTGGCTCCGGATGCGATCACCACTCGCGACCAGCGCTCAGTCTCGGCGACGGTCAGCGCCCGGAAGGCCGCGCGGTCCGTCGCGATGGGCAGCGATCCCAGCTGGTCCAGCCGTGCGCGGACGTTGGGCGTGGCGATGATGCGCACGATCTCGTCATGCAACCGATCGAGAATGGCCACCGGTGTGCGCGCATGCGCGAAGATGCCGCCCCAGACGAGCATCTCGAGTTGCGGATAGCCGAGCTCCGCCACGCTGGGCACGTCCGGCAGCCGCGGCACCCGGGCGGCGCTCATCACCGCGAGGGCGCGGACGCGGCCGCCTTCAACCCGTGCGATGGCGGGCGCGAAATTGTCGAACATGATCTGCACGCGGCCGGCCTCCAGATCCTGCGCGGCTCCCCCGGATGAACGGTAGGGCACGTGCACCAGCTCGATGCCCTCGATCTGGTTTAGCAACTCGCCCGCCAGGTGCAGCGAGGTGCCGCTGCCGGCCGAGGCGAAGTTCAGCTGCCCCGGCCGCGCCCTTGCCAGCGCCACCAGTTCGGCCAAGCTGTTCGCCGGGACCTCCTTGTTCACGACGATGACGTTGGGCGTGTTGTAGACGGGTGCGACGGCCTCCAGCTCCACCAGCCAGTCGAAGGTGGCGGGGCGGAAGAGGCTCTGATTGATGGCGTGGTTCAGCGCGCCCATGAGCAGCGTCTGCCCGTCGGCGCGGGAGCGGATCACGTTCTCCATGCCGATCGTGCCGCCCTGGCCCACGCGGTTGTCCACCACCACCGAGGTGCCGAGCGCCACGCCCAGCGGATCGGCGACGAGGCGCGCCATCAGGTCCGGCTGCGAGCCGGGCGCGGAGGCGACGACGAGCCGGATCGGCCCGCTTGGCCAGGTCTGCGCACGCGCGAGGGAAGGGGCGGTTAGCGCCACGGCGAGGAGAGCGCGACGCGGGAGATCTAGGTTCATGACGGAGGCTCCGGCCGGGGGTGGCGGGACCGAAGTCTGCGGGCCACGCCGCTGCGGGCCAATCCGTACTAGGCCGCCGCTCCCGGGTTTCCGGACGTGCTCCGCTCAGGAAGCAAGCAGGATTTCGTCTCCTGCCTCGCGATAGGTCGCGGATCAGCCAGCCAGATCGCGCGCCACCGCCTCGCCGGAGAGCCAGGCGCCGGCCACCGTGCCCGCAAAGCGCGAATGGCATGCCTCACCCGCGAAGCGCAGGCGCCCGCCAGCCAGCGGCGCCGCGAGCAGCGCGCGGGAGGCGCGGTGACCCGGGCTCGCATGGGTGTAGCTGCCGAGGAAGAGCGGGTTGGTGCCCCAGTCCGTGACGACGCATTGGCCCAACGCCGCCGCACCGCGCGCGGAAAACATCGCCGCGAAATCGGCCCGGGCTGCCGCTTCGGTCGCGGCCGCGCCCTCCCGTGCCAGCGCCCAGGCACGCGCCCCGCCGACGAAGCCGAAGAGGTGATCCTCGCCGAAGGGCCAGAAGATCCAGCTCATCGGTGTTTCCGCGCCGGGGCCGAGCAGGCGCCGCACCGAATGGAACGGCGCCATGCCGAAGCGGTCCTCGCCGGCGGCGCGGAAGCCGTATTTGGTCAGCAGACCCATGGGCAGGCCGTAGATAGCCGTGCGCGTCTGTGCGGGTAGCTCGGGCGTGAAGCGGATGCCGCCCGCCGCCAGCACGCCGGTCGAAACCGTGACGATGGCCGTGCCCGCGCGCAGCGTGCCCCAATCGCCCTCGACGACGACGCCCGGCCCGTCCCAGCGCAGATGCGTCACCGCATGCCCCAGCCGGATCGGCAGGCCTTCGGCCAGCCGCGCGACGATGCTGCCGACGCCCGCGCGCGGCAGCAGGTTTGGGCCCTCCAGATCGACCCCTACATAATCCTGCAGCGAGATCATGCTCAGCTCCGCCGCATTGATCTGCGAGCCGAGCCAGTGCGCGATGGAGGTATTCCACCGGCCGCCCTTAGGGGTGACCTCGCTCACCGCGCGATCGGGCTCGGCGGGGGCCTGCACGATCGCCTCCTCGAAGGCGTCGCAGGCGCGGCCGTATTCGTCGAGCTCCTCCTCCGTGGCGAAGCGGTCGCCCAGGAAGAGATGCCGTTCGCGCACCGTGTCGTGGTCGATGTGCTCGCCGATTTCAGGGGTGAGGGGATTTTCGCGAGCCTGGTGCAGCCAGGTGGCGCCGTGGTCGAAGGGCGCGCCGAGAACGTCCGACGTGTAGGCCCGACCGCCGACACGCAGCCCGGCCTCCAGCACCACGCAGCTTCGCCCCGCCGCGATCAGCGCACGCGCCGCCGCGATGCCGGCGCAGCCTGCACCGATGACGACGACGTCTGGATCATTGCGCAACATCACCGCATCATGCCCGCAATTCGTCCCACGGTCTCGTTAGGAACATCCATGCTGCAATCGCCTCCCGCCGAGCCCGGCATGCGCGAAGACGAGATCGACACGCCTGCGCTGGTCATCGACCTCGATGCCTTCGAGCACAACCTCGACACCATGGCCGCGCTGCTGGCGCCCACGGGCACGAAGCTGCGCGCCCATGCCAAGACGCATAAATCGCCCGTCGTCGCCAAGTTGCAGATGGCGCGCGGCGCCATCGGGCAATGCGTGCAGAAGGTGGGCGAGGCCGAGATCCTCGCCTGGGGCGGCGTTCCCGACATCATGGTGACGAACCAGGTGGTCGGCGCGCGCAAGCTGGCGCGGCTCGCGGCACTGGCGAAGATCGCGCAGGTTTCGATCTGCGTGGACGATCCCGCGCAGATCGCCGCCCTCGCCGAGGCGGCCGAGGCCGCGGGCGTGCGCATTCCTGTGCTGGTCGAGATCGACGTCGGCGGCAAGCGCTGCGGCGTGGAGGCAGGGCCGCCGGCGGTGGCGCTGGCGGAGCTGATCGCGGCGTCCAAGCATCTCAGCTTCGGCGGCATCCAGGCCTATCACGGCAGCGCTCAGCATATCCGCGCGCCTGAGGCACGTATGGCCGCCGTCGCCGGAGCGATCGAAGCCGCGCGCCGTACGGTTGAACAGCTGCGGCAGCGTGGCCTGGGCTGCCCGGTCGTGGGCGGCGGCGGCAGCGGCACCTTCCTCAACGAGGCGGGGAGCGGCGTCTATACGGAGATCCAGGCGGGCTCCTACGCCTTCATGGATGCCGACTACGCGCGCAACACCGAGGCGCCGCCCTTCCAGCATGCGCTCTTCGTGCTGGCGACGGTGATGAGTGCAGCGACGCCGGTGATCTCCGTGGTGGATGCGGGCCACAAGGCGATGCCGACGGATAGCGGTTACCCGACGGTCTTCGGCCGGCCGGGCGTCTCCTATGTCGGCGCCTCGGACGAGCACGGGAAGCTGACGGTGGAAGACCCGTCGCTGCGGCCGCGGCTGGGGGAAAAGCTGCGGCTGATCCCGGGCCATTGCGACCCGACGGTCGACCGTTACGACTGGTATGTCGGCGTGCGGAAGGGGCGGGTGGAATGCCTCTGGCCAGTCGCGGCGCGCGGGGCGATGGCTTAAGGCGCTATCCCAGCAGGAAATCCCGCGCCTCGTTAACCCGGCTGGCCAGCCAATCGCTGCCGCCGTGGTCCGGATGCGCCGCTTGCATCAGGCGGCGATGCGCGGCGCGGATATCGGCCGCGCTCGCGCCATCCTGCAATCCAAGCACCGCGAAGGCCTCGGCCCGGTTCATCGCTCCGCTGGAGGGCGCGCGCGGCGGTGGTGCCGCCTCACGCCAGTCCGGATGTGTGCGGTCCAGCCATGCTTCGAGCA
>JAQGHY010000028.1 GCA_028291455.1 Rubritepida sp. | reverse complement strand
CAGTCCTCGACGCGGAAAAACCAGTCATAGTTGGTCGGTGCCCAGGAGGCGTTCTGCGTCGCGCCATGGGCCTGGCGGATGGCGATGTCCCTGACCGCCGAGCCACGGGTGGCGACACCGGCGAATGTGATGGGCGTGAAGCCCGTGGCGCTTACCGTGAGCCAGGTGCCGTCTCCGGGATTGCCGCCTTCGGTGAAGCCGGCGCCCTGGAGGCGAATGGAGGCGCTGGTGATCCTGACGGCAGTAGCGAGCCGATAGGTGCGCCGCCCCAGATGCACGACGCCGCCGGCGGCACCGAGCGCGTTGATGGCGGCCTGGATGGCCGGCGCGTCATTGGCGACACCGTCGCCGACCGCGCCGAAATCGCGGACATCGACCCCGCGATCCGTCAGCACCGCCCGCCGAAGCTGGGAAAGGCTGGCGCGGCGCGTCGTGGGCGTGGCGCCGGCCTGTACGAGGGCGGTGACGTCGGCATCGCCGATGGCCGTGGCGGCCGGCAGCTCACTGATCTTCAGGTCAGGCATGGGGCTCCGTCCGGTACATGAGTGGGGGCGTCGTTGGTCAGGGAGCTCAGTCCTGGCCGAGGGCAGCGCCGTCTTCCTGGAGCAGCTTCGTCCCGCCCTCGGCCAGCATCAGATGCAGGTCGGGCAGGATGTTGAAGGTGCGGGAGGTGACGGTGATGCCCTGGTCGTGGCCATCCTCGAGCTGGATGCGATAGCCGTTGCCGACCGCGGGCGTTGCGATCGTCGTCGTCACATAACCCTGCTGTACCAGCACGGTTTGCGACGGCGGCACGATCTGGCCCTGGCCGTTCCGCAGCGTGACGACGATCTCGGTGATCGGCCCGATCACCTGGGCCGAGACGGGGATGGCGGCACCCATGATCACGCCGGCCAGCAGCGGGGCCAGGATGATGGTGGTGACCACCGCGCCGGCCGCCTGCACCATGCGCAGCGTCTGGGCGACGGCACGGGTCAGCGCGATCGGGGTGACGGCACCGTCGAGCGTGACACCGGGGCCGATGCCCACGTTGCTCCGCAGCGGCAGGATGGCCATGGCATCGGCAGACTGCACGATCATGACGTCGCCTGCCTGGAGACGGCCGATCGCCGCCGCGAAATAGCCCGGCGTCGTGATCGTCGCCTTCAGGTCGGCGCTGCGGTAGTGCCACAGGTTGAAGCGGGCGGTCTGGATCAGCGGCATCAGATCGGTCGCGATGAAAGACATGGGCGTGCGTCTCCTGAGCCGCGATAAGGGTGCGGTGCGGCGGGTAAAAATCGGGGAGGGGCTGGGGGCGGTCTGGGGAGAAGCGGTGGACGCAATTCACCCGTTGGCTCGCTTTTTCTATCTGAACAAAACGGGAACGTCAAGAAAAAACGTGCGGATATTGGCAAACCCAACATCCTGCTTCATAGGCAGCGATGCCGCCTTCGGAGACCGCTCATGCGTCGTCTGCTGCTGAGTCTCGCCTTGCTGCTGTTTGCGGGGCTGCTGTTTGCGGGCCCCAGCGCCCAGGCGCAGCAACCCGTGCTGAACATCTACAACTGGGCCGACTACATCGACCCCTATGCGATCGAGCGATTCCAGCGCGAGACGGGCATCCGCGTCCGCTACGACGTCTACGACACGCTGGAGACGCTGGAAGGCAAGCTCTCCGCCGGCCGCTCCGGCTATGACATCGTGGTGCCGACCAGCGAGCCCGCCTTCAACCGCCTGGTGCGCGCCGGGGCGTTGCTTCCGCTGGACATGGCGCGGCTGCCGAACGCGGCGAACCTCGATGCAGCGATGATGGCGCGCATGGCCGCGGTCGATCCCGGCAACCGGCATGGCGTGATCTATCTATGGGGGACGGTGGGGCTCGGCATGAATGCCGCGCGCATCCGCGAGCTCGCGCCCGATGCGCCGATGGACAGCCTGGAACTGCTGCTGAACCCGGAGCATGCGCGGCGTATCGCGCGCTGTGGCATCGCGGTGATGGACAGCGCAGTGGACGTGCTGCCCTCCGTGCTGCGCTACCTCGGCCGCAATCCCGACAGTACGGATCAGGCGGATCTCGATGCCGCGCAGCGCGCGCTGCTCGCCATCCGGCCGTTCCTGCGCTCCATCCCCTCGCCGCCGGCGATCATCGATGCGCTGGCCAGCGGCGAGATCTGCCTTGCCCTCAGCTATTCCGGCGACGTGATCCAGGCGACGGCCCGGGCGCGCGAGGCCCGGCGCACGCATGAGGTGAGCTATGTCATGCCGCGCCAGGGTGCGCAGATCGCCTTCGACATGCTGGCCATTCCCGCCGACGCGCCCAATCCCGATGCGGCGCATGCCTTCATCAACTTCGTGCTGCAGCCGGACGTGATGGCCGGCATCACGCGCCAGACGCGCTACCCCAATGCCGTACCCGCCTCGCGCGCGCTGCTGCCGCCGGAAATCCAGAACGATGCGAGCATCTTTCCCGATGCCGCGACGCTGGCGCGCGGCTTCGTCGCGGGCACGCCGGCCCAGGCGGGCGAACGTGCGCGCGCAAGGCTCTGGTCGCGGTTCAAGGCGGCCCGTTGAGCCTTCTCGCGCTGGAAGGCGTCACCAAGCGGTTCGGCGGTGTGGTGGCGCTGGACGGGCTCTCGCTGGAGATCGGCGCCGGCGAATTCTTCGCGCTGCTGGGCGGTTCGGGGTCGGGAAAGTCCACGCTGCTGCGCATCATTGCGGGGTTCGAGGCGCCAGAGAGCGGGCGCGTCGTCCTGCAGGGGAGCGACATCACGCGGCTTCCCCCGCCCGCGCGCGCCGTCGCGATGATGTTTCAGTCCTACGCGCTGTTCCCGCATCTGAGCGTGGCAGACAACATTGCCTATGGGCTGCGGCGCGCGGGAACGGCGAAGGACGCGATCGCCTCGCGCGTCGCGGAGCTCGTGGCATTGCTGGGCTTGGCGGGGCTCGAAGCGCGACGGCCGCACCAGCTTTCCGGCGGGCAGCAGCAGCGCGTGGCGCTGGCTCGCGCCCTGGCCCGCCGCCCGCCATTGCTGCTGCTGGATGAGCCCCTGGCCGCGCTGGATTCCGGCCTGCGCGAACATACCGGCCTCGAACTGCGCGCCTTGCAGCGAAGGCTCGGCGCCAGCTTCGTGATGGTGACGCATGATCAGTCGGAGGCACTGGCGCTGGCCGATCGCGTAGCCGTGCTGGAGCAGGGACGCATCGCGCAGGTGGCGAGCCCGCGCGAGCTGTACGACAAGCCGGCGACACGGTCCGTGGCGCGCTTCCTGGGAGCGGCCAATATCCTTGAAGCCGGCGGCCTGCCGCTGCGGGCAGAGGTGGAAGCTCCCGCCTATGCGTTGCGTCCGGAACGAATACGCCTTGCCGATGTCTTGCCCGCGGTGAACGGCGCTGCCGCCATTGTCCTGGAGGTCGCTTTCCGTGGCGGCGACGCGCTGGTCCTGGCGCAAGCTTCCGGGCAGGTCCTGCGCGTCGTCCTGCCGGCCGGCGCGACATTGCCGGAGCCAGGTGCCGCCATCATCCTTGCCTGGGAACCCTCCGCCCTGGCACCGCTTCTCGCATGATCCGGGCGGCGACTTGGGCCGCGCTGGTTCTGCTGGTGGCGGCGCCGCTCGTCATCGTCTTCGGCATGGGCTTCGGCACGCCAATCGCCGGAGTTCCCCCGGTGATCCCGCCCTTCGGCGCCGCCGGATGGCAAGGCAGCTTCGAGGCCTGGAGCCTGCTTCTCGCCGACAACTTCTACCTCGACACGCTGCTGCGCTCCCTACGTCTGGCCACCGTCACGGCGGCACTCTGCCTGGCGCTAGGCTTCGGGATGGCGCTGGGCATCGCCAGTGCGGCTCCGCGCCGGCAGGCCCTGCTGCTGGCGCTGGTGCTGCTGCCCTTCTGGACCGGCTCCGTCCTGCGCATGGCCGCCTGGGTCGGGCTGCTGCGCGATGGGGGCTGGATCAACGCGGTGCTGATGCAGGCCGGGTTGATCACCGAGCCGCTGCCGCTGCTCTACAGCGAGGGAGCGATGCTGGTCGGCATGGTGCATGGCTACCTGCCCTTCGCCGTGCTGCCGCTGACGGCGGCATTGACCAAGCGCGACCTCCGGCTGGAGGAGGCCGCGGCCGATCTCGGAGCGGGGCGCGCCACGGTGTTCCTGACGGTCACCCTGCCGCTGGCCGCGCCGGCCGCGGCGGCGGCCTTCCTGCTCGTCTTCATCCCCGCGGCGGGCGAGGTGGTGATCCCCGAAGTGCTGGGCGCGCCGGATTCGATGCTGATCGGCCGCGCCATCTGGGGCGAGTTTTTCCAGACGCGCGACTGGCCGCAGGCGGCGGCGCTTTCCACCGCGCTGCTGGCGCTGCTCCTGATACCCATGGCGTTGTACCAGCGCCTTTCGGTGGTGCGGTGAAACGCGCCTTCCTCGCCCTTGGTCTGGGCTTCCTCTGGGCGCCGGTCCTGCTCATGGCCGCCTACGCCTTTTCCGAAAGCCGCGTGCCCTTCCAATGGGGGGGCTTCTCGACCCGGTGGTTTACGGCGCTTGCGGCCAATGAGCGCCTGCTCGAGGCGGCCTGGCTGTCGCTGCGCATCGCCGCCGCCTCGGCCAGCCTGGCTCTACTGCTCGGCCTCGCCTTGGGCTGGGTTCTGGCCCGGCACGGGCACTTCGCGGGCCGCCCGATCTTCGGGGCCCTCGCCGGCGCGCCGCTGGTCCTGCCCGAGGTGGTGACGGGTCTCGCGCTGCTGCTGCTCTTCGTCGGCCTCCAGGCACTGACCGGCTGGCCGGCGCAGCGCGGCGCGATGACGGTCTGGCTCGCGCATTCGGCCCTGGGCATGGCCTATGTGGCGGTGCTGGTGCAGGCGCGGCTGGCCTCGCTGGACCCGGCGTTGGAGGAGGTGGCGGCCGATCTCGGCGCCTCGCCGCTGGCCGTCTTCGGCACGGTGACGCTGCCGCTGATCGTGCCGAGCCTCGCCGCCGGCTGGCTGCTGGCCTTCACCCTCTCGCTGGACGACGTGGTGCTGGCGAGTTTCGTCTCCGGCCCAGGGGCGACGACGTTGCCGGTCTACCTCTTCTCTCAGCTGCGGCTGGGCATGACGCCCGAGGCCAATGCCCTGGCCGTGGTCATGCTGGGTGGCGCCGCCGTCTTGGGCGGGATCGCATGGGTGATCCGCCGGCCGGGTTGAACCAGCCGCTTGCCGGGGGTAGTTTTCGCCGCCGCGAAATTGCCGCGCCTCCAGGAACGATCATGCACCTCATCGCCGAACGGCTCGACCGCATCTCCGCCTCTCAGACCATCGCCATCTCCTCGAAGGCGCGGGCGCTGCAGGCGGCCGGGAAAGACGTGATCAGCCTGTCCCAGGGCGAACCCGACTTCGAGACGCCTCAGCACATCAAGGATGCGGCCATCGCCGCCATCCAAAATGGCGAGACGCGCTACACCGACGTCTCCGGTACCCTCGCGCTCCGCCAGGCCGCGGCCGGTTACTTTAAGCGCGAGCACGGGCTGGAGTACAAGCCCGAGCAGATCATCGTCTCCACCGGCGGTAAGCAGGTGATCTTCAACGCCATGATGGCCACCATCAATGACGGCGACGAAGCGATCATCCCCGCCCCCTGCTGGGTCTCCTATCCCGACATCGTGGCGCTGGCGGGCGGCAAGCCCGTCATCGTCGCGGCGGGTCAGAACCAGGGCTTCAAGATGACGCCCGAGCAGCTCGAGGCGGCGATCACGCCCAAGACCAAGTGGCTGATCCTGAACAACCCTTCGAACCCGACGGGTGCTGCCTATAGCGAGGCCGAGCTGAAGGGCCTGGCCGAGGTGCTGCTGCGCCACCCCGACGTCTGGGTCTTCACCGACGACATCTACGAGAAGCTGGTTTATGGCGGCTTCAAGAGCGTCACCATCGCTCAGGTCGAGCCGAAGCTCTACGACCGCACGGTGACCATGAACGGCTGCTCCAAGGCGTTTGCTATGACCGGTTGGCGCATCGGATTCGCCGGTGCTCCGCTGGCCCTGACCAAGGCGATGGACAAGCTGCAGAGCCAGTCCACCAGCAGCACCAGCTCCATCAGCCAGGCCGCGGCCGTCGCCGCCCTCAACGGCCCGCAGGATAGCATCGAGGCGATGCGCGCCGTCTATGAGCGCCGCCGCGACATGGTGGTGAAGATGCTGAACCAGGCGCCCGGCCTGCATTGCATCACGCCCGAGGGCGCGTTCTACGTCTTCCCGTCGCTGAACGGCTGCCTCGGCAAAACCAGCGCCGGCGGCAAGAAGATCGACACGGACGAGGACTTCGTGCTGGCCCTGCTCGACGAAGAGGGCGTGGCGGCGGTCCACGGCTCGGCCTTCATGTTTCCGGGCCACTTCCGCATCAGCTACGCGCTAAGCGACGAGACCCTGGCCGATGCCTGCACGCGCATTCAGAAGTTCTGCGCCGGCCTGAAGTAAGGTATTATCGCCTCGGTTCCTGGTACCGCCGCCTCGGTGCCTTGGACCCGGTCTCGATACGGGTTCGGTGAGTATCGGCACGGGGCGCAGCCGCCCCGCGACTGACGCGCAGCCACCTGTCGTGCCCGACGCTTGCATATTCTACCGGGAGAGGGCATCTCCCCCGGCACTGAACATATCCTGACCGCAAGACATTGGGGCAGGCGGCGCCGGACCGGCGCTGTCCTGCCTTGCCGCATGGAGGCCTAACGTGGCTCATTCACCGCTCGAGAAAATTCGCAATATCGGCATCACCGCGCATATCGACGCGGGGAAGACGACCACGACGGAGCGTATTCTCTACTACACCGGCAAGAGCCACCGGATCGGTGAGGTTCATGACGGCAACACAACGACCGATTACATGGACCAGGAGCGCGAGCGGGGCATCACCATCACCTCCGCCGCCGTGACGGCGATGTGGAACGACAACCGCATCAACATCATCGACACCCCCGGCCACATCGATTTCAACATCGAGGTGAATCGCAGCCTCCGCGTGCTGGACGGCGCGATCTTCATCATCGAGGGCGTGGCCGGCGTGCAGCCGCAGTCCGAGACCAACTGGCGCCTGGCCGACCGCTACCGCGTGCCGCGCATCATCTTCGTCAACAAGCTCGACCGCACCGGCGCCGATTTCTACAAGGCCTGCGCGACGCTGACCGAGAAGCTCGGCATCAACTGGGTGGCGCTCCAGCTGCCGATCGGCATCGAGGACCAGCTCAAGGGCATCGTCGATCTCGTCGAGATGAAGGCGCTGATCTGGGAAGGCGATGAGCTGGGCGCGCTGTATCACGAAGCGCCGATCCCCGCCGACATGGCCGACAAGGTCGCCGAATACCGCCAGATCCTGCTCGATACCGCGGTCGGCATCGATGAGACGGCGATGGAAGAATACTTCGCCGATGGCAATGTCTCGGTCGAGACACTGAAGCGCTGCATCAAGAAGGGCACCATTTCGGGCGAGTTCCGCCCGGTGCTCTGCGGCTCGGCCTTTAAGAACAAGGGCGTGCAGCCCCTGCTCGATGCCGTCATCGACTACCTGCCGAGCCCGGTGGACGTCGAGGGCATCCGCGTGGCGCCCGAGGAAGGCCAGGACGAGAATGCCGAGCGCCGCCTGATCAAGGTGAAGACCGACGGTCCCTTCGCCGGCCTCGCCTTCAAGATCATCAACGACAAGTACGGCAACCTCACCTTCGTGCGGGTTTATTCCGGCGTGCTGCGCCAGGGCGACATGGTCATGAACACGACCAAGGGCCACAAGGAGCGCATCGGCCGCATGTTCCAGATGCACGCGGACAAGCGCGAGGAAATCAAGGAAGTCATCGCCGGTGACATCGCGGCCTTCGTCGGCCTCAAGGACACCGGCACGGGCGACACGCTGGCCAGCCAGGAAGACCCGGTGGTGCTCGAGCGCATGGCCTTCCCGGTGCCCGTGATCGACATCGCGGTGGAGCCCAAGACCAAGGAGGCCGTCGAGAAGATGACGATCGGCCTCGGCAAGCTCGCCGGCGAGGATCCCTCGCTGCGCGTCAAGACCGACCAGGAGACCGGCCAGGTCATCCTGTCGGGCATGGGCGAGCTGCACCTCGAGATCATCGTGGACCGTCTGCGCCGCGAATACGGCGTGGATTGCAACATCGGCGCGCCGCAGGTCGCTTATCGCGAGACCATCACCACGAGCCACACCGAGACCTATACCCACAAGAAGCAGTCGGGCGGTTCGGGCCAGTACGCCGAGGTCAAGGTGCTGTTCGAGCCGAACGAGCGCAACGCCGGCATCGTGTTCGCCAACAAGGTAGTCGGCGGCACCGTGCCGAAGGAATACATCCCGGCCGTCGAAAAGGGCATCAGGGTGCAGGCCGATACCGGCGTGCTCGCCGGCTTCCCGACGGTGGACTTCAAGTTCAGCCTGATCGACGGCAAGTACCATGACGTCGACTCGTCGGCCCTGGCCTTCGAGATCGCCGGCAAGGCCTGCTTCCGCGAAGGCATGAAGAAGGCC
>JAQGHY010000014.1 GCA_028291455.1 Rubritepida sp. | reverse complement strand
GGCAGCGCGCATCGCAGGATATGTACAATACGGAAGCGGCCTGCGCGATCTACCGTAATTTCCTCGACTGGCTTTTCGCCACCTTCGAAGCGGACGAGGCTACATGGCGCAAAGCCATGGCGGCGCGCCTGCGGGTCACGCCGGGGCAGAAGGTGCTGGTCACCGGCTGCGGCCTGGGCGACGATATCCCCGCTATTCTCGAGTTGGTCGGCCCCGAAGGAGAGGTGCATGCACAAGACCTCTCGCCCGCGATGACGATTGAGGCTGCCAGTCGTTGGGCTCAGGATCGGCCTGAGCAGGCCCGGCAGATTTCTTTCTCCACGGGCAACGCTCTTCGGCTGCCCTTCGCCGATCACGTCTTCGACGCCGCCTTCCATTTCGGCGGCATCAACCTCTTCGACGATGTTGGACAGGGGATGGCGGAAATGAACCGTGTCGTGCGGCCCGGCGGGCGCGTTGTGGTCAGCGACGAGGGCGTGGGCCCCTGGCTCAAGGACACAGACTTCGGCCGGATGGTCGTTACGAACAACCGACTCTGGGGTCTCGAAGCGCCGATCAGGAAGCTTCCCGCGACCGCCGCCGATGTCGTACTCGGCTGGGTGCTTGGGAACTGTTTCTGGGTGATCGAATTTACCGTCTCGGACGCAACGCCACGCCTGAATCCCCATGTGCCACACAAGGGCCGGCGCGGCGGCACCATGTGGACCCGCCATCGCGGCTTGCTAGAGGCCGTGACGCCGGAGATGCGGGAGAAGGTGGAACGCGCGGCCGCACGGGCTGGGACCAGCGTGCATGACTGGCTGGAGAGCGCCCTTGCGAAGCGGCTTGAGCAGACGCAGGACGGGGAACGATGAGCAGCCCAGCTAAGCTCGCGCGCTACGGCGTGCGCATTGCCAACGAAGCCACGGACAGCCTGGGTGAGGCGGCGGAAACCCTCCAACTTCTCGGCTATGCCGTGGTCAACAGCGGGCTCGATGCGAACCAGCTGGACCGGCTGCGCAATGGCTTCGATGGCCTGCGCCTGGCAGCGCACGAACGTCACGGGGCCGAGCGGCTCCGAAAGCTGGGCGAGGCCGACCTCGTGCGCTGCCCGCTCGGAGAGGATACGTCTTTCCTCAGCCTGGCCACCAATCACCGCATCCTGGCACTTTGCGAGCAATTGATCGGCCCGGGCTTTGTCCTGAACCAGCAGAACGGCATCGTGAATCCGGCGGGGGTGACCAGCTATAGCCAGTCGGCCTTTCATCGCGACCTCCCCTACCAGCACTTCACCAGCAGCCGGCCGCTCGCCATCAATGCGCTATTCTGCCTGGACCCCTTTACCGTCGAGAACGGCGCGACGCTGGTTATTCCCGCCTCGCACAAGCAGGAGGCATTTCCTTCTGAGGCGGTGATCGCAGCGCATTCGCGGCAGATCGAGGCCCCCGCCGGGAGCTTCCTCGTGCTCGACGCCATGACCTACCACTGCGGAGGCTTGAATCGGAGCCCGCGAGACCGGCGCGCGGTGAACCACCTCTACACCATCGCTATGATGCGCCAGCAGATCGACCTGGTGGCGCATCTTGGCGAGGGCTTTTCCGAAGATCCGGCGGTCAGGCAACTGCTGGGCTTCAACCATCCGCTGCCCCGCTCGGTGGCCGAGTTCATCGCCCAGCGCGAGCGCCGCCAAAGTTCTTAAGCGGTCGTGCGATCCAGGTAACGCGCCGCGTCCGCGCCGGTATTGAGCAGCAGGTCCACCACGGATACCGCCGGCTCGAACCCGCCCCAGAGCTGCGGATATTCCGGGTAGCCGGCGTAATCCATCCAGCCGACCTCAATCCCTCGGCGCTCGAAGGGGCCATGGTCCAAATAGGCCTTGGCCGCCGGTCCGCTGACGTAGCGCGTCGCCCCGGCGCGTTCGGCGAGAGCCGCAAGCCGCTCCGAAGGCTCCATGGCCTGAAGGGCATCACGATCCAGCAGGTCGGTGCAGCGGCGCATAGGTACGGCGATACCCAGCCGCTCGCAGAGCGCGCGCAGCAGTGCCTCGTTCACATCGGTCAGCAGCGGAGTCTGCGCCACGCTCGACAGCAGCCCGTCGATCCAACCGCCGATCTCGGCAACATGCGGCGCCCTGGCATAGGCGAGCGCGATGGCGCGGCGATGGGTTTCGGCCCAGCCGGCATCGGCGATGCGCGTCTCGTCGATGGCCTGACTGAAGCGGCCCTTCACCTCGACGGCGATGGTCAGCCAAGCGGGGCCATTAGCTGTCTTGATCTTGTTGCGGTTGCGCCAGTCGCGCCTCGTGTACTGCACGCTGTCCAGCAGCACGACCTCGTCGGCCGTACGGAACATGTCGAAATAGCCCCGCCAGGGGAGATAGTTCGATTGCGTGATCACCACCGTCTTCGCCAATCGGGAGTTCTCCTTTGCGCCGCTCAGGCCACGGCGGCAGTGACGGCGGCGACGACGGCCTGCTGCTGGGCTGGATCGATCTGCGGATGCAGCGGCAGGCGGATCAGGCGGGCGGCAAGATCGTCCGTATGAGGCATGGCAGCCGGCGTCCGCGCAAAGCGCAATCCCGCGGGTGCCGAATGCAAGGGGACGTAGTGCATCACGGCCGCGACGTCCTGCTCGGACATCCGCTTGACCACGTCGTCACGCTGCGCCGTCTCGTTGGTGAGGATGTAATAGATGTGGCCGTTATGGCCGCAGTCCTGGGGCACCACGGGACGGCGGATCCGGCCGCTGAGCTCAAGCGCCCCGAAGGCCGCATGATAGCGGTTCCAGGCGGCGACCCGGCGCGCGGTGGTCTCCACCCCATCCTCGAGCTGCGCATAGAGGAAGGCCGCGGTCAGCTCGCTCGGCAGGAAGGAGGAGCCGACATCCACCCAGGTGTATTTCGCCACCTCGCCCCGGTAGAACTGAGCACGATTGGTGCCCTTCTCCCAGATGATCTCGGCGCGTTCGGCCGCAGAAGGGTCGTTCACGATCAGCGCGCCGCCCTCGCCGGAGATCACGTTCTTCGTCTCGTGAAAACTGAGCGCCGCGAAATCGCCGAAACTGCCGAGCGGGCGGCCCCGCCACGTCGCGTGCAGCGCCTGGGCTGCGTCCTCGATCACGCGCAGGCCATGGCGGCGGGCAATGTCCATGATCACGTCCATGTCGCAGGCGACGCCCGCGTAGTGCACTACGCAGATGGCCTTGGTGCGCGGCGTGATGGCGGCCTCGATCAGCGTCTCGTCCATGTTCAGCGTATCGGGGCGGATATCGATGAAGACCGGGACGGCATGGCGCAGGACGAACGCGTTGGCCGTGCTGGTGAAGGTGAAGGAGGGCATGATGACCTCATCGCCCGGCCCGATCTCGGAGAGGATCGCCGCCATCTCCAGCGCCGCGGTGCAGGAATGGGTTAGTAGCACGCGACCACCGCCGACGGCGCCGGATATCGACTTCTCGCAAAGCTGGGAGAAGTGCCCATTGCCCGAAAGATGTCCGCGTTGAAGCGCCTCGCCGATATAGGCGAATTCCTTGCCCACGAGGGTGGGAACGTTGAACTTGACTCGGCGCGTCATGGTGCTTCCAAGCGGAATGGCGGTATTTGCCGGAGCGGAGCGTAAGCGTCCACCCCGCCGCCAGAGCTGGGCGGGGGCGCGTTGACAGTCTGCGATCCTATGTCTCTATGCCCGCGGCTTGGAGAACATGGCGATGCGTGTCTGTCTGCGTTGCGATCATCCAAGCGTCGACGCGAACTGGTGCTGTTCCGAATGTGGTTTCGCACCCGTTCGCATGGACGGCATCCTGGCTTTCGCCCCAGAATTGGCCCTCGAAAACGACGGGATGGACAGCGCCGCGCATGACCACCTGGATATCCTTCAGGATGGAAGCTTCTGGTTCCGCGCCCGGAACAGGCTCATCGGGGATTTGCTGCAGCGGCACTTTCCAGCGGCACGGCGCGTCCTCGAACTGGGCTGCGGGACCGGCTACGTCACCAGGGCCATCGAGCAGGCGCTGCCCGAGGCACGGATCAACGCGACCGAGATCTACGTCAACGGCCTCGCCCATGCCGCGCAGCGGACAAGCGGGCGTGTCGAACTGATCCAGATGGATGCGCGGAAGATCCCCTATCGGGATGAGTTCGACCTCGTCTGCGCCTTCGACGTGCTGGAGCATATCGAGGAGGACGAATTGGTGCTCGAACGGATCGCCTTGGCCCTGGTCCCCGGCGGCGGCGTGATGTTTTCCGTACCGCAGCATTCATGGCTCTGGAGCCAGGTGGACACCTTCTCCCATCACAAGCGGCGCTATGGGAGGGCGGAACTTGCCGCCAAATGCCGGGCGGCCGGACTCGAGATTGTGCGGGACACATCCTTCGTCACGAGCCTGCTGCCGCTCATGTACCTGCAGCGCATGACGTCGCGCAAAGACGTGGCGCTGGAGCCGGGGAAGGAATTGGCGTTGCCCCGCTATCTCGACCGAACCTTGGAATGGGCTCTCGACATGGAACGCCGTGTCATCGGCGCGGGGGTCTCCCTGCCCATTGGTGGTTCCCGCTTCGTCGTGGCACGGCTGGCCCGCTAGGCATCCTAGGCGGCCGGTTCAGGCTGCCCTCAGTTCACCAGCAGCAGCAGCCGAGCCGTCGCGGCCAGGACCGGACCGACTTCGACCGGATGTGGCGGGCGGGTCACGGTGGGATAGGCGGTGCCGAGGGCGGCGAGCGTCACCCGAATTGCGCCCAGGATTTCCGCAAAGCCGGCCGCCTGCATGGCCGGCTCCGCGCGGGCAGCTCGGGCGGCCGCGGCGTGGTACAGCCCATAACCATCGAGATAGGGCTCCAGCATGCCCGGCTCGCGCAGCGCCATGTGGTACTGCAGCGCGGCACGGTCGGCCATCTCGGCAATGACGATGGCCTGGATTTTCGGGATGGCACCGGCGCCGGGCGCATGCGATTCGGCGGCCACCAACGCGGACCTTACCGTGGTCACCGCTCGGTCCACCTGGGCCGCGGGCGCGCGGTCGAGCGCCAGGGTCGAGGCGCGTTCCATGGCTTCGCGAAAGTCCGCGATGCCGAGCCTCGCCAGGATAGGCTCCATATCCGCATAGACCTCGGAAATGGGGTGGGCGAACATTTCGCCCGCCGCCTGAGCCTCGCCCTGGCGGAAGATATCCTGCCCGGCCGCGTAGTGCGCGGCGATCACATCCATGGCGACCAGGAACATCACCGGATCGGTTGCGGCACGTTCCGCGTCGATGCCGCCTTCGCCGCCCTCTCCCCCTTCGCCGCCCTCACCGCCGGCTCCCGGCGCCAGGGGAGCGGGGGGCGCGGCAGGCTGCGCGATCGCGGACCCGCCATGGCTCACCAGCGCGTAGGCGCCGAGGCCAAGCCAGATTTTGGTCGAAACCCGCCGGCCAAGCATATGATTTTCCCTCGCCGAGATCGGCGCCCAATGTCCCGGCGCGCCACATCGCTCTAGCATGGGCACGATGATGCTGTGCCTTTCAAATATGTTGGATATCGATCTCCGCGCGCAACTTGCCGTGCTGTTGGCGGCCGCGGATTTCGCCGACGGCGCGGGCACGGCCGGGTGGCATGCCCGTCTCGTCAAAACGAACCGCCAAGCCGTGCTCCGCCACCCCGCGACTCGGCAGGCGGCGGCCTTGGTGAGCGCGGCCCTGCGCGACCACCCCGTCTTCCGCGCCGCCGTTCAGCCCAGGCGCATCGCCCCGCCGCTCTTCGCCCGATATGCCACGGGTGAGGCCTATGGCCCGCATGTGGACGACGCACTGATGGGCCTGGCGGATCCCGCCGGCCCGCTGCGCAGCGACGTCGCTGTGACGGTCTTTCTGGCCGCGCCCGAAAGCTATGATGGCGGCGACCTGATCATCGAGGACTCCAGCGGCGAGCAAGCCTTCAAGCTGGCCGCCGGCGATGCCATCGCCTATCCGGCCACCAGCCTGCACCGCGTGGCGCCGGTAACGGCCGGCGAGCGGCAGGTCGCGGTAACCTGGGTGCAGAGCCTCGTGCGAGACGCCGCGAAGCGGGAGATCCTGTTCGACCTCGACACCGCCCGCCAGCACCTCTTCGCGAAGGAGGGCAAGAGCGCGACCTTCGACCTGCTGGCCAAGAGCCACGCCAACCTGCTGCGGCGCTGGGCGGAGCCTTGAGGCTGCCGGCCCGTTAACCGGGCCCACATCAATAGCCCTCCATACATGCGGAAGAACCTCCTTCAGGACCGCTTCCAAATGCACAGGCTCCGTTCCATCCAGTCGCGGCTGGTCCTCGCCTTCATGATACTCGCGGGCGGCGTGGCGGCCGCGCTGCTGGCCTTGGCCTGGACCCAGCAACGCGCCCAGCAGCACGCTGCGATGGGGCAGGTCACGGATCGGCTACGCGCCACGACGCAGGAGATCTTCAAGCTGGAGCTGATCCGGTTGGAGACGCTGGGCCGGGCAGTCGCCGCCGATCCCCGCCTCATCGAGGCCACGCGGCGAGCGGACCGCAATGCCATGCCGGCGCTGGTCGGTCCGGCGCACGGGAACCTGGTGTCGGAGCGCCTGATCTCCCTCATCGGGATCGCGACGCCGCCGGCACTCCTGCAGTACCGGTCGCTGAACAATCTCGCGACCACGGAAGATATCTCGCGCCGGCGGCCTGACGCGGTGATGGCAGCCGAGACCGGCCGGGTCATGAACGGCCTTGCCAGCGCGCGCGACGGGCTGAGCGCGGCTTCCGTCGTCCCGATTATGGAGGCGGGGCGAGCAGTCGGCGTCGTGCTTGCACAGGCCATCGTCGGACCTGACCTGTTGGGCCGGATCAGCGCCGCCATCCGCGCCGACATCCTCATCCACGCGCCGCAGAACGGCCAATACGCCCGCATCGGCGGCACCCGCGCGGCCGGGCTTTTGAACCCCGAGACCCTGGAGACGGCACTAACCGGAAGCACCACCTCGCGCTTGTTCGAGAGCGAGGGACGCAGCTATGCGGTGACGACCCTGCCGCTCGCCGACCACACGGGACAGCCGGTTGCGGTGGCCGAACTGGTGCTGGACCAGACGGAGGTGGTGGCCCAGGCGCACCGGAACGACCTTATCCTCCTGGGCGCGATCGCCGCTGCCTTCCTGGTCTCGGCCCTCTGCAGCTTCTTCCTGGCCCGCGGCCTCGCCCGGCCGATCCACGCCCTGATCCGGCGCACCGAGACGCTCGCGCAGGGCGAGGCGGACGAAGCAATCCCGGGCATGGCGCGCCGCGACGAAATCGGCGCCATGGCGCGCGGGCTGGAAATCCTCCGCAGCAACACATTGCGGCTCCGTGCCATGGAGGCGGACCAGCGGGCTTCGCTCGCAGCCGCCGCGACGGAGCGCCGGCAGATGCGGGAGACGCTGTCGCGCAGCTTCGAGGAGAGCATCGGTGGCATTGCCGCCAGTCTGGCGCATTCCGCCGCCGGGCTGACCGACGCCGCCGACAGCATGACGGATGCCGTGCAGGACACCCAGCGGGAAAGCGGCATCGCCCGCGATGCCGGCGACGATGCCAGCCGGAATGCGAGCTCCGCCGCCGCCGCAACGGAGGAGCTGGCTGCCTCCATCTCGGAGATCGCGCGGCAGATGGCGCAGTCGACCATGGTCACGCGCCGCGCCATCGAGGAGGCGAATGGCACCAAGCGCCAGGTCGAAGCCTTGAACGTCGCGGCAACCCGGATCGGCGACGTGGTGCGGCTGATCGCTGACATTGCCGGGCAGACCAACCTTCTCGCCCTTAATGCGACCATTGAGGCCGCGCGGGCCGGCGATGCCGGAAAGGGCTTCGCGGTCGTGGCTTCGGAGGTGAAGCAGCTGGCGGCGCAAACCGCCACGGCGACGCAGGAGATCGGCCAGAAGATCGAGGAGATCCGTATCGCCGCGGAAGGCAATGCGAATGCCGTGGGGCGGATCGGCAAAACCATCGCCCAGCTCGACGAAATCGCGGCCTCGATTGCCGCCGCCGTGGAGCAGCAGGGGGCCGCGACCGCCGAGATCGCGCGGAGCGTGACCAGTGCCGCCGGGGGTTCCGCCGCCGTCTCGGAGGCGATCACCGCGGTGGAGCGTCGGGCCGAAGGGGCAGGGGCCGCAGCCGATACCGTGCGAGGCGCCTCGGCCGATATCGCCACGCAATCCAGCGGGTTGCGGACGGAGCTGGAGCGTTTCGTCGCACAGCTACGGGCGGCCTGACCGGCGGCGGCGAGCCCTCAGCGCCGGTAGAGGAAATCGGCCGCGAGGCCCAGCCTGCGGCAGGACTGCACCGCCGGGCTCGAGGGCAGCGTCATCCGGTCGAACAGACCGGCCGCATATCGCACCACGGGCCTCTCCCAAGGCCGCAACGCTTGGTGCGCCGTCAACTCGAGCCTTTCACGCACCCATTCCGGCACGATCTCCACCGCCGCGCGGATCAGCATCCGCTGCAGCGGCCGCAGCGGAGCGGGCAGGGCGGGTGCGTCGCGCATGATCTGCAGGAATTCGAAGATGATGGGCGAAGGCTCCAACCGCGGCCGCATGGCTCCGAATAGTGCCTGCATGCCGTCATGGGAGACTGGGGCGTCGAGAGCGCCATAGAGGCGCGCGGAGGGCGCGCCCTCCGCATAGAAACGGTCGCGCTCGGCGCTGCTCAGCGGTCGGACAAAGCGGTGGTACGATTCGCCGAAACCGAAGCCGGCGGTGGCCTGGACCCAGCTCAGCAGCCCGACATCATTGGCGCGATAGGGCTGGCCCGCAGGGGTATCTCCCGACACATTCCCGTGCGCCCGCACCACCTTGGCGATCATCGTCTCCGCAAGGCTGCGGGCGCCGTAGACGTTGATCATCGCCGCCAGCCCGGTACGCCGCAGCCGGGCTACGGGATCGGTGCGGAAGGAGGAGTGATCCCACACTCCCGTGCGCACCCCCGGCTCGGCGAGCTCCAGGATCACCGCAGCCACGCCGCCTATGAACAGCACGACCGGATTCTTGAAAATCTGCCAAGCCACGGAATCGGGGGGAACCAGGGCCGGCTCGCCAACTGGTAGGGCGAAATCGATGACGGGGCTGCCCGGTGGCTGCAGAAATTCCTGCGCGGCCGCGTCGAGGCGGCGCAGCAGCAGCGGCGATCGGATGACAAAGCCGGACATGGAATCTCCTGCGTACCGCGGTGCAACGCGGCAGGCCGGCCGGAGTCACGCGATGGCTGCGCCGGCAAGCGCCCTTGACGCCAAAAGCCCGCGAGTGAAGTTTGCCGATCATGAGCGACATATCCTCCCCCGACGTTCTGGTCATAGGCGGCGGGCCCGCCGGTTCCACCGCGGCGGCCCAGCTGGCCATGCAGGGGCGTGGCGTTGTCATGGTCGAGAAGGAGGCCCATCCGCGCTTCCACATCGGCGAGAGCCTGCTGCCGCGCAATCTCGATATTCTGGAGCGGCTGGGCGTGCTGGAGGAGGTGCGGGCGATCGGGGTGCACAAGCCCGGCGCAGAATTCGTCTCTGATCGGACCGGGCGCAGCTGCGCCTTCCCCTTCGCGAATGCCCTGGACAAGACGCGGACCCATGCCTGGCAGGTCAAGCGTGCGGAGCTGGATGCGCTGCTCTTCGCCAATGCCCGGCGCCGCGGAGCCACGGCGCTGGAAAACACCCGTGTGACCGACATCCGTTTCGGCGGAGCGGGCGAGCGCGCGGTGGTTCAGGCGCAGGATGCATCGGGCGCCACGCTGGAATTCAGCCCGCGCTACGTCCTGGATGCCTCAGGCCGCGACACCTTCCTCGCCGGCAGGATGCGGGTGAAGGACATGAACAAGTACAACAACACCGCCGCCATCTACGGCCATTTCAGCGGCGTCGAGCGGCGCGAGGGCGAGCTGGACGGCTATATCAGCATCCACCTGGCGGAGGATGGGTGGTTCTGGCTCATCCCCCTCCCGGGCGGCGTCATGAGTATCGGCTTCGTAGGCAACCAGTCAGCCTGGAAGGGCCGCAAGGGCACGCCACAGGAGATGTTCCTCACCCGCATCGCCAGCAGCCCGACGGTCAAGGCCCGCGTCGCGGGTGCCGAGCTTGTCTCGGACGTCTTCAGCACGGGGAATTACAGCTACCGCGCGCGCCAGGGCTGCGGAGAGGGCTTCCTGATGATCGGCGACGCCTACGGCTTCGTGGACCCGATGTTCTCGACCGGCGTGATGATGGCCATGACCGCGGGCGAACTCGGGGCCAAGGCGGCGCATGTCTGGCTCGACGACCCCGTGCGCGGACAACGGATGGCCGAGCGCACCAATCGCGAGCTCGCCCGGGCCATGGACCGCATCAGCTGGCTGATCTACCGCATCAACGATCCGGTCATGCGCTCGCTCTTCATGGCGCCGAGCAACAGGCTTTGGATGCGTGACGGCATCATCAACATGCTCGCGGGCAACCTGCGCGGGGATGTGCGCGCGGTGGTGCCGATCCTGTCGTTCAAAACCGTCTTCTATGTGGCATCGGCGCTGCATCGTATGGGCCTTGGCCCTAAGATGCCCGAAGCACTTCCCACCGCCGCTTGACCCCCAAGAACCGCACAAGGCAGAGCTGATGAGCCGAACACCTCGCCCGATCTTTACCATGGCATGCATCCTGCTTCTCGCCGGCTGCCAAAGTCAGGGCCCCGCCCAACGCACCGGCCAGGCGCTGGACCGCGCCGGCTCCCGCACGGGCGAGGCGCTTGGGAGGGCGGCAGACGACACCGGTGCCGCGATGAACCGCACCGGCAACTGGATCCGCGACCGCACGCAGTAAGTCAGCCCAGGCCGCCGCTCACGGAAATGGTCTGGCCGGTGATATAGGCGGCGCGGTCGGAAGCCAGGAAGCTCACGAGATCGGCGACTTCCCCCGGCCGGCCTGCGCGGCGGGCTGGAACGAGCTCCGCGATGCGCTGGCGGGACATCGCCGCTTCCACCGCCGGCGTCTCGATGACGCCGGGCGCGACCGCATTCGCGGTTACCCCACGCGAGGCATATTCGAGCGAGATCGACTTCACCGCCCCGATCAGCCCCGCCTTGGCCGCCGCGTAGTTCACCTGCCCGCGATTGCCGATGATCCCGGATATGGAGGAGATCGCGACAATGCGCCCCCAGCGCGTGCCGATCATCGGCAGGATCAGCGGCCGCAACACGGCGTAGAAGCCGGTCAGCGAGACATCCACCACGCCACGCCACTGCTGCTCCGACATGCCCGCGAGCGGCACGTCGTCATGCGTGCCGGCATTGTGCACCAGCACCTGGACCGGGGCATCGGCGATCAGGCTTTCCAGGGTGGCGGCGGTCGCGGGAATGTCGGTCAAGTCGCAGGCGAAGGCCCGGCCGCCTATCTCGGCCGCGAGTGCTTCGGCCCGCGCGAGATTGCCATGCGCGTGGATCAGGACTTCATGGCCGTCGGCGGCAAGCTGGCGGCAGATGGCGGCGCCGATCGGGCTCGACCCGCCTGTCACCAGGGCGCGGCGCGACGTCATGCCGGTTTCCTCTGAAGGATGATTGCGGCTTGGCCGCTGAGCAGGGAGCGGCCGGCGGCTGAGACGTCGAACCGGTAGATGAAACCGGCGGCCTCAGCGACCAGCGCCACCGCCTCGATCCGCAGCGGGCCTTTGATGTCGTCCAACCGGTCCACGTTCAGCAGGACATCGCGCAGGCTGCTGACGAAACCGACGCCCTGCGGTGCCTCGGCATGGAGCGCGCCGTGCAGCGCCATGGCCTGGAAGGCGAACTCCAATCCGCATGCGGCGGGCAGGACCCCGTCGCGCCGCAGCGGGTTCGTGGGGTCAAGGTGGCGTTCGGTCTCGCACAGAATGCGCGAAGCATCCCATTCGATGGCGCGGTCAAGCAGGCACATCGCGCCTTGGTGCGGGATCAGTCCGGCAATTCCGGCGTGGCCGAGCGTGGGGATCAGCACGGAGCGATCAGCAGTTCCAGATAGGCATCGTCCAGCATCGGCAGGCGGATCAGCGCCTCGCGCCGTGTGGCGAGCGCCCGGAGCAGCGGGATCGACCGTGCCGCCGGATTGCCGGCACTCAGGGCGTCGAGATCGTCCCCAACAGGCTCGACCGGCGCTGCTTCCGGCACATAGCGCAGATCGAGAGTGGCGCGCGCGCTAAGTCCTGACTCCGGCCGCAGGACCAGGGCAACGGCAAAGGGAAAGTCCGTCCGCCGCACGCCCGACAGAGGCGAGGGCATCGGCGTGTCGTAAGCGCAGAGCAGCACGGCGCCCCCGCCCGTTACGGCAGTCGTCGCGGCGGCCAGCAGTCCAGCGGCAAAGGCGCCGTCATGCCCGCCGACGCTGAGCGATGGCGCCGTTGAGCCGACCGCGATGTGCCAGTAGCCGGCAGCCGCGTTGTGCACGGAGTTGTGGAACTGCGTGGGCGAGATGACGCCGTCCGCCTCGTGCATCGCTTCCATCATGGCGCCGATCACCATGCCGTCGCCATTGCCGCTGGAGAAAACGGTCTCAAGCACGGAGCGGTCGGCCTCGCCATCCGTAGCTTCCATCGCCGCCGCCAGGGCAAAGCGCGTGGTGATACCGGTACGCCGCCGTTCCGTGGAGGCCAGGATGGCGGGCGCGGGGGCTATGGCCTCGGCCATGACCCAGGCCTCGCGCCCGGCCAGCACCGCCTCGCTTTGCGCCCAGCCGGGCAACCCCGGGCCGAGCACGGAGACGCCGCCGATCCAGCATCTCATGCCGCGCGGCCGAGGATCAGGCTGCAGTTGCTGCCGCCGAAGCCGAAGGAATTGCTCATCACCCGCTGCAACGGCGCGGCGAGATTGCCGGTCGCCACGCGGCTGCGGAATTCCGGATCGGCCACATCCACGCCCAGGCAGCCGGGCACCAGCCCGTCTTCCAGGCAGATGGCGGCGATGATGGCCTCCAGCGCGCCAGAGGCGCCGAGCGTGTGGCCCGTCCAGCCCTTCGTCGAGCTGCAAGGAACGCCATCGCCGAAGAGGTGGTGGACCGCCCGGTCCTCCATCGCGTCATTGGCCCGCGTCCCCGTGCCGTGCAGGTTCACGTAGTCTATCGCGTCCGGCCGCAGCCCGGCGGCCGCCAGCGCCGCGCGCATGGCGCCGACGGCGCCGAGACCGTCGGGATGCGGGGAGGACATGTGGTGGCCGTCGCTACTGGCGCCGGCGCCGAGCAGCAGGGTCGCTCCATCACTACCGGGGCGTTCCAGCAGCAGCAGGCCGGCGGCCTCGCCGATCGAGACGCCGTCGCGGTCGGACGCGCAGGGGCGGCAGGGGCCGAGGCCCAGCAGTCCGAGCGAGCCGAAGCCGTTGAGCGTCAGGCGGCAAAGCGTGTCCACGCCTCCGGCCACGGCGGCATCCACCACGCCGGCCGCGATCAGCACGGCAGCCTGCATGATCGCGCGGGCACCGGAGGTGCAGGCGGTCGAGACGGCGAGGGCCGGGCCGCGCAATCCAAGCCGGACGCGGAGGTAGTTGGGCAGGGCCTGGAGGTCGTGCGTGTGGGCATAGTCGAAATCGGCGGTCAGGGCAGTTTGGCCGGGTTCGCGTTGGGCATAGGCGCGCTCGGTCGCTCCGATGCCGGCCGTGCTGGTGCCGAGGATCACGGCCACGCGGTCCGCGCCGTGGCGTTCACGCGCCTGGATGACGGCAGCCTCGAAGCCATCGCTTCGCAGCGCCATTTCGGCCAGGCGGTTGTTCCGGCAGTCGTAGCCGGCCAGTTCCGGCGGCGGCGCGATGTCCAGCCCCGCTACTTGGCCGAGCCAGGTGCCAGCCGGGCCGCCGGGGAAGTCGGTCCGCACCAGGCCGCCACGCCGGGCGTGCAGCGCCGCCCGCAACGGCGCGACGCCGGTGCCCAGCGCCGACACCGCGCTGCTGGCCGTGATGGCGAGCGGCCACATCGCGTCAGCGCCCATGTTTCGGCAACATCGCACAGGCCAGCAGGAAAGCCGCCACGACCCCGACGGCGACCGTCAGGCCGATCCCGTGCAGCACCGGCGTCTCACAAAGGGAGAGCATTCCAAAGGTCAGAAGCGTGGCAATGGCACAGGTCAAGACGGCTCCCAGTCTGTCGTCTTCGGGCAAGCCATGGCTGCTCGCATTCGGGCCGTTCTGGGCAATAAAGAGGGAATAATCAATCGCGAGCCCCGCGAGGAGAAGCAGCGCGGCAAGATGGAAAAGGCTGATCGCCTCGCCCGCCAGCGCCAGCACCGACAGCGTGACGAGCACGGCGCCGGCAATCGGCGCGGCGACCGCCAGCCCCCGGCGGAAACCGCGCAGACCCGCCACGAGCAATGCGAGCACCAGCGCCACGCCGGCCAGGGCCCACAGCATCGTCGAACGGCTGTATTCGGCCAGCAGGCGCTCCATTTCAAGCTTCACATCCAGGAACATCACGCCGGGCACCGCTAGCGCCGAAGCCGCCGCCTCCAGCGCCAGGGCGTTGCCGACCCCGGTCGCGGGCGCGATGCCCCACACTGTATCGCCATGCCGCGTGAGCAGGGGCGAAAGCCGTGCGGCAATGGTCGGCGCGGCCTCGCTCAAGTCCCTTACGCCCAGCGGCGGCAGGTTCCGGCTCTCATCCACGGCGGCAAAGAAAGGTGCGAAGGCCGTGGAACGGAATGGTAATCCGGCCGAAGCCTCGCCCATCGCTGCCTCCAGCGCGGTGCGCTGGGGCAAGGCCGCCTGCCGGAGACGTTGCAGGTCTGGGCTCGGGAGGTAACGGCTCGGAAGATCGGCGCCGGACAGCAATCCGCGTTGCACGAGGGGCTGCATCGCCTCCGCCAGCGCTTCCGATCGGCTCAGAACCTCCGCCTCGGACGCCGCGGGGCCGATCACGAAGAGGCTGCGGACGTCCGGCGCGCCGAGCTGCCCGCGCAATTCGGCGTCCAAAGCCTGCTGTCCCGCGGGTATCGGACTCAGCGCGGCGAGGTCCCGCTGCCAGGGGGGACCACCCGTGATGGCCAGGATCGCCCCCGCCACGACCAGCGCCGCAATTGCCAGGACGCGCCGACCACGGAGGAAGGCCAGCGAGGGCAGGGGCCGCGCGGTGATCTTAGCGCCTTCGGGCAGCAGATGCGGAAGCACCCATCGCGTCGTTGCGGCACCGGCCAGCAGGCCCACGCCCGCGAAGACGCCGATCTGCACGAGGCCCGGCAGCCCTGAGCCGAGCATGGCGACCAGCCCCGCTGCCGCCGCCACTGCCGCGAGGCGAAGCGTCGGCCAGATACGCACGGCCGTTTGCGGCAGCGTCTCGCCGGTCCGGTGCAGAGTCAGAAGAAGGATGGGGTAATCCACGGTGACGCCAAGCATCGTCATCCCAAAGGCCAAAGCGATGGCGTGGACCGAGCCAAAGACGGCGGCTGCGGCCGCATAGCCCGCGACCGTCGCAGCGCCGAGAGGCACCGCAACCAACGCCAGCAGCAGGAAGGAGCGGAAGCGCCAGTACAGGAAGGCCGCGAGCAGCGCCGCCGAGGCGAGGGTGACGAATTCGACGTCCCGCTTGATCTGCCCGGCCGCCGCCGCCGCGAAGACGCCGGGTCCGCTCAGCAGCAATCGAGCCGAGCCCGGATTTGCACCAGCGAAGGCGGCACGGAAGGTGTCCATCGCCGCCTGCTGCGCTTCGGCATCTAGCCCCGCACCCTGGCCCCGCGCCACCAGCAAAGCGCGAGGCGCGCCGGATGCCGCGAACCAGGCGCCGTCGGAAGTCTCGACCCGCGACTCGCCCAGCCAGGATGCCGCGAGGCCGAGAAACGCTCCCGTCGGGTCCGCGAAGCCGAAGCGCGCAAGCAGTGGGGATGCGGCCGAACGCAGCCCGTCGAGCAGCGCTTCAAGCCGGGGCCGCAGCGCGCCCGCGGTGAAGGCCTCGGTCCGAGTCTCCGGCGATAGGAGGTAGCGATAGCGGAACAGCAGCGTCTGCTCCGCCTCGCTCAAGTTCAAGCTGCCGTCGCCGACGAAGGCGAAGCGGCCGGAGGCGCGCAGGCCCGCCGCCGTCTCGCGCGAGAGCCGCGCCAGCTCCTCGCGCGGTGCGCCCTCGATCGCGGCGAGCAGCAGGGTCGTGGCCGCGCCGCTCTGCAACTCGCGGAACAGGAAGGCACTGGCCGGCGTGCGGCCCGGCGGCAGGAACTCCACGAGATCGGCGCGCGGCGGGGCGAGCCATGCCACCAACCCGCCCAGCCCCGCCAGGATCACCAGCGTCGCGATGAGGCGCTTCATGGCGCCGGGGTGATCCGCATCCGGCTGGAGCCGTTGCTGCCTTCGGTGTCCACGCCGCGCAGTTCGGCGCCTTCGCCGGTCACGGTGATGCGCTGCACCGCGCCGCGTACGCGTAGCGACAGCGGCGTCAGCACGAGGCGCCAGATGCCATCGGGTGATCCATCGAAGGCGACCTCGTAATGCCGCCGCAGCGTCCCGATGTCACCGGCGAGCGTTCCGCGGATGGCCTCCACCAGCGCCTGCATCTCCGGCTGTTCCGAAAGCGCGAATTCGCGGCGGAGGTTGCGGTCGGCGCGTTCGTAGACGAGCCGGCCGCCGGATACCTCCAACCGCTCGTCGATCGGCCAGCGCGTGTGCTTTTCAAGCCGGTCGGGGGCGATCCAGAGCAACGTGCCCTCATTGGGCAAAGGCAGGTCGAGTTCGGGGATCGACTTCTCCTCGGTGAAGCGCGAACGCCGCTCGCGCACCTCCGAAAGCGCGCGCATCAGCCGCGTCAGGGCGTCGTCCTGAGCCCGGGCGACGGACGGCGGGAGCAGCGCGGGCAAAGCGAGGAACAACCTGCGCCTCATGGCGCATTCTCCCGCCAGAAGTCGTGGAAGTTGAACCAGTTGTACGGGAAAGCCCGGCAAAGCTCCTCCAGCCGGGCGGCATAGCGCGCTGCGGAATCCGCGACCGCCGCGTCACGTCCGGAACGGCCCCGAGGCGCGACCTCATCCAGGAAGGGCTCGAAGCGCAGCTCGTACCGGCGCGGCCCGCGCCAGATGCCGAAGGCGAGCATCACCGGTGCGCCCAGCACCGCCGCCAGCACATGCGGGCCCGTGGGCAGCGGCGCGGCGTGGCCGAGGAAGTCCACGCTTTGCATCCGCTCGCCATGCGGCGCGCGATCGGCGAGCAGGCCAACGAGCCCCCCACGCTCCAGGCACTCCCGCACGCGCAGCATCGCATCCGCCGTGCCAAGCGGGATCACCGCCGTGGCACGGTCGGAATTGCCCAGCGCATCGAAGACCGTTCTCGCGCGCACTGCGTTGGCCTGGTGCATCAGGACCGAGAGTTCCACCGGGCAGCCGGCATCCGCCACGGCGCGCAGGGCCTCGAAGCTGCCGAAATGCGCGCCGAAGAGCAGGCAGCCGCGCCCGGCGTCGATGGTCTCGCGCAGCGCCTCCAATCCCCGGAACTCGAAGGTAAAATCTCCGGTGCGGCCGGAAACCAGCCAGACCCGATCGAGGATCGTGGAGGCGAAGGCGAAATAGAGACGGAAGAGATCGCGCAACCCCGCGGCCCGTCCGAGCGCGCGGTGGAGGTAAAGCCTCGCTTCCGCCCTTTGCCGTGGCGAGAAGGCGAGGAAATAGGCCGTGATCGGATAGAGAATCAGCTGCCCCGCATGCCAGCCGAGCGTCCGGGAAATCCAGACCATCAGCCGGGCCAGCGCGATGCTTCCGCGCTCCGGTGTCGCCGTCCAGTCGCGCGCGGCGTTCACAGCTCCCCCAGGAGCACGACGACGCCGCCGCAATGGCAGGAGAAGGCGAGGCGCCCGCCGTCGCGTGGTGAGAACTGGATCTCCACCTCCGCGCCGGGCGCCACCGGGGCAGGGAATTTGGCGCGCAGCGGGCGTCTGGAATGGGCGGGATGGCTGGCAGCTGCGGCCCGCAGCACCGCGTCCAGCAGCAGCACGCCCGGCACGATGGGCTGGCCGGGAAAGTGCCCGGGCAATGACGGGTGGTCCTCGGGAACGGTGAAGCGCGTGCTCATGCCTCGCCCGCGAGCGCCGCCAGGGCCTGCCTCGGCAACTTGCCCGTTCCATCGCGCGGGAGGGCCGCCACCATGATCATCCGGCGCGGCAGGAAGGCCGGATCGAGCCGGCCGCGCAACGCCCCCAGGATATCGTCGGCCGAGCGGCCGGGGGCCACGACATAGGCGGTTAGCCGGGCCGTCGGATTGCTCGCGATGTCCTCGGGCGGCACGAACACACCGTCCAACACGCCCGGCACGGCCCCGAGTGCCCGGTTGAGCTCGGCCAGCGAGGCGCGCTTGCCACCTAGCTTCACGACATCGGCGAGGCGGCCCATAAGCCGGAAGCGGCCATCCGCATCGAATTCCAGGGCATCCGCGAGCGGGACCGCGCCGAGGCCGGGCACCAGGGCCACGCCCGGCTGAAGCCGCACGCCGGAATAGGGTAGCCAGGTGTCGTCCCGGATGGTGCGCCGGCTCGCCATCGAGCCCGCTTCCGAGGCGCCGTAGATTTCCAGCATCGGAACATCCCAGTCCCGCTCCACCGCCTCGGCGATCTCACGCGCAAGCGGCGCCGTGGCGGAGATCACGGCGTCCAGCGGCGGCATCGGACGCCCGTCCGCCAGCAAGGCGCGCAGATGCAGCGGCGTGGTGACGAGGATGCGGCGCGCGGGTACCGAAGCCAGCGCGTCGCGCACGTCGGAGGGGAAGAATGTCGCCCCGGCATGGATGGCGACGGCGGCCCGCAGCGGCAGCATCATCGTCGTCTCGAAGCCGTACATATGCTGCGGCGGCACCGTGGCGACGATGTTGGCGCGCAACCCGTGCAGCAGCCCGAAGCGCTCCGCGGCGGCATCTGCCGCTGCGATCAGGGCATCCCATGGCTTCAGATGCGCTGTGGGTGCCCCGGTCGAGCCCGAGGTGAAGGCGATCGCGGCCACGCGGTCGAGCGGAATAGGCGGGACGGAGATGCCGGCAACGGTACCGGCCTCGTCTACACGCAGCATCGGCAGGGCCGTTTCGGGCCGCGGTCCGTCGACCATGGCATAGGTGCCGGGATACCGCTCCGCGACCATGCGCAGGAACTCCGGCGTGGCGCCTGACCCGCCGCCGAGCAGGGTGGGGTGGCCGCGCATCAGGGCGGCCGCGAATCCGACTAGGGCGAAGTAGCGATCCGCGCAGAGATTCGCCGCATGACCGTGCTCAGGAAGCCGCGCGGCAACGGCGGCGGCCTCATCGAGGAAGGCGCCGACCGTCACGGTTCGGTTCCCGCGATGGCAGATCACTTCGCTGCGATCGCGCGTGGTCAGTGGCGCGTCAGCCGGCATGGCACCGCCAGATCGCTCGCAGCGTGCGCCATGGCGTGGCGCGGCCGAGTTGCGGGAGCAGTCGGCTCCGCAGCGCATGTTCGCCCAGGAAGAACGATGGGCAGACGATGGCCTGTGCCAGGGCAATGGAGGTGGTTGGCCAAAGATCCAGCATTGCCCCG
>JAQGHY010000006.1 GCA_028291455.1 Rubritepida sp. | reverse complement strand
GGAGTTGATGACCTCGTAGATCGCCTGGCCCTTGGCGAGGTTCGCCAGCGGCACGTAGCGCGTCTCGTCGCGCTGGTCGTAGAGCACGGAATGGCGCTGCGAGAATGTGCCGCGCTCGGAATCCTGTCCGGACAGCCGGATCGGCGAGCCCTCTGTGACGAGCGTGCCGAAGGCGAGCGACTCGGCGGTCGCCCAGTCGATGCCCTCGCCGCTCTCGATCGCCGTCTTCTTGACCTCGAGCTGCCGCGTGATCTTGGGATTCGCACCGAAGTCCGCCGGCACCCGGCACAGCGCGCCGCCGACCTCGCGCAGCGTGTCGAGCGAGACGGCGGTCTCATGGAGCTGCTCGGCGCCCGTCTCGCTGCCGACGGATTTGAGGCCGGACCAATGTCCCTCCAGCCAATCCGCCTTGTTCGGCTTGAAGCCGGCGGAGGCCTGGAAGGCATCCTCCAGCTTCGCGATGAAGGCATCCTGGATGGCCTTCGCCTCCTCGGCCGGCACGCTGCCCTCGGCGGCCAGCTTCTCGGCGTAGAGGGTCCGCGTCGTCTTCAGCGAGCGGATGCGGTTGTACATCAGCGGCTGGGTGAAGGCCGGCTCGTCGCCCTCGTTGTGGCCGTGGCGGCGGTAGCAGACGATGTCCAGCACCACATCCGCCTGGAAACGCATGCGGAACTCGGCGCAGAGCTGCGCGCACCACACCACGGCCTCGGGGTCGTCGCCGTTCACATGCAGGATCGGCGACTGGATCGCCTTGGCCACGTCCGTGCAGTAGAGGCCCGAATAGGCATGCGCGGGGACGGTGGTGAAGCCGATCTGGTTATTGGTCACGATATGGATCGTGCCGCCGGTGCGGTAGCCGATGAGCTGGCTCATCGCCAGCGTCTCATAGACGAGGCCTTGCCCGGCAAAGGCCGCATCGCCATGCAGCAGGATGCCCATGACGGTGGTGCGCTTCTTGGTATCGCCCGACATATCCTGCCGCGCGCGGACCTTGCCGGCGACGACGGGGTTTACCGCTTCGAGGTGCGAGGGGTTCGGCTGCAGCGAAAGATGGACGTTCTTGCCGGCGACCTCGATGTCGGTGGAGGTGCCGAGATGGTACTTCACGTCGCCCGAGCCCTGGACGTCGTCCGGCTTGAAGCTGGAGCCCTTGAACTCCGAGAAGACCTGGACGTAGGGCTTGCGGACCACGTTCACGAGCACATTGAGCCGGCCGCGATGCGCCATGCCGATGGCGATCTCGGTGGTGCCGCCCAGGGCCGCCGTCTCGATCGAGGTCAGCACGGCGGGGATGGTGCTCTCGCCGCCCTCAAGCCCGAAGCGCTTGGTGCCCACATACTTCTTGGCGCAAAAAGCCTCGAAGCCCTCGGCCTCCGTCAGCTGCGTGAGGATCTTGCGCTTCTCGTCCGTGCTGAAGCTGCCGACCCAGGGCGCGCCCTCGATGCGCTGCTGGATCCAGGACTTCTGGTCCGGGTCCTGGATGTGCATGAATTCGACGCCGACATGGCCGCAATAGGTGGCGCGCAGCCGCTCGGAGATCTGGCGCATCGTTGCCGTCTCGAAGCCCAGCACCTTGTCGATAAAGATTGGCCGATCGAGATCGGCCTCATCGAAGCCCCAGAACTCGGTTGAAAGCTCTGGGTGCGGCGGCGTGACCTGCAAGCCCAACGGGTCGAGCTGCGCCTGAAGATGGCCCCGCACGCGATAGGAGCGGATGAACATCAGCGCGCGGATGCTGTCGAGCACGGCGCGGCGCGTCGCCTCGGGATCGGCGGCAGCAGGCGCTGCGGCGGCAGCGGGCTTGGCGCCCTTGGCCGCCGGCTTCACATCCTCGGCAGGGGCAAAGCCGCCGCGCGGGCGCGGCGCCCAGGAGGCACCCATCGCATCCGTCAGCACGGCGCGGGCATCGTCGTTCAACGCGGCGAAGAGCTCCGCGAAGGAGCCGTCTACGCTGCCGGGATCCTCGACCCACCGTGCATAGGTATCCGCAAGATAGGCGGCATTTGCGCCGTTCATCGCACTCGCGAGGATGTCCACTCCGGCCATTGTCTTCACTCCGTTCCGCTATCCGCGGATTCGCATGCGATCTTGGACCATAAGCGGCCCTAATGAAGCCTAAACATAGTGATTGGGGCGGGAGTTAGGCCCCCCGCCCTCTGCAGGTCAGCCCTTCAGCGCGCGCACCATGGTCGAGCCCAGCGATGCCGGGTTGTCCGCCACGAAGATTCCGGCGGCCGCCATGGCCTCCATCTTCGCCGCGGCCGTATCCTTGCCGCCCGAAATCACCGCACCGGCGTGACCCATGCGGCGGCCCGGAGGCGCCGTGGCACCCGCGATGAAACCGACGACGGGCTTGTTGGGTTTCCCCGGGCCGAAATTCTCGCTCTTGAGGAATTCCGCCGCCTGGATCTCCGACTGGCCGCCGATCTCACCGATCATGATGATCGACTTGGTCTCGTCATCGGCGAGGAACAGCTCCAGCACGTCGATGAAGTCCATGCCCTTTACCGGATCGCCGCCGATGCCCACGCAGGAGGACTGGCCGAGGCCGGCCGCCGTGGTCTGCGCCACCGCCTCATAGGTCAGCGTGCCCGAGCGTGACACGATGCCCACCGAACCGCGGCGGTGGATGTGCCCCGGCATGATGCCGATCTTGCAGGCGTCGGGCGTGATGACGCCCGGGCAGTTCGGCCCGACCAGGATCGAGGAGGAGCCGTCCAGCGCGCGCTTCACCCTGACCATGTCGAGCACCGGAATGCCCTCGGTGATGCAGATGATCAGCGGGATCTCGGCGTCGATCGCTTCCAGGATGGAGTCGGCCGCGAAGGGCGCCGGCACGTAGATGACGGAGGCATTGGCATCGGTCGCGGCCTTGCACTCGGACACCGTGTTGAAGACCGGCAGGTTAAGCGTCGGGTGCATGGTGCCGCCCTTGCCCGGCGTGACGCCGCCCACATAGTTCGAGCCGTAGGCGATGCCCTGGCTCGCGTGGAAGGTGCCCTGCGCGCCGGTGAAGCCCTGCGTCATGACGCGGGTGTTCTTGTCGATGAGAATGGCCATTTTAGCGCCCCTTCACGGCCGCGACGGCCTTCTGCGCGGCATCCGCGAGGTTGTCGGCCGCAATGATCGCGAGCCCGCTTTCGGCCAGGATCTTCTTGCCCAGCTCCACATTCGTACCCTCGAGGCGAACGACCAGGGGCACGCTCAGCTTGAGGTTCTTGCTCGCCTCGACGATGCCGGTCGCGATCATGTCGCACTTGGCGATGCCGCCGAAGATATTGACCAGAATGGCCTTCACGTTCGTGTCGGAGGTGATAATGCGGAAAGCTTCCGTCACCCGCGCGCTGTCCGCCGTTCCGCCGACGTCCAGGAAGTTAGCCGGGCTGGACCCATACAGCTTGATGATGTCCATCGTCGCCATCGCCAGGCCCGCGCCGTTGACCATGCAGCCGATCTCGCCGTCCAGCGCCACGTAGTTCAGCTCGTGGTTGACCGCGTCCAGCTCCTTGGGATCCATCTCGCTGTCGTCGCGAAGGGCCTCGAGGTCCTTGTGCCGGTAGAGCGCGCTGTCGTCGAAGGAGACCTTCGCGTCCAGGGCGACGACGTCGCCGGCCTTGGTGACGACCAGCGGGTTGATCTCGACGATCGCGCAGTCGAGCTCGATGAAGGCCTTGTACATGGCCTCGACGAACTTCACGAAGCTGGCGACCTGCTTGCCGGAAAGGCCGAGGCCGAAGGCCAGCTTGCGGGCATGGAAGCCGGAAATGCCCGAGGCGGGATCGACCGCCACGCGCAGGATCTTCTCGGGGTTGTGCTCGGCGACCTCCTCGATCTCCATGCCGCCCTCGGTGCTCGCCATGATGAGCACGCGCGAGCTGTCACGATCGACCAGCAAGGAGAGGTACAGCTCCTGGGCGATGTCGCAGCCGGCCTCGACGTAGACGCGGCTGACGAGCTTGCCCTCGGGGCCGGTCTGCTTGGTGACCAGCACGCTGCCGATCATCGCGGCGGCTGCGGCCTTGGCCTCCTCCGGGCTCTTGGCGAGGCGGACGCCGCCCTTGCCGTTGGGGTCGTTCGCGAAGCGGCCCGCGCCGCGGCCGCCCGCATGGATCTGCGACTTCACGACATAGATCGGGCCGGGCAGCTTCTTCGCCGCGGCCTCGGCCTCGTCGGCGTTCCAGGCCACATGGCCTTCGAGCACGGCGATGCCGTAGCGGCGAAGGAGTTCCTTCGCCTGGTATTCATGGATGTTCATCGTTGCGTCCTCAATCTCAGCTCAATGTGCCAGTGGCCAGCGAGCGCGACCAGTCCGGGCGGCCATTGGCCAGCGCCTCGGACGCGGCTGCGTCCCAATCGTATTCTTCGGCGTGAAACTCCACGCGCCATTTGCCCGCACGCCGCTCGGCCAGGGCCCAGCGCGCATGCGGCGTGCCGGCCTCCATGAGATGCGGGAAGGGCGTCGTGTCGGTATAGCCGGGCTGCCCGACGGAGCCGGGGTTGAGCACCAGCCTTCCATCGGCCAGCAGCAGCATATGGGCGCGGTGGGTATGCGCGGTCAGCACCAGCGTCTCGCCGGCCGCCTCGGGCAGCAGGGCGGCGACGGCATCGCGGCCGCGCTCATGGATGCCATGCTCGGTCGATTCATGCAGCACGTAGGTGAGGTCGTCGTCCGGCAGCGCGTGTGCTGCCAGGATGCCCTCGCCCCGCCAGGCCATAGGCCGGGCGCCGAGGGCGGCGCGCTGCG
>JAQGHY010000332.1 GCA_028291455.1 Rubritepida sp. | reverse complement strand
GCGCTATGACCCGAACCTTCATCTACAACTTCACGCCTCCATCACTTGACCCGTCTCCCGGCGCCACCATCGCCCTGGACGTCTCCGACATCGAAGACGCCGGCATTCGAGAAGTGCTTCAGACGCCGGGCGCAGCCATCATCGAAAGCTGCCAGACTCGGTTGCTGCTCCCGAACGAGCGGGCGATCGAGCCGCAGATCACCGCCATCTATCGCCGCTTCGGTCTCAACGACCGCCAGATCGAGATCCTCGCGCGGGCCACGCCCAAGCGCGACTATTACTGCCAGTCGCGGCGCGGCAACCGGCTGTTCGAGCTGGGCCTGTCCGATGTGGCGCTGGCGCTCTGCGCCGCCTCGTCGAAGACCGACCAGACCGAGATCGCCCGCATCGTTGCCGAACACGGCCGCGACGGCTTCCTCGCCGCCTGGCTTCGCCATCGCGGCGTCGCCTGGGCAGCCGACCTCATCCCCGACCTCACCAACATGGAGATTCCATCATGACGCTTCCTCCTGTCCGTCGCCGTTCCCGCGCGGCGTTTGTCGCCGCATCCATCCTGTCCATGCCGCTGGCGCTGTCACCGATCGTCACCACGCCGGCCGCCGCGCAGTGGATCGTCTACGATCCGACCAACTACGCGCAGAACGTCCTCACGGCGGCGCGCACGCTCCAGTCGGTCAATCAGCAGATCACCCAGCTTCAGAACGAAGCGACGATGCTGATCAATCAGGCCCGCAATCTGGCGAGCCTGCCGTACTCGTCCCTCAGCCAGCTCCAACAGTCGATCCAGCGGACGCAACAGCTTCTGCAACAGGCGCAGAATATCGCCTACGACGTCCAGAACATCGACCGGGCCTTCCAGACGACCTACGGCACGGCCTCGACCTCGGCGAGCAGCGCCACCCTGATCGCCGACGCCAAGACGCGCTGGCAGAACTCAGTCGCCGGTTTGCAGGACGCCATGCGCGTGCAGGCCACCGTCGTCGGCAATATCGACACCAACAGCACCCAGATGTCCGCGCTGGTCGGATCGAGCCAGTCCGCGACCGGCGCGCTCCAGGCCACCCCCAGGCCGGCAACCAGCTCCTCGCGCTCCAGGCCCAGCAACTCGCCGATCTCACCGCCGTCGTCGCCGCCAACGGCAGGGCGCAGGCCCTGACCGAGGCGGAACGCGCGGCTGCCGCCGAGCAGGGCCGCGAGCAGCGCCGCCGCTTCCTGACGCCGGGCACGGGCTACCAGCCCGGCAACGCGCAGATGTTCAACAACGGCAACAACTGAGCGGGGGATAGCGCCATGGACGGCAAGACGCTCGCGCGCCTCGGCGCGGTCATCTTCGTCGCGATCGCCGTGACCGCCACGGCGATCGAGATAACCCGCCAGGACGAGCCGCCGGCGAACTCGGCTACGCCGATGGTGGCGCCGTCCGCTCCCGATCCGCTGCGCGAGGGACAGCGCCGGTGCCAGCGCCTCGGAGAGTACGGCGCGCGTGACGCAGAGTGCCTGCGCGTGTGGGCCGAGAGCCGCGACCGCTTCCTCGGTCTCGATCGGAAACAGCCGCCGACGGCCCCGCAGGCCGCGTCGTCCGCAACCCCGAAGACGATCCCATCACCAGACAGACCGCGCCGGTAGAGCCGAGCATGGCCGGGGAGCGCTGACCATGGGCGGCACCGGCGTCATCGACCAGTTCCTGGCCGTCTTCACCCGCTACATCGACTCTGGTTTTGGCCTGCTGTCCGGCGAGGTCGCCTTTATCGCAACCACGCTGATCGTCATCGACGTGACGCTGGCAGCGCTGTTCTGGTCGATGGGCGGCGAGGACGACATCATCGGGCGCCTCATCAAGAAGACGCTGTTCGTCGGGGTGTTCGCCTACATCATCGGCAACTGGAACAACCTTGCCCGCATCGTCTTCGAGAGCTTCGCCGGTCTCGGCCTCAAGGCATCGGGCACGGGGTTCACGACCGCCGATCTCCTTCGCCCCGGTAAGGTGGCGCAGGTCGGTCTCGACGCCGGACGGCCGCTGCTCGAATCGATCTCCGGCCTGATGGGCTGGATCTCCTTTTTCGAGAACTTCATCCAGATCGCCTGCCTACTCTTCGCCTGGGCGCTGGTGCTGCTCGCCTTCTTCATCCTCGCTATCCAGCTCTTCGTCACCCTGATCGAGTTCAAGCTGACGACGCTCGCCGGCTTCGTGCTGATCCCCTTCGGCCTGTTCGGCAAATCCGCCTTCATGGCCGAACGTGTGCTGGGCAACGTCATCTCGTCAGGCATCAAGGTGCTGGTGCTCGCCGTCATCATCGGCATCGGCTCGACCCTGTTCAGCCAGTTCACCGCGGGCTTCGGTGGCACCGCGCCGACGATCGACGACGCCATGGCGATCGTGCTCGCCGCGCTGTCGCTGCTGGGCCTCGGCATCTTCGGTCCCGGCATCGCCAACGGCCTCGTCTCCGGCGGGCCGCAGCTTGGTGCGGGTTCTGCGATCGGCACGGGTCTGGCGGCAGGCGGCATGGTCGCCGCCGGCGGTGCTGCGATCGGCGCCGTCGCGTCCGGCGGTGTGGCTCTCGCCGGTGGCGCTGCCGCCGCCGCCCGAGGCGGGGCGACCCTCGCAGGCGGCGCGACCGCAGCCTATCGCGCGGGCGGCGCATCGGGCGTTGCCAGCACCGGCGCATCCAAGGCCGGGGCCGCCTTCGCCAGCCCGTTCAAGCGCGCCGCAGCGTCCATGAAGGACAGCTTTCAGGCCGGGGAACGGTCCGTCACCGGCGAGGCCGCGCCGAACGAGAGCGCCGATGCTCCATCCGCATCGTCTTCGTCCGCCAGCGCTGATGGCCCGCCCGCATGGGCCAAGCGCATGAAGCGCGGCCAGCAAGCCTCCCACGGCATCCAGGCCGCTGCCCATGCCGTCAAGTCTGGCGATAGCCATGGCGGCGGCTCTTCCGTCAACCTCTCCGAAAGCGACCGCTGATGTTCAAACGACCTTCCACCCATTACGGCAAGACGCAGCAACCCGAGACCCCATACCAACGCGCCGCCCAGGTCTGTGACGACCGCATCGGCTCGGCCCGCGATCAGGCGAAGAATTGGCGGCTGATGGCCTTCGGCTCGCTGATCCTGTCGGCGGGGCTGTCGGGGGCGCTGGTCTGGCAATCGGCCAACGGCTCGATCGTGCCGTGGGTGGTGCAGATCGACCAGCTC
>JAQGHY010000316.1 GCA_028291455.1 Rubritepida sp. | reverse complement strand
GGCGCTTCTGGTCCATGGGTCTCGATCAGATCTCGGGGCTGGTCCGGGCCAAGGGGCCGGACTGCTTCAAGGAGGGCGGCACCGGGTCGTAGCCGCCGGGGTGCCAGGGGTTGCAGCGCAGAAAGCGTCGCGTGGAGAGATAGGTACCGCGCAGCGCCCCGTGTTCGGTGATGGCATCGAGGGCGAAGTCGGAGCAGGACGGGTAGAAGCGGCAGTTGCAGCCGATCAGCGGCCGTACCGTCCATTGATAGGTGATAACGGCACCCTTGAGGAGCGCGCCGGCGGGGCTCATGGCCGCGGCACGCCCGTCTTGCGCAGCGCCGCTTCGAGGTCGGCGAGCAATGTCGGGAAGGGGCAGCTTCCGGTGCCGTCCCGCGCGATCAGCACGAGGTTCCATCCGGGCGGCGGGCTGGCGCTGAGATGCAGGCGCGCGGCCGCGCGAAGCCGACGCTTGGCCCGATTGCGGGCCACGGCATTGCCGATTTTCTTGGTGGCTGTGAAGCCGAGTCGCGTCTCGCCATCCGGCCGCGCCAGCGCCTGTAGCACCAGCGTATCGCGCGCGCCCTTGCGGCCCGCTTTCGCGGCCTGCACGAATTCCGCGCGGCGCTTGAGGCGACCGAGCATGGCTGGCCCTCCTTCAGAGTCTGACGGCGCCGGGTTGCTTGACCCGACGCGTGAATCAGCCTCTCGGCCAAGCGGCTGACCGCGAATGCGGAGAAATCAGGCGGAGAGCTTCGACCGGCCCTTGGAACGGCGGTTGGCGAGCACCTTGCGGCCACCCACCGTCGAGGTGCGGGCACGGAAGCCATGACGCCGCTTCCGGACGAGCTTCGAGGGCTGATAGGTGCGCTTCACGGCGGGCTCCTGGGAGTATCGATCAATGGATAAGAGCCGGTGGTGGGCAACCCACCCCGGCGGTGCGCGCTGTATAGGGAGGAGGCGTCGGCGCCGTCAACCTCGCGCGGGCGCATGGCCGCTCACTGCGCGGGATAGGAGCGGTTGAAGATCAGCGCACCCAGTGCGGCGGCGCGCTCCTCGTTACAGGACTCTGGACCTGTCAGGCCGCCCAGCCGTGGCGTTTGGGCCGTGATTTCGGCCAGCGAGCCGTTCTCCGGGACCCGCGGATGGGCGATGCAAACCGCGCCGGCGGGCGTCCAGCCGGCCTCGAAGGCCTGTCCCTGCGCCATGTCGGCCCGCTGGATGCCGATGCGGTCGTAGAGGTCGATGCTCATGCCGTTGCGGGTATAGCCGTGCTGGGGGCCGCCGTAAGCGGCGCGGACCAAGTTGACGCAGGTCGCATGGTAGGGTGCGAGGGACGTGACGCCATCGGGCGCCATCGCCCAAGGGCGGTAGCCGAATCGCAGGCACTTGCCGATCGCGCCGGCGGAGCAGGTGATGCCGAAGCCGGAGGGTTCGTCCGCTGCCGGATAGGGGATGGCGAGGCTGCGGCCCTGGGGATCCGGTGAGCAGTAGTCCTGGCGTGTGCCGTCCGGGCCGGCCATGGTCAGGTGGAATAGCCAGACATCCGGCGCGCGGCCGCCGGTGTCGGCCTCGGCGCTGTCGATTCGCACGGTAAAGGGTGCGCCGTCGCGGCTGAGGTTGAGTTCGGCGCCGATCAGCTCGCCTCCCATCAATACTCTTCCATCCGACAGTCCCGCGCGGAAATTGCCGCCCTCGGCGCCGAAGGAGGTCAGCCGTGGCTGGGCCAGTGCGGGGCTGGCCAAGAGCACGAGCAATGCGAGCGAGCGGATCATCGGGGGTTTCCATGCCAAGGCGTGTGAAGCCCAACATGCGGGGATCATGGTCGCCGGACGGTCGCGCCGGATGGCGCCCAGCGTCGCGTTCGTCGCGCGACAGACGCGACAGACCGGGAGGGGGCCGCATGCTACGCCATCACCGGAATGCCTGATTTAAACATGTCTTCCCTTTCGCCCGAGGCTGCCGCGGCCCTGCTGCCGGTGCTGCTGGAGGAGATGACGGCCGGCGTCGCACTGCATGACGCGGCACTCAATCGCGGCCCCGCCAATGCGCGAATGAATGCCATGCTCGGCCTGCCCGCGCGTCTTTCCGCGCCCGGGACGCCGCTCGCCGCGCAACTGGATGCCATGGGGGAAACCCTGGACGCGGCGGCCGTCGAGGCCATCCGCGCTGCCTTCGCCGGCCCCGGCCGCACCGCCGCCGCCTGGCGGAGCGCCGATGGCCGCCACCTGGAACTGACCGTGCTGGACGCCCCGGACCGCCAGCGCTTGGCCATCTGCCGGGACGTCACCGCCGTGCGCGAGGCGGATGCGGCCCTGGCCGAGGAGCGCGCCCGCGTCGACCACCTGCTGCAGCACACGCGCGATTGTGTCGTGCTCTTCGATGCCGCCGGCGCCATCCTGGAGAACTCCGACCGCACCGGAGACCTGCTGCGCCTGCCGCCCGAGCTCGTGATGCCCGGTGTCACCCACGAGGCGATCCTGCTCCACATGGTCGAACGAGGCGATTTCGGGCCGGTCGACGACCCCCAGGAATTCGTCCGCGACCGGCGCGCCCGGATCATGAATGCCGGCCACGTCACCTATCCCGCACGCATGCCGGACGGCATCTGGGTGGAGTACCAGTTCGAGGTGCTGGAGGATGGCGGGCTGCTGGCCATCGTGCGCGACATCACCGCGCTCAAGGCTACCGAGCTCGCACTCGCCAACGAGCGGGCGATGCTCGCCACCATCGTCGAGAATCTGCCCGACGGCGTGATGCTTTACGACGCCGACTTCAAATGGCGCATCGCGAACCGGCAGCTCATGGAGTTCCATGACCTCACCGAGGAGGTGGCCTACCCTGGTGCCGACGCCGTGGATATCCTGCGCTTCCAGGCCCAGCGCGGCGATTTCGGCCCGCCGCCGGAGACGCCGGAGGCCCTTGAAACCCTGGTGGCCGAGCGTGCTGCGGTCATGCGGCGCCCCGAGGGTTCGCAATATCTGCGCCGGACGGCGGGTGGCTTCTGGATCGAGTTCAACATGCGCCCGCTGCCCGACGGCGGGCTGCTGGGCTTCTACCGGGACATCACGCCGCTGAAGCAGCGCGAGGCCGAGCTGGAAGCGGAGCGCACCCTGTTGCGCGAGGTGCTCGACGGTGTGGACGCGCTGGTCGTGCTGCTCGACCGCGACGCGAATATCATGGTGGCCAACAATTCCCGCCGGGAGATGATGGGCACCCCCGACGAGTTCTACCGCCCCGGCACCAACCTCGCCGATGCCGTGCGCTGGCGCTACCGCCAGGGCGTCTACGGCGATGCCCAGGACGAGGAGACGACGGTCAGGGAGCGCGTCGCGAACGCTTTCTCGGGCGGCGTCGTCAGCTACGATCGCAAGATGCCCTCGGGCCGCTGGGTGGAGAGCATCTGGACGCCCATCTCAGGCGGCCGTCTCGTCGGTTTCTCGCGGGACATCACCGTGCTGAAGCAGCGCGAAGCGGAGCTGGAGGCGGAGCGCATTCTCCTGCGCGAGGTGCTGGACAGCTCGGACTCGCTCGTCATGGTCTTCGACGCCGACGCGCGGATGCTCCTCTTCAATAGCCGCTTCGAGGAGCTGATGGACATTCCCGCGGCGTTCTGCGCCCCGGGCCGGTCGTTCCAGGACATCGTCCGCTGGCTCGCCCGGCGCGGCGATTTCGGCCCTGTCGAGGACGAGGAGGCGCTGGTCCGGGATCGTATCGCCCGGGTCTATTCCGGCGATCTCAGGCGCTACGGCCGGCTGCTGCCCAACGGGCGCTGGGTCGAGTTCTCCTACCGGCAGATCTCCGGCGGCCGGCTGATCGGCCATGCCCGCGACATCACCGAGCTGAAGCAGCGCGAAGCCGAGCTGGAGACCGAACGCACCCTGCTGCGCGAGGTGCTGGACAGCACCGACTCGCTCGTCACGGTCTTCGACGGCGATGCGAGGGTGTTGCTGGCCAATAGCCGCCACGAGCAGCTGCTGGGCACGCCGCAGGAGTATTTCAGCCCGGGCCGGACCTTGAGCGAAGGCGTCCGCTGGCTTGCCCGGCGCGGCGACTACGGGCCCTTCGAGGATGAGGATGCGCTGGTGGCCGAGCGTGTCGCCAGCATCTATGCCGGCCAGATCCAGGGCTATGCACGGCAGCTGCCCGACGGCCGGTGGGTGGAGTTCACCTATACGCCCATCTCCGGCGGCCGGCTGATCGGCCATGCGCGCGACGTCACGCCGCTCAAGGCCAGCGAGCAAGCGGCACTGGCCGCCCAGGCCGAGGCGGAGGCGGCGCGCGACGCCGCCGAGGCCGCCGCCCATGCCAAATCCTCGTTCCTCGCCGCCATGAGCCATGAGATTCGCACACCGATGAACGTCGTGATCGGCATGCTCGAGCTCCTCGACCGTTCCGATCTGGCCGCCGATCAGGCGCGCAGCGTGGCGGTGATGCGCGAGAGCGCGCACTCCCTCCTGCGGATCATCGACGACGTGCTGGACTTCTCGAAGATCGACGCCGGCCGCATGGAGATCGAGGCGCTGCCCTTCTCGCTGCGCGGCCTGATCGAGGGCACGATCGAGACGCTGACGCCCGAGGCGCGCCGGCGCGGCATCGCCCTCTTCGCCGATCCCGCCGGCCCCGGCCCGGACTGGCTGGAGGGGGACCCCACGCGGGTCCGCCAGGTGCTGTTCAACCTCGTCGGCAATGCGCTCAAATTCACCGAGCGCGGCTTCGTCCGCATCGCCGCCGAAACGCGCCTCGAGGCCGGCGGCGCGCTGGTCTCGCTCACCATCGAGGATAGCGGAGTGGGGATGGACGCCCCGACGCTGGGGCGGCTGTTCCAGCCCTTCACCCAGGCCGACAGCTCCACCACGCGCCGCTTCGGCGGCACCGGCCTCGGCCTCTCCATCGTGCGCCGCCTTGCCGAGCTGATGGGGGGCGAGGTGCATGCGGAGAGCACGCCCGGCCGCGGCAGCCGCTTCCTCGTGACCCTGCGGCTAGGGGTCGCGACCCCGCCTGTGGCGGCCCGGCCGATCGCCGCCCCCGCACAAGCGCCAACCGGCGGCGCACCGCTGCTGGGACAGGTGCTGGTGGTGGACGACCACCCGGTCAATCGCGAGGTCATCACGCGCCAGCTCGAACTGCTCGGCGTCGCCGCCACCACCGCAGACGACGGCGCGCGCGGCCTTGCCGCCTGGCGGCGGGACCGGCCCGCGGTCGTGCTGCTGGACATCCATATGCCGGTGATGGACGGGTTCGAGCTTGCCAGGGCTATTCGCGGCGAGGAGGCGCGCGGGCAACTCGCGCGCACCATGCTGATCGCGGTGACGGCCAATGCGCTGAAGGGCGAGGCGGAGCGTTGCTACGCCGCCGGCATGGATGGGTTTCTCACGAAGCCGGTGACACTGGACGGGCTCTCCCGCGTGCTGGGCCGCTTCATGCCGGGGCTGGGGCGCGACGGTGTGCCTTCCGGTGGCGCGCTGTTCGATCCCGAGGCGCTGCGCGGGCTGTTCGGGCAGGATCGCGAGCGGTTGCTCGGGATTCTCGACAGCTTCGCGGAGCAGGCGGCGCATGACATCGCCAGGCTGCATGCGGCCAGCGGCTTGCCTTTGGCGGAGGCGGCGCATCGCCTGAAGGGCTCGGCGCGCATGGTGGGCGCGAGGCTGCTGGCGGAGGCCGCGCAGGCCATGGAACAGGCGGCGCGCGAGGGTGATACGGCCGGCGTGGATAGCGCTCGCGGCCAGCTCGCGGGCCTGCTGGCCGAGACCCTGGCGGTGGCGCGGCCGGCTTTGGGCGGGGCCTGAACCCTCCGGACCCGAGCGGCCCGGAGGGATGCAGCGCCAGCTTAGCGGGAGAGGCTGTAGGGCGCCGCGGCACCGGGCAGGCTGACGCTCTGGAACACCACGGTGGCGGAGGCCTCGGACGTGCCGTTCACGTGCAGGCCGTTGGAGGTGATGGCGTTGGCAGTGAGCGCGTTGGAGGTGATGGCGTTGGAGGTGATGGCATTTGAGGTGATGGCATTTGAGGTGATGGCGTTGGAGGTGATGGCATTCACATTCAGCGCGTTGGAAATCAGGGCGTTGGAAATCAGGGCGGCGTGGCCCTTGGTGCAGGCGCCGAGGGCGAGGATGGCGGCCGCGGCGATGAAGGTCTTGCGCATGATGTCTGATGTCCGTTTCTGCACGCCGGTCGATCCGGTGCGGTGAAGGCATAATGCGGGAGCCGTGTCCTGCCTTGATCTTGCCAGAGTGTCGGTCGCGTCGTGTGTGTCGTGCGCGGTCCGTGGAAAATTCAGACCGGCTCGAAACAGTTGCGCGACGCCGATGTCCGCCGCGTGTTCTCCTTCGGGTGAGATCGATGAGCCAGATCGGTCAGGATGAGGGCAGGGACGGAGCCTGACATGCAGCCAGGGTTGAAGCGCGGCTGTTCGGTCCTGGCGGAGCTTAGGATTCACGATGACGGATTCAGCCGCACTTTGCGTCCCAACGTTGTGGCGAAATGGAATCGGAGCGGCCTCGCGCCGACTTTTGTCAGCGCGAAACCACTCGAAAAGTCGTGGAGGCGAGGCGGAGCTTCAGCGTGGGAGGCTGGACGGCGTGGCAGTCCGCGGAGCGGTGCGATCCTGGCCCTCACTGGTGAAGCGCGGCGCTCCATTGCTCTGGAGGGCAGCGCTGCTTACCCGAAGGCCATGCCCCAGGCCGCCGGCCCGGGCGGAGCCGTTGACGGCGGCGGTGGCGAGGACGGCCAGGGCGAATGTGGCGGCAGCAGCGACGAGGACGTGGCGCATGATGATCTCTCCAAGGTTTGCGCCAGGGCGTCCGGCGTCGTGTGGAGGGCTTATGCTTCCGCGCCTGTCTTCACTTGATCGCGGCCCGTGTCGCGTCTGTCGTTCCCGTGACGCTTCTTCCTCCCCACGGCATCGCGATGCCCGGTGCCGCGCGATTGAGCATACCGCCGATGTGAGGTATCGCAGCGCAGCAAAGACGGCCAAGGTGGGGCGCATGGAACAGATTTTGGTGGGCCGATCCGCCCTGGTGGCGGGTCCGGTTTCCGCGCCGTCGTTAGACAGCAAATGGCTCGCAGCCTGATGGACAATGTGCTCCCAGCCGGCCCGGCCCCCGTGGGCGCCTCGGTTGCCGCTCCCGTCACGCTCCAGCGGACCACCCGTCGCATCAATCTCGCGCTACAGGGCGGCGGCACGCATGGCGCCTTCACCTGGGGTGCGCTGGACCGCCTGCTGGAGGATGACCGCGTCGAATTCGACGGGCTCTCCGGCACTTCCGCCGGCGCCATCAACGGCGCCATCCTTGCACTGGGTCTGCTGGAAGGCGGCCGCCAGGGCGCCAAGGATGCGCTGGAGCGCTTCTGGCGCGTGCTCGGCGCGAAATTCGCGGTCTCGCCGCTGCGGGCCTCGCCGGTCGAGAAGGCGCTCTGGGGCTGGGACCTGACTTACAGCCTCGGCTACAATGCCTTCGACACCATGACGCGGGTGATGAGCCCGTATCAGATCAATCCCTTCGCGATGGAGGTCAACCCGCTCCGCAAGGCGCTGGAGGAAGGCCTCGACCTCGCACGGCTGCGCGCTGACAAATCCGCGATGCGGATGTTCATCTCTGCCACCAACGTGCGCACGGGCAAGCCCAAGGTGTTCGGCCGCTCCGAAATTACCGTCGACGCGCTGCTGGCCTCGGCCTGCCTGCCCAACATCTTCAAGGCGGTGGAGATCGACGGCGAGGCCTATTGGGACGGCGGCTACCTCGGCAATCCCGCGCTTTGGCCGCTTTATCACGAGCGCATGGCGGCCGACATCGTGCTGGTGCAGCTCAACCCGCTGCTTCGTCCCGAGCTGCCGACCAGCACCTCGGACATCATGAACCGGCTGAACGAGATCAGCTTCAACGCCTCGCTGATGAGCGAGATGCGCGCCATCGACTTCGTGCAGCGGATGCTGGAAGCCGGCCGGCTGGAGCAGCCGCGCTACCGCCGGATCTTCCTGCACACCATCGAGGACGAGGAGCGCATGCGCGCCTTCAAGCTGAGCACCAAGTACAACGGCGAATGGGACTTCCTCACGACCCTGCGCGACTACGGGCGCGAGGCCGCGGACCTGTTCCTCCGGGAGAGCTTCGACAAGGTCGGGCGCGAAAGCACGCTCGACATCCAGCGGTACCTGTAGCGATGAGCGGTGGCACGCTGGCGCGCATGGCCCTCGCGATCCTGGTGGCCTTTGCCGGGCTGTACATCGCCGCCCATGCCGAGTTCGAGTTGAGCGGCGACAAGGTCGGGCTGCTCGTGACGCTGGGCGGCGTGCTCTATGCCTATTGGCTGGTGAAGGCCCATTTTGACGCCAAGGACCGCGAGTAAACCAGCCGCGCCGGGCGCCCGCGCGGCACCAGCACCACCGCTGCCTGCCGGTACCGGCAGGCGAGGCGGAACACGGTGGCGGAGTCCGCGATGACCAGCAGCATCCGCTCCCTCCATCCACCCAGGCTGCCTTCGCCCTCACGGAATGGGAGGGCACGCACGTCGCGCAGTAGCCGGGCGTGGGCAGCGTCGTTCCAGCGATCGGGCATCTTCCGGCTGAACGGATTCCACGCACCGATGAACCAGGCTTGTCGCGCATGGACCTCCGGGCAACGCCGGCCCACGCGCACCGCCACATCGCCGGCGCGATACAGCGTGTGGCGGTAGGCCTGGTCCCGCGTCATCCCAGCTGGAGAAGCTGCGCCTTCAGATAGGCGCTCTCGGGCAGCATCGGATGCACGGGATGGTCCGGCCCGGCACCGGTGGAAGCCAGCAGCCGCGCCTCGCGCTTGGCCCGCCAAACACCTTGCGCCACGGCCTCCGCGAACTCCACCGGTGCGGCGTGGTGCGAGCAGGAGGCGATGAACAGGTAACCGCCCGGTGCCACCAGCTGCGCGCAAAGCCGCGCCAGGCGCTGATACGCCCGCAGCGCCGCAGGGATGTCCTTGCGCGACTTCGCGAAGGCCGGCGGGTCGGCGACCACGATGTCGAAGGTGGTCTTGGCGGCGACCATTCGTTCCAGCGCCTCCAGCGCCTCGCCGCGCTGGGCCGTCACGCGCTCGGCCAGGCCATTGGCCTCAGCCGAGGCCAGCGCGAGGTCGAGCGCGGGCTGCGAGCGGTCGAGCAGCGTCACCGCCGATGCGCCGCCATCCGCTGCGAGGAGTCCGAAGCCGCCCGTGTGGCAGAAGGCATCCAGGACCGTCGCGCCGGCGGCGATGGATGCCACGCGGGCCCGGTTCTCGCGCTGGTCGAAGAACCAGCCGGTCTTCTGGCCGGACAGCAGGTCCACCTCGAAGGCGAGCCCGCCTTCCTCGACGCGGGCGCGTGCCTCGGTGCCGTGCAGGAGGGTCGTTTCCTGCGGCAGCCCCTCCAGCGCACGCACCGCGGAATCGTTGCGGGCGAGGATGCTGCGCGGGTTCAGGAGCGCGCGCAGGGCCTCCACGATCAGCGGCGTCGCGGCTTCCATGCCTACGGTATTGGCTTGGAGCGCGATCACATCGTCGAAGCGGTCCACGATGAGGCCAGGCAGGCCGTCGGCCTCCGCGTGGACGAGGCGGCAATATTGCGCGATGCCCAGCCGCTCGCGGACATTCAGCGCCGCCTGCAGCTTCGCCTGGAACCAGGCGGCATCAGGCGTGGCGGTAGCGTCGCGGTCGAGCACGCGGGCGGCGATCAGGCTGTGCGGGTTGAACTGCCAGACGCCGTGCTTCACGCCGTCGTCGCCTTCCAGCCGCACCGCGGCGCCAGGCGGGAGGGCGCGGGCCTCGGCGCTCATTACGATCTCGTTGGAGAAGGCCCAGGGGTGGCCGAATTTGACGCGGCGGTCGCGGCCGGGTTGCAGACGCAGCATAGGTAATTGGCTCATGCGGCCTTATCGCGTGATCCCACCGCGAAAGCCACCGCCGCGACCGTGCCCGACAGGGCCAGCCATTCCCGCATCCCCAGCGGCTCGCCCAGGACGATGGCGGCTCCGATCACGCTGAGCACCGGGGCCAGCAGCGTCCCGAGCGCCGCCGTCGAGGCCGGCAGCCGCGCCAGGGCGCCGAACCAGGTAAGGTAGGAAAGGCCGAGCGAGAACAGCACCATCCAGCCGAACCAGAACCACGCCCTGGGCGATACGGCCGAGACATCTGTCGATCCCAGCAGCGGGGCCAGCAGCAAAAGCGGCACGCAGCCGATCGCCATCTGCCATGCCACCGCGCTGACGGGATGCAGGTTCAGCGGGCGGCGCTTGGAGAGCACGGCTCCCAATGCGAAGAGCACCGCCGAGGCCAGCACCAGGGCCATGCCCGGCAGCTTCGCCAGCCCGACATCCACGCCTCGCCCGACGAAGAGCATGCCGATGCTGCCGCAGCCCAGGACCAGCCCCACCATCCGCGCACGGCCGGGTTTCTCGCCAAGGATCGGCCAGGCGAAAAGCGCAGCCCAAACCGGCATTGTATAGGCGAGAATGGCGCCTTCGGAGGCGCTGAGCCAAAGCAGCGCGACCGTGCCAAGCCCCATCCAGGTGCTGACGTTCAGCAGCGAGTAGAGCACCAGCCAGCGCCATTGCCGCCGTGGCACGGCAAGGCTGACGCCAAAGGCCAGCGCGGCGGCGGCGAAGAGCAGCGCGGTGCATAGCGCGCCGACGGCACGCAGCGTCATCGGCGCAAATTCGGACAGGAGGAATTTCAGCAGCGGCCAGGTGGCGCCCCAACCCAGGGAGGTGAGGAGCAGCAGAACGATGCCGGTGGTGCGCGGAGTCACGCGCGGAGCCTAGGGGCATCCCCCGAAACCCGCCATGGCCCGGACCTCCGCCGCACTCACCCCGGATTCCCGCAGGGCTCGAAGGGTTGGGGCTTGGTCGCGTTTGGCCAACCGCTTGCCGTCCGGCCCGGCAATGAGCGCGTGATGGGCATAGAGCGGCTCCGGCCAGCCCATCAGCGCCTGCAACAGCCGGTGGACATCGGTCGCTTCCAGCAGGTCCGCACCGCGGGTGACGAGGGTGACGCCCTGGGCCGCGTCGTCATGGGTGACGCAGAGATGGTAAGAGGCGGGGATGTCCTTGCGGGCCAGCACCACGTCGCCCTGGGCCTCGGGCGTGCAGCGGCGGGGGCCGTGCAGCAGGTCCGTGAAGCCGAGGGGGCCGGTCAGGGCGGCGGCGCGTGCAACGTCGAGCCGCAAAGCGTAGGGGAGGCCGGCGGCGATGCGTGCCTCGGCCTGGGATCGCGGCAGCTTGCGGCAGGTGCCGGGATAGAGATGCGCGGGCGTGCCATGCTGCGCGGCGACAGCGGCCGCGATGTCCCCCCGCGTGCAAAAGCACGGGTAGAGCAGGCCGCTACCGGCCAGCGTATCCAGTGTGCGGCGGTATTGCGGGAAATGGCCGGATTGGATGCGGGGCACGCCGTCCCAGTCCAGCCCGAGCCAGGACAGGTCCTCGACCAGCGCCTCGGCAAAGGCAGGCCGGCTGCGGGTGGTGTCGATATCCTCGATCCGGAGGAGAAAGCGCCCGCCCGCCTGGCGCGCGGCGCGATGGGCGAACAGCGCCGCATGCGCGTGCCCCAAATGCAGCAAACCGGTGGGCGAGGGGGCGAAGCGCGTGACGCAGCCGGGGGGCGTGTTCGGCACCATGGCCGCCTCTCGCGCGATTCGGACGGCGGGGCAAGGGCTTGTGACGGGGCGGTGAAAGCGGCAGCCCCCCGGCTTGCGGCGGCGCAGCAAGAATGCCATGCATTCCGCGCAGTAGCTGGCGGCACACCGATTCCGGGAAGCCTGACCTCTCCCCGCGTCGAAACCTCCGCCTCCGAGCAAGGAGGAGCTTCGTTTGCCTGACGGTAGTCTCATTCCCCAGATTTCCGGTCCAGGCGGCTTTCCCGCCCTGGTCCTGAACGCCGATTTCCGGCCGCTATCCTATTTCCCGCTCTCCGTATGGTCCTGGCAGGATGCAGTGAAGGCGGTGGTGCTGGATCGCGTTTCCGTGCTCAGCGAATACGAGACGGAGGTGCGCTCGCCCTCCTTCGCGCTGCGGCTGCCCTCGGTGATCGCCCTGCGGGAGTATATTCCGGCGACGCGGCGGCCGGCCTTTACGCGGTTCAACGTCTTCCTGCGCGACAGCTTCGAATGCCAGTACTGCGGCGACGATCTGCCCGCGCAGGAGCTGACCTTCGACCACGTGATCCCGCGCAGCCGGGGTGGGCGGACGAGCTGGGAGAACGTCGTGGCCGCCTGCGGCCGGTGCAACCTTCGCAAGAGCGACAAGCTCCCGCGCGAATGCCACATGCTGCCCCGCCAGGTGCCCCGGCAGCCGACCAGCTGGGAACTGCAGGAGAACGGGCGGTCCTTTCCCCCAAACCACCTGCATGAGAGCTGGCGCGATTACCTGTATTGGGACTCCGAACTGGATCAGTCGTAGGTCCAGTTGCGCGCCGTCTCCAGATCGGCGCGAAAACGCTCCGTCTCCTCCTTCCGGAGCCGGGCATCGGGGATGCGTAGCAGATAGGCGGGATGTACCGTCGCGAGGAGAGCGCGCCCGGGCGCCAGCTCATGCATCCGTCCCCGCATGTCCGAGACCTTGGTTTTCCGGCCGGTTAGGGCCGCCAGCGCCGTGGCGCCCATCGCAACCACCAGCCGCGGCTTCACGATGTCGATCTCCATCCCGAGCCACCAGCGGCAGTGATCTATCTCACCCGCGTTGGGCGATTTGTGGATCCGCCGCTTGCCGCGCGCCTCGTATTTGAAGTGCTTCACGGCGTTCGTCATATAGGCCGCCGAGCGGTCGATACCGGCCTTGGCCAGCACGCTGTCGAGCAGCTTGCCGGCGGGGCCGACGAAGGGGCGCCCCGCCAGATCCTCCATGTCGCCCGGTTGCTCGCCGACGATCATAAGCGGGGCCGCTTCTGGTCCCTCGCCGAACACCGTCTGCGTCGCATGGCAATGCAGGGGGCAGCGCGTGCAGGTCCGGGCCTCTTCCCGCAGCGTCGCGAGATCGCCGATGGGGGCGGGCGCCTCCTCGGTCGAGCGGCGCGCGCGCAGCCGATCGTGAAAGGCGGGCGGGTTCTGCCGTGCCTGTTCGGCCATTGCCGCCACGCGAGCCGATGCATTGGCGATGAGGCTAGGGATGAGCGCGGCTTCCGGCAGGTTCGCCCAGTATTTCTTCGGCATCTCCGCGCGCATTGCCTTCACCTTCAGCCGGGCGGGATTGAAGATGTTGGCGTAGTAGGTGAGCCACAGCGCATCCGTGGGATCCGCCAGGACCGGTTTTTGCGCCGGCGCCTCGGCCACGCTCAGCGTATCGCCGTTCAGGGAAGCGGAGCCCTTGGGCGTCAGGATCATCCAGTCCATGTCGGAAAAGCGCCGGGCAAAAAAGGGTGCGGTCCGGGCGACGATGTGGTGGTCGGGCTCGAACCAGGCGACGAAGCGCCGGCGCCCCTCCTGCGTGCCAGGCGTTTCGCGAAAGCGGACGAAGGCGGTCATCTTGTGGCAGTCGCGGCGGACGGATTTCTCCAGGAGCCGGGCGGCGGCCACGTCCTCGTCGAAGGCGACGGAGAGGAGATGCCGGTCGGATTGCAGGCGGACGATCAGCCGGTAGAGCAGGGCGAAGCGCGCCGGGTCCGAATGGCAGATCACGGCTTCGGCGAGTTCGAGGAAGGCTTCGGGAACCCGCGGCGGCGTACCGGCGCGGGGAATCGCCGCGACCGGCCCGCCGTCGAAAAGGTCGCTAATTTCCCCCGTCCGCCACTCCACCTCATCGGGCGCGGCGCCGCGCAGCAGCAGGTCGCGCGCGGCCCCGCGCCACTCTCCGAAGTCGCTCGGGTTTTTCAGGATGACGGCTGGCATCACAGCAGCGACAGCTGAACCGGTTCGGGCATCAGCAGGCCGCGCAGATCCCCCCGGTCGGTCAGCCGCAGCGGCGACCAGTCCTCCGCGATGACGAAGGGGCGGATCTTGCGGAGCGAAACGCGCAATTTCGCGAGGTCGTCCAGCCTGATCCTCCGGTGCCGCCGGGCCGCCAGGATGGCATTCACCGCCTTCACGCCGAAGCCGGGCACGCGCAGTAACATCTCCCGCTCGGCCACGTTGATATCGACGGGGAAGCGCTCGCGATGGGCGAGGGCCCAGGCCAGCTTGGGATCGACGTCAAGATCGAGCATGCCGTCCGTCTGCGCCGAGGTAATCTCCTCGATGCCGAAACCGTAGAAGCGATAGAGCCAATCGGCCTGGTAGAGCCGGTGCTCGCGCATCAGCGGCGGCTTCGTCGGCGGCAGCCGGGCCGAGGCGTCGGGGATGGGGCTGAAGGCCGAGTAGTACACCCGCCGCAACGCGAAGCTGCCGTAGAGCCGGGCGCTGGTCGAAAGGATTGTCGCATCGTTCGCCCCGTCGGCGCCGACGATCATCTGGGTGGACTGGCCGGCGGGCGCGAAGCGCTGGCGCGTCTTGGTCCGCACGGTAGGCTCGCTGGCTTCCTCGATCTTCAGCCGCACCTCCGCCATGGCGCGGCGGATGCCGTCCGGCCGCTTCTCGGGTGCGAGTTCGGCGATGCCGGCATCGGTGGGCAGTTCGATGTTGATGGACAGCCGGTCCGCATAGAGGCCGGCCTCCTCCACCAAAGCGGGCGAGGCTTCGGGGATGGTCTTCAGGTGGATGTAGCCGCGGAAGCCGTGCGTCGTCCGCAACTCCCGCGCGATGCGGACCATCTGCTCCATGGTATGATCCGACGAACGGATGATGCCCGAGGAGAGGAACAGCCCTTCGATATAGTTCCGCCGGTAGAATTCCATCGTCAGCCAGACGACTTCCTCCGGCGTGAAGCGGGCCCGCTGCACGTTGCTCGATGAGCGGTTGATGCAATAGGCGCAGTCGTAGACGCAGAAATTGGTGAGCAGGATCTTCAGCAGCGAGATGCAACGCCCGTCCGGCGCATAGGCGTGGCAGATGCCCGCCCCCTCCGTCGATCCCAGCCCGCCTTCGCGCGAGGAGTCGCGTTTCTCCGTGCCGCTGGAGGCACAGGAAGCGTCGTATTTGGCCGCGTCCGAGAGGATGGCGAGCCGTTCCATGAGGGTTGGGTGCATAGGCATGTTCTCTATATGTTCTATGCGCCGAAAGCAATCCATTCCAAGCCGCTGAAGGCCCTGGGCTGATTGACTCCCCGCCCCCTCGCTGCGAAGCCTGCGGGCCGAACGCGAGGAGCCGTCATGACCGCCAGCCTTCAAGCCCGCATCGAAGCCCTTTGGGACAAGCGCGACACCGTTTCAGCCTCCACCCAAGGCGAGGCCCGCGCCGATGTGGAGGCCGCGCTCGAGATGCTGGACAGCGGCAAGGCCCGCGTGGCCGAGCCCTCCGCAACAGGCTGGCACGTCAACCAATGGCTGAAGCAGGCCGTCCTGCTCTCGTTCCGCCTCTCCGATTCCGCGCCGATGGACACCTCCGCCGGCGCCTATGACAAGGTGCCGCTGAAGTGGGAGGGCTGGGGCCCGAACCGGTGGAAGGAGGCCGGTTTCCGCGCCGTCCCCGGCGCCATTGCCCGCCGCTCCGCCTATATCGCACCCAATGTCGTGCTGATGCCGAGCTTCGTGAATCTCGGCGCCTATGTCGGCGCGAATACCATGGTCGACACCTGGGCCACCGTGGGTTCCTGCGCGCAGATCGGCAAGAACGTGCATCTCTCCGGTGGCGTGGGCATCGGCGGCGTGCTCGAGCCGTTGCAGGCCAATCCGGTCGTGATCGAGGACGATTGCTTCATCGGCGCGCGTTCGGAAGTGGTGGAGGGCGTGATCGTCGAGCAGGGTTCGGTGCTCTCCATGGGCGTCTTCCTCTCGGCGACGACCAAGATCATCGACCGCAACACCGGCGAGATCTTCATCGGCCGCGTGCCCTCCTATTCGGTCGTGGTCCCCGGCAACCTTCCGGGCAAGCCGCTTCCGGACGGCTCGCCGGGTCCGAGTCTCTATTGCGCCGTGATCGTGAAGCGGGTGGATGCGCAGACCCGCGCCAAGACGTCCATCAACGACTTGCTGCGTGACTGAGCCCAGCAACCTTCCGGAGACGCCGGCGGACCCCATTCCGCTCGCCCAGGCGCTGATCCGCTGCCGCAGCGTGACGCCCGCCGATGGCGGCGCATTGGCGGTGATGGAGGCGGCACTGGCACCGCTCGGCTTTACCTGCACGCGCCTGCGGTTCGGCGAGGTGGAGAACCTCTTCGCCCGTATCGGCACGGCGGCTCCGCATCTCTGCTACGCCGGGCATACCGATGTGGTCCCGCCCGGGGACGAGGCGGCCTGGAAGGACAATCCCTTCTCCGCCGTGGTCCGCGAGGGCGTGCTCTACGGCCGCGGCTCCTGCGACATGAAAGGCGGCATCGCCGCCTTCGTCGCGGGGCTGACGGACTTCCTGGCGGGGAACGCCAATCCGGCCGGCTCCATCTCGCTCCTCATCACCGGCGACGAGGAGGGGCCGAGCGTCGATGGCACCCGCCGCGTGCTGGAATGGATGGCGGAGAACGGGCACGTGCCGGATATGTGCGTCGTCGGCGAACCGACCTCCAAGAAGGTGCTCGGCGACACCATCAAGATCGGCCGTCGCGGCAGCATGAACGCCTTCATCACCGTGAAGGGGCGGCAGGGCCACAGTGCTTATCCGCAGCTGGCCGACAATCCCGTGCATCGGCTGATCGCCGTTCTGCACGCGCTGACCTCGACGCCGCTCGACGCCGGCAGCGATTGGTTCGAGGCCTCGACGCTACAGGTCACCGGCCTTCAGGTGGACAACACGGCGACCAACGTGATCCCGGCAGAGGCGAGCGCCTTCCTCAATATCCGCTTCAACGACCACCATCATTCGGATGCGCTGACGGCGCATATCAAATCGGCCCTGGCCGAGCATGCGCCCGACCACGAACTGCGCGTGCGCGTCTCGGGCGAGAGCTTCATCACCCAGCCCGGCCCCTTCGTGGATGCGCTGCAGCGCGCGGTCCGGCGCAGCACCGGCGTGGAGGCCAGGCTCGATACCGGCGGCGGCACCTCGGATGCGCGCTTCATCACGCATTATTGCCCGGTGGCGGAGCTCGGCGCGGTCGGCGCAAGCCTGCACCAGCGCGACGAATACGCGCCGGTCGCGGAGCTGCGCGCCCTGGCCCTGGTCTATCGCGCCGTAATCGAGGAGTGCCTGCGCTGAACCCGCCGACCATCACCAACGGCATCGCCGCCGCGATCCTCTTCGCTCGGGGTAAGGTCGAAGGGATGGCGCTGATCGCGCCAGGCATGGAAGGCGCGCGCCATTCCTTCCTCGCCGCGCTGATCTGCCTGCCGGTGCTTCTAGGCCTCCGGATCGTCGTCTGGGCCGTGCAGGGCGCCCCGCCCAATGGCGTGGCCGTCTCGCTGGCCGGCGAGCTCGTGAGCTATACCGTTGGCTGGGTCGCGTTCGCGCTCGGCTCGAAGTTGCTGGCCGAGCGGGCGCAGCGCGGCGCCAACTGGCCGCAATTCATCACGGCCTGGAACTGGTCGAACCTCGTGCAATACGCGCTGCTGCTGGTGCTCCTACTACCGACGGCCCTCGGCCTGCCGGGCTGGATCGGCAATGCCCTGGGGCTCGCCGCCGTCGGCTATGCGATGTGGCTCGAATGGTTCGTGACGCGGGTGGCGCTGGGCGTGCCGGGGGCGACGGCGGTGATGTTCGTGGTCCTCGATCTGGCGCTGGGGCTGTTCATCGGCGGCGTGACGGCGCGGATCTCCGGCAACTAAGCCCCCGATGCCGACTACCCTCGCAGCGCCTTGATCTGAGCGGGATAGCTCGAAGGATCCGTCCGCACGTCGATCAGCCGCGGACCCGGCGTGGCCAGCGCCTCGTCCAGCGCGGCCGCGAGCCCGGCGGCGTCGGTCACGCGCCAGGCGGTGCCGCCCATGCCGCGCATCACCTGCGCGAAATCCACCTCGGGCCAGTCCAGAGCACCGTCAGGCAGGTCGCGGTCGCCCTTCTTGATGTCGATGAGCGAGAGCGTCGCGTCGTTGAACACCACCACCGTCAGGTTCAGCTTCATCGCGGCGGCCGTCGCGAGTTCACCGACCGCCATCAGCAGTCCGCCGTCGCCGGTGAAGGCGAGCGCGCCGCGCGCCGGATCATGCCAGGCGGCGGCGATGGCGGCGGGCAGGGCATAGCCCATGCTGGCGAGGCCGTTGGAGATGAGCAGGTCCACCGGCCGCTCCGCCTGCCAGAAGGTGGTGGCGGCGAACATATGCGCGCCCGCATCCACGCTGGCGCGCGGGTCCGCGCCGTTGCGGCGGCAGGCCGCCTGCGTGACGCGCACGAGCTCGGAGGGCGACATGCCGCGATTGCCGCTGCCATCAGCGTTCTCCAGGCAGGAGAGCCAGGTCTCCCGCAGGGCGGCCACGCTGCCCTCAGGCCAGGGGCGGTGCGGCGCATCGTCGGCCAACGCGGCTGCGGCGATCTCCCAGGCCCCGACGATCGCCAGCGCCGGCTTGCGGTACTCCAGCGAGCGGGCCGCGGTGGCGAGGTCCAGGATGGGCGCGTCGAAGCGCCAGGGCTGGGGGATGAATTCCACCGGATCGGCGCCGGCGAGGATGATGAGGTCGGCCTCGTAGAGCAGCGGCGCCTCGGCCTCGCCGCCGGTGAAGATGCCGCCGAAGAGCGGATGCGCGTCCGGCAGCACGCCCTTGGCCTTATAGGTGACCAGCGCCGGGCAGCCGAGCGCCTCAATCAGCCGGCGAATGGCGGCGCAGCGGGCGGGTTCGGTCGCTTCCAACCCGAGGATGACGACCGGCCGTGCCGCGCCCGCGATCATGCGCCTGGCGGCGGCGAGGTCTGTTTCGGTGGGTGCCGCCAGGATGGGCAGCCGCAGGGCCGGGGCCGGGGGCGCCGGAGCGCGGGCGGCATCACCCGCCAGCTCCAGATAGGCGGGGCCGCAGGGGGCAGTCATCGCGGCGGCGACCGCCTCGGCGGCGGCTCCGGGATGGCCGGTCGCCCGGCGCTGGGCGCGCGTCACCGGCGCCATCATCGCGGCCTGGTCGAAGAGCTGGTGCGTGGCGATCGCCGCCTCGCGCGCGCCGAAGCCGTCGGCCACCAGGATCACCGGGGCACGCTCCAGATCCGCATTGGCCATGCCGTTCGCGGCATTGGACACGCCCGGGCCGCGCGTCGTGAGCAAGCCCACGGGGCGATGCGTCAACTCCGCCAACGCGGCCGCCATGATGCCCGCGCCGTTCTCGGTCCGCGTCAGGATGAAGGGAATGCCGGCCGCCTTGGCCGAGGCGATAAGGTCCAGACTGGAGCCGCCGCCGGGGACGCCGAAGATCGCGGGCATGCCCGCCTCGGCGAAGCTCTGCGCCACGGCATCGGCGCCGGTGGTCAGATGCGGCTGGTCGTTCATGTGGATTCTCCCTACTCGGCGGAAGCATAGGACGCCTGGCCGTTGCGCCCAAGCTGGCCCGGATTGCCCGCCTTCTGAGCAGCTTCGCCCCCAGGCAGGGCTTAGCCGCCGGGGCTGGCTTGCGTGAAACGCGCGGCTCGGCTCAATCTCAGCCCTCAACGGCGGAACCGGGTTGCATGACTGGCATCGCATTCGACGAGATGGGTGGGGGCGAGGAGTTGCGCGCCGCCTATGGGGTCATCGCCGACTGGCTGAAGCAGACGCCGCAGGGCGACCTGGCGGCCAAGCGCGCCGAGGCCGAGGTCCTGTTCCGCCGCGTCGGCATCACCTTCGCCGTCTACGGCGAGGGTGGCGATCCCGAACGGCTGATCCCCTTCGACATCATCCCGCGCATCCTGGCCCGCGCCGAATGGGAGGGGCTGAGCGCCGGCCTGACCCAGCGGGTGCGCGCGCTCAACGCCTTCCTCGCCGATGCCTATGGCAAGCAGGACATCATCAAGGCCGGGCTGATCCCTAGCTCGCTGGTGAACGGCAATGAGCAGTTCCGCCCGGAGATGAAGGACTTCACCCCGCCCGGGGGCATCTACACGCATATCACCGGCATCGACGTGGTCCGCACGAGCCCGGACCGGTTCTACGTGCTGGAGGACAATGCCCGCACGCCCTCCGGCGTCTCCTACATGCTGGAGAATCGCGAGGCGATGCTGCGCCTCTTCCCCAAACTCATGGCGCGCCACCGCATCGCCCCGGTGAACCGCTAC
>JAQGHY010000293.1 GCA_028291455.1 Rubritepida sp. | reverse complement strand
ACGTCCTTCCGTGACTTTGCGTGACAATGATCTCTCAACCCAAGGCAAAACGCCCAGGCAGCCGTCGCGCCGGGCCAAGCCTCGCACATTCCGGATGACATGAGCTGATGCCTGAAACCAAGCCCGTCCTCGTCGTGGGCGCGGGCCCCGTCGGCATGGTCGCCGCGGCGGCCCTGATCCGCCAGGGCCTTGCCGTCACCGTGCTCGAATCCGGCCCGACCATCTCCGAGGAAATGCGCGCCTCGACCTTCCACGCCCCCACGCTGGACATGCTGGACGACCTCGGCGCTGCGCAGGAGATGATCCACCAGGGCCTCAAGGGCCCGATCCTGCAGTACCGCCGCCGCGACCAGAGCGTGATCGCCCAGTTCGACTTCGGCATCCTCGCCGACGTCACGCGCCATCCCTTCCGGCTGCAATGCGAGCAGTTCAAGCTGACCCGCATCCTCTACGCCCTGCTGAAGGACAAGCCCGGCTTCTCCATCCGCTTCAACGCCCGCGTCGCGGGTTGCACGGATCATGGCGACGGCGTCGAGGCCATCCTCGAGGATGGCGAGCGGATCGCCGGCAGCTACCTCATCGGCGCCGACGGCGCGCGCAGCGCCGTGCGCAAGGCCGCCGACATCGCCTTCGACGGCTTCACCTGGCCAGAGCGCTTCCTGGTGCTCTCCACCGAATTCGACTTCGCCTCGATCATCCCCGGCCTGGCCGACGTCTCCTATTACGCCGACCCCGAGGAATGGTTCTTCCTGCTGCGCGTGCCAGGCGTGTGGCGGGCCATGTTCCCCGTCGCGGCCGAGGTCTCGGACGAGGAGGTCATGACCGACGCCTTTTCCCGCGCGCGCTTCGCCCGCGTCGTCGAGGGCCATGGCGACTATCCGGTGAAGCATCGCACGCTCTACCGGGTGCATCAGCGCGTGGCCGCGACCTTCCACAAGGGCCGCCTGCTCCTCGCCGGAGACGCCGCGCATATCAACAATCCCTTGGGTGGCATGGGCCTGAATGGCGGCGTGCACGATGCGGTGAACCTGGTGGACAAGCTCGCCGGTGTGATCCGGGGCGAGCTGGATGAGGCCGAGCTGGACCATTACGACCGCCAGCGCCGCGGCGTGACGGTCGAGCACGTCCAGCGGCAGACCATCACCAACAAGCAGAACCTCGAGGCGAAGACGCCGGAGGACCAGAAGGCGTTCCAGGCCAGGCTGGCCGAAGCCGCCTCCGAGCCGGCGAAGGCGCATAGCTATCTGCTGGGCGTCTCCATGATCAACAGCCTGCGCCGCGCCGCCGAAATTGCGTAAAAGCGACATGACGGAGAAAGGGATCCCGATGAACCGCCGTATGCTGCCCCTCGCCTTGGCCCTGCTCACCACCGCCTTCGCCGCGCCCGCGATGGCGCAGACCGCCTGGCCGGACCATCCGCTACGCGTCGTCGTTCCCTTCGCGCCGGGCGGCGTAACCGACGCCATCGGCCGGCTCAGCGCCGAATGGCTGGGCGCCAAGCTCGGCCAGACGGTGGTGGTGGAGAACCGCACCGGCGCCAATGGCGCGATCGCGGTCGAATTCGTGGTCCGGAGCCGGCCGGACGGCTACACGCTGCTGACCGCCAGCGCCTCCCAGATGGTGATGCTGCCGGCGCTGACGCAGCTGCCGTTCAACACGTCGCGCGATATCGCGCCGATCTCCATCATCGGATCGAACCCGCAGGTGCTCGCGGTATCCGCCCGGCTGGGGGTCAACACCCTGCAGGAATTCATCGCCTATGCCCGCGCCAATCCCGGCGTGCTGAACTATTCGAGCGGCGGCAACGGCTCGTCCAACCATCTGGCCATGGAGCTGTTGCTGCACCGCGCCGGCATCCAAGCCACGCATGTGCCTTATCGGGGCGGTTCGCCGGCCATGCAGGCGGTGCTTTCGGGAGACGTGGGCGCCTATTTCGGCAATCCCTCCGACATCATCCCCCATCTGGGCGGGCCGGCGATCCGCGTGATCGCGGTTGCGGCACCCGATCGCATGGCGGCGCTGCCGGGCGTGCAGACGGTGGCGGAGCAGGGCTTTCCCGGCTTCCAGGCGCAGACCTGGAACGGTATCGCTGCCCCCGCGGGCACGCCGCAGGATCTGATCGACCGGATGGGCACGATCCTCGGCACGGCTTGCGCCGATGGCGCCTTCCGGACCGCGCTGGAGCGGCTGGGCACGGTGCCAGTCTGCTCGACGCCGGCGCAGATGCGCGAGGCGATGGAGGCGGACGGGCCGCAATGGGCGGAGCTGGTCCGGGTGGCTGGGCTTAAGCTGGAATAGGCTGCGGTCCGGCGCCTCGAGGCGCCGGACCCTTTGGGCTACATGCCCAGCGCGCGGCGGTAGAGGTCCAGCAGCGTCTCCTGCTCCTCGACCTCGGCCGGCTCCTGCTTACGCAGGCGGATGACCTGGCGGACCACCTTCACGTCGAAACCGGCGGACTTCGCCTCGGAATAGATGTCCTTGATATCGTCGCCGAGCGCCTTGCGCTCCTGCTCAAGCCGCTCGATGCGGTCGATGATGGAGCGCAGCCGGTCGACCGCGATGCCACCGACGTCGGAATCGGGGCTGTCGGCCTGCCGCTTGCGGCTGGCCGCGGCATTTTCGTTGGTGTCGGACATGGTGTCTTTCGAATGTGTAGGTGTAGGCGGCAGCGGAGGGAGGTAGCCCCTCTAGGCTGGCTTGGCGATGGCCCCGTCTTTGGACATCGCCTGATCGAAAGCCGCCTTCTGCTCCGGCGAGGCGTCCTTCTGGTTCGCCGCCTGCCAGGCCTTGTAGTCCATTCCGTAGACGATCGCCCGCGCGGCGGGTGTTTCCAGCGCCAGCCCGGCGTCGCCGGCGGCCTCCTGGTACCAGCGGCTCATGCAGTTCCGGCAGAAGCCCGTGAGATTCATCATGTCGATGTTCTGCACATCCGCCCGCTCGCGCAGATGCGCCACGAGCTTGCGGAAGGCGGCGGCCTCGATGCGGTCGCGCGTGGCCGCATCCAGATCGGCGGCGGCGCCGAGGGCGAGGTCGGCTTCAGGCTGCGGTCCGGGCATGGCGATCTCCTTCACCGTCAGAGTTGCGCCAAAGAGCCGGCGGTTCAAGCCGCCGGCACTCCGTTCAGACCTCCACAGGCACCTTCACCACGCTCGTCCAGCCATGCGGGTCGGCCTGCGTGCCGTACTGGATGCCCACGATCGCGTCGTAGAGCTTCTGCGTCAGCATGCCGGTATGGCCGTTGCCGATGCTGATCTTCTCGCCCTTGTAGCCGAGCTCGCCCACCGGGGAGACCACGGCCGCGGTGCCCGTACCCCACATCTCGCGCAGCGTGCCGTCACGGCCGGCCTGCATCACCTCGTCGATCGAGATCTTCCGCTCTGAGACGTTGAGGCCCCAGTCCCGCATCAGCGCCAGGCAGGAATTGCGCGTCACGCCGTCCAGGATTGTGCCGGCCAGCGGCGGGGTGATCACCTCGTCCCCGATCTGCATCATGATGTTCATGGTGCCGACTTCGTCGATGTACTTGCGCTCGACGCCGTCCAGCCACAGCACCTGGGTGTAGCCGGCCGCATGGGCCTCCATCTGGGCCGAGAGGGATGCCGCGTAGTTGGCCGCCGTCTTGGCCTCGCCGAGGCCGCCCTGCACCGCGCGCACGCGGGTGTCGCTGACCAGGATGCGGATCGGCTTCACGCCCTCCTTGTAATAGGCGCCTACCGGCGAGCAGATCACGAAGTAGGTGTAGGTGCTCGAAGGATGCACGCCGAGCATCACGTCCGTCGCGATCACGGTCGGCCGGATATAAAGCGAGGTGCCCATGGCATGGGGCACCCACTCGTTATCCACCGACACGATCGCCTCGAAAGAGCGGCGCACGAGGTCGGCGTCCAGTTCGGGGATGCACAGCGCCTTCGCCGACTTGTTCAACCGCTCGGCGTGCCGCTGCGCGCGGAAGAGGCGGATCTGGCCGTCCGGCCCTCGGAATGCCTTCAGCCCGTCGAAAATCGCCTGGCCGTAATGCAGCACCTGCGTCGCCGGATCCATCGAGAGCGGGCCGTAGGGGACGACCCGGGGGTCGTGCCAGCCTTTGCCTTCCACATAGTTCATCATGAACATGTGGTCGGTCATGACCTTGCCGAAGGACAGCGTGGCATCGGCCGGCCGGGGAAGCGGGTTACGGGTCAGGGTGGTCGGGAAATCGGTCATGTCACTCGCTCTCGCAATAATGTTGCGTATGATTTTAGACTAGAGCAACAATCGCCCCATCAAACCTTATAACTTAGCAATTCACCCATGCGCCCGACGCGGGATGGGTCAGTCTTCCTGCCCTTCTTGCCGAGCGTCGGAACTCAGTCCGCGAACTGGCCGGCGGCGACGATCAGCGGGCGCAGCCGGTCGATTTCGCTGGTCAGGAAGGCTGTGTGATAGGCGGGGTTCGCCTCGGCGTCGGTGGCGATGGTGGTGAAGGTCTCGGCGAAGCGCGCCTTGAGCCGCTCCTCGTGCAGCGCCGCGCGGATCGCCTGGGCCAGCCGCTGCTGGATTTCGGGCGGGGTTCCGGCCGCCGCGTAGAGGCCGTGCCACGCCGACATGTTCAGCGGCACGCCGAGCTCCGCCGTGGTCGGCAGTTCCAGGCCGGGGATGCGTTCGGGCGTGGTCACGGCATAGCCGCGGATGCGGTTGTCGCGCAGGAACGGCGCGGTCACCGTCGCCTGGTCGCAGGTGATGTCGAGCCGGCCGGCCATGAGCTCCGTGATAGCAGGCGCGCTACCGCGGAAGACGACGCTGGTCACGCCCGCGCCCGCCGCCTGCTGCAGCAGCATGGCGCAGAGCTGGTTCGAACCGCCCAGGCCGCTATGCCCCAGGTTGAGCACATCGCCCCGCTCGCGGATGACGGCGAGGTAGCCCGCGAGGTCCGTGGCGGGAAAATCGGGTCGCGCGACCAGCGTCATCCCGGTATTCGATACGACGCCGAGCGGGGCCAGGCCGCGCTGGATGTCGAAGGGCAGGCGCCGGTAGAGCGTGGCCGCGCTGGCCAGGCCGATATGGTGCAGTAGAAGCGTGTAGCCATCCGGCCGGCTCTGCGCGACGCGCGACGCCGCGATGGTGCCGCCGGCGCCCGTCAGGTTCTCCGCCGCGACGGGCTGGCCGAGATCCCTGGACATGCCCTCGGCCACGAGGCGGGCGATCATGTCGGTCGGCCCACCCGCCGCGAAGGGGATGTAGAGGGTGATCGGCCGCTGCGGGAAAGCCCCCTGCGCCAAAGCCGGCATGGCGAGGAGCGTGGGCAGGGCAAAGCTGGCGCGGCGCGTGATCATGAAAGTTCCCTCGGGCTTTTCTTTCGATCGCCGGCAAGGCGATCTCAGTCGTTGGAACTACGGATAGCCTCCACGACCGCCGCCGTCACGTCCTTGGTACTGGCTTTTCCGCCGAGGTCGGGCGTCACCACGCCATTGGCCGTCGCCACCTCGATGCCGCGCATCAGCCGCTCCGCCGCCGGCGTTTCGCCCAGGTGCTCTAGCATCATGCAGGCGGTCCAGAAGGTGGCGATGGGGTTGGCGATGCCCATGCCCGTGATGTCGAAGGCGGAGCCGTGGATCGGCTCGAACATCGAGGGCCGGCGCCGCTCCGGGTCGAGGTTCGCGGTCGGCGCCACGCCGAGCGAGCCGGCCAGGGCGCCGGCGAGGTCGCTCAGGATATCGGCATGCAGGTTGGTGGCGACGACGGTGTCGATGCTGCCGGGCTTGCGCACCATCCGCGCGGCCATGGCGTCCACCAGTTCCTTGTCCACGGTCACCTCGGGGAATTCGAGGGCGACAACCGCCGCCACCTCGTCCCAGAAGACCATGCCGTGCCGCTGCGCGTTGGATTTGGTGACGACCGTGAGCATCTTGCGCGGCCGGCTGGCGGCGATGCGGAAGGCGGTGCGCATGATCCGCTCGACGCCGACACGGGTGAAGATGGAGGTCTCGGTCGCCACCTCGATGGGATGGCCCTGATGGGCGCGGCCGCCATGGCCGGCATATTCGCCCTCGGAATTCTCGCGCACGATCACCCAGTCGATCGAGCCGGGGACGGCGCCGCGCAGCGGGCTCAGCAGGCCCGGCAGCACGCGGGTCGGGCGGATATTCGCGTATTGGTCGAAGCCCTGGCAGATCGCGAGGCGCAGGCCCCAGAGCGTCAGCGAGTCCGGCAAATGCGGATCGCCGACGGCCCCGAAATAGATGGCGTCGAAGCCGGCGAGTTGGTGCAGCCCGTCCTCGGGCATCATGCGGCCCGTCTCGCGGTAGTAGTCGCTGCCCCAGGGAAACTCGACCACCTCCAGCTCGAAATCGCCGGCACGGGCCTGCAGGGCGCGAAGGACTTCGAGGCCCGCAGGAATGACTTCCTTGCCGATGCCATCGCCGGGGATGGACGCGATCCGATAGCTACGCATGAACGCGGGGCTCCTGAAATGAAGGTCGCTGTTTTTCTGGCATGATTGCGCGGCGGCATGAAGATGGCCCGCCCGCGGATTTGCGCCGGCCGGTGCGCAGAGCCATGATGACGGCCGGAAAAGGGGCAGGATACGCATGACGGCTGGCTGGACTGACGAACGCGCGCACGTCGCCCTGCGCGCCATGTTCGACGCCGCGGTGCAGGCCGCCGACCCCCTGCGCGTGCTCGCCGCGCATCTGCCCGAGCCCCCCACCAAGGGCCGCGTCATCGTCGTCGGCGCCGGCAAGGCGGCCGCGAAGATGGCGCTGGCGGTGGAACTCGCATGGCCGGATGTGAAGCTCGAAGGCCTGGTCATCGCACCCCATGGGGGCGACTTGCCGGAGCCTCCCCAGGCCCGACGCATCGCTCTCCGCTTCGGCGCGCATCCCCGCCCCGACGCCTCGGGCGCGGCGGCGGCGGCCGAGATTCTGGCGCTGATGCAAGGCCTGACCTCCGACGATCTGGTGCTGGCGCTGATTTCCGGCGGCGGCTCATCGTTATCCACCCTGCCCGCGCCCGGACTGACGTTGCCGGAGATGATCGCGGTGAACCAGGCGCTGCTGGATTCCGGCGCCTCGATCCATGAGATGAACTGCATCCGCAAGCACCTCTCCGCCTTCTCCGGCGGGCGGCTGGCCTTGGCGGCGGGGCCGGCGCGGGTGCTGACGCTCGCGATCTCGGACGTACCGGGCGACGATCCCGAGGTCATCGCCTCCGGCCCCACCGTGGCGGACCCCTCCACCTTCGCCCAGGCGCGGGAGTTGGTCGCGCACTACAAGATGGACCTGCCGGAGGCGGCGGTGCGCCACCTCGCGCAGGCTCGGGAGGAGACGGCCAAGCCCGGCGACCCACGCCTCGCCGCACATGAGTTCCGCATGATCGCGACGCCGATGATGGCGCTGAAGGCCATGGCCGAGACGGCGCGAACCCTCGGCCTCACCCCGCTCATCCTCGGCGACGCGCTGGAGGGCGAGGCGCGGCATGTCGGCCAGGCGTTGGCCGGGATCGCGCGTAGCGCGGCGGCGCACGGCCTGCCCTTGGCCGCACCCTGCGTCCTGCTCTCCGGCGGCGAGACGACGGTGACCATGGTGCCCGGTACGGACGGGGCCGGCGGCCGCAATACGGAATGCCTGCTGGGCATGGCGCTGGCCTTCAATGGCGCGCCCGGCATCTGGGCGCTCTGCGCCGACACCGACGGGATCGACGGCAAATCCGACGCGGCCGGAGCCATCGCCGGCCCCGGCACGCTGGAAGCGGTGCGGCGCGCCGGCCTCGATCCGCGCGCGGCGCTGTCTGGCCACCGCAGCTACGATGTCTTCGCCGCCAGCGGCGGGCTGATCGTGACCGGGCCCACGCTTACCAATGTGAACGACATTCGGGCCGTCATTATCGCTTAGCAAATGTAAGCTAAAAACGTCTTGCAGCTTACCTTAGGGAGTATAAGGTAAATGCATGCGTGATTCAGCCCTCGAAGACATCCTCGCCCGCCGCGGCGCCGTAACCCGGATCGCCACGGCCCTCAACATCTCCACAGCGGCGGTCAGCCAGTGGAAGCGCATCCCCACCGATCGGGTGGAGGATGTGGCCCGGCTGTTCGACATCCCGCCCGAACGGCTTCGAGCGCCGGAGGCGACGCCGCCCACCGTCCATATCACCCGAATTTCGGAAGGACCGACGCGCATGGCCAATCGCATTCCCTTGCGCCGGCACCGTCGCACCAAAATCATTGCGACGCTCGGCCCGGCAAGCTCCTCCGTCGAGATGATCGAAAAGCTGTTCCGCCAGGGCGCCGACGTGTTCCGCCTCAACTTCAGCCATGGCAGCCACGAGGACCACGCCGCCCGCATCCTCGCGATCCGCGACGTGGAGCGCCGGCTCGGCCGGCCCATCGGCATTCTGGCCGACGTACAGGGGCCTAAGCTGCGCGTCGGTAAATTCGCGGCCGGACGCGTCCAGCTCACGACCGGCAGCCGCTTCCGGCTCGACCTCAACCCGACGCCCGGCGATGTGAAGCGTGTGCAGCTGCCGCATCCCGAGATCATCGCGGCCGCCCGCATCGGCACCTCGCTCCTGCTCGACGACGGCAAGCTGCGCCTGCGCGTGATCCGCCAGGTGGAGGGCGACCATCTCGAAACCGAAGTCATGGTCGGCGGCGCCCTCTCCGACCGCAAGGGCGTGAACGTGCCTGACGTGGCGCTGCCCATCCCGGCGCTGACCGCGAAGGACCGCGCGGACCTCGACTTCGTGCTGCCGCTCGGCATCGAATACATCGGCCTCTCCTTCGTGCAGCGGCCCGAGGATGTGGCCGAGGCCAAGGCCATCGCCGCCGGCCGAGCCTGGATCATGGTGAAGATGGAGAAGCCCCAGGCGGTCGAGAATCTCGACGGCATCCTGGCGCTGACCGATTGCGTGATGGTCGCCCGCGGCGATCTCGGCGTGGAAATGCCGCCAGAGGAGGTGCCGCTCGTCCAGAAGCGCATCGTCCGCGCCGCCCGCAAGCTCGGCCTGCCGGTGGTCGTCGCGACGCAGATGCTGGAGAGCATGATCACCTCGCCCTCCCCCACCCGCGCCGAGGCGTCCGACGTCGCGACGGCGGTTTTCGATGGCGCCGATGCCGTGATGCTCTCCGCCGAAACCGCCGCCGGGCAGTTCCCGCTGGAAGCCGTGAACATCATGGACCGCATCGTCGCCCGGGTGGAGCAGGACCCCGACTGGCGCGCCCAGACCGATGCCAACCGCCCCGAGCCTGAGGGAAACAGCGCCGGCGCCATCGCCGCCGCCGCGCGCCAGGTCGCGCATACGATCCACGCCCAGGCCATCGCCACCTTCACCAGCACCGCCTCGACCACCTTGCGCGTGGCCCGCGAGCGGCCGGATTGCCCGATCCTGGGCCTGACGCCAGAGATTCAGTCGGCGCGGCGCCTGGCCGTGGTGTGGGGGGTGCATCCGCTGGTGGTTCAGGATATCCACTCGATGGCTGAGATGGTCGCGCGGGCCTGCCGGGCCGCGCAGCAGGAAGGCTTCGTCAAGCCGGGCGAGGAGTTGGTGGTGACAGCCGGCGTGCCTTTCGGTACGCCAGGGACCACCAATTCGCTGCGCGTGGCGACGGTCAAATGAGGGTCTTTTTGAATGAAGCGACTGATTCTGGCCGCGGGCTTCGCCTTGGCGCTGGCCGGCCCCGCGGCCGCACAGCGTAGCGGGGCCTATGACGTCACCGGCACCAATCCGGACGGCTCGGCATATACCGGCACCATGCAGCTGGAGCAGCTCGGCCTGCTGAGCTTTCGCGTGCAGTGGGTCATCGGGACGGAGACGATCGAAGGCGTGGGCATGGTCAGCGGGCTGACCTTCGCCACTGCCTTCGCCCTCGGCGGCCAGCCCAGCATGGGAATCTACGAGCTCCGCCCGAATGGCGAGATGGTGGGACAATGGACCATCATGGCGGCCTTCTCGGCCGGCCAGGAAACCGCAAAGCCGCGGTAGAGCGCTCTCAGCTCAGCGCGGACCAGTTCGGCTTGCGCTTCTCGCGGAAGGCCGCGATGCCCTCCGTAGCTTCCGGCCCCGAGGCTGTGCGCCCGAATGAAGCGGCGCCGGCCTCGGCATAGCCCTCCGGCGACAGCGGACCCAGCGCGGCGAGCAGCGCCTTGGTCTCGGCCAGCGCGCCTGGCGCACCCTCCAGGATCAACGCCACGCTCGCGGCCACCAGCGCATCCAGCCCGGCGCGATCGACGCCGATCTCCTGCACCAGCCCCCAGCGCTGGGCCAGCGCCGCATCGATCACCCCGCCTTCAAGCACCATGCGGGTGACGTTGGGGCGCGCCATGCGGCGGGCCATCCAGGGAAGAATCTGCGCCGGCACCAGTCCGCGACGTGCCTCGGGCGCGGCGAAGCGCGCATCGGCACTGGCGAAGGCCAGGTCGGCGCAGCAGACGAAGCCGAGGCCGCCGGCATGCGCCGCGCCCTCCACGGCCGCGATGACCACCTGCGGCAAAGCCGAGATCGCCTGAAACCGCTGCCCGATCTGGCGATTGCGTGCCTGCTGGGCGGAGAGGCGCTCCTCCGGCGTTCCGCCCTGCGCGACCTCGGTCAGATCGAGGCCGGCGCAGAAATGTCCGCCGGCGCCGCGCAGCACCACGATGCGGGCCGTGGCATCGCCGCGCAGCCTGGCGAGGATCTGATCCAGCGCCTCGCCCATTCCGCCGCCGATCGCATTGCGGCGGGCGGGACGGTTCAGCGTCACATGAACCACCGGACCCTCGCGATGAACGAGGACCGGCGGTTCCGTGCCGCTCAACGCTTCCACCATCCACCACGGCGCGGGGCGGCATCGGCCACCTCGTCCACCGATTTGGGCTGGATGGCCGGGCCGATGAGCGTCTCGGCCACGACCGGAGCGGCTGCCGGAGGGAGTGCCCCGCCGGTCGAAGCCGGAACCGGCTCCCGGGCGACGGGTACCGGCGCCACAGGTTCCGGCGCGGCGATCGCGGCGGGTTCGGCTTCCGGCTCCGCCACGATGGGTGCGGGGGCTTCCACCTCAGCAGCCACCACCACCGGCGGCGCCACCACGGAACGCGGTGCCAGCGCGGCTTCGGCTGCGGCCTCGGCCGCCTCCATCGCTGCCATCAGGCTGTCCGACGTGCCGCCGAAGGGATCGGCGGGCGTCGGCCCGGTATAGGCAGGCGCGGCATGGACAGCATGTGTGTGGACAGCCGGGGCATGAACGACCGCGGGTGCCGCGGCAGGCGCCTCGCCACCGGCTTCCGCCGGCTCACCCTCACGACGGCGACGACCGCCACGGCGGCCACGACGGCGGCGCGCCGTCTCGGCATCAGCCGATTCGGTGTCCTCGGTGG
>JAQGHY010000262.1 GCA_028291455.1 Rubritepida sp. | reverse complement strand
TTCGAGGCGACGGCGGCGATCGATTCCATTACCAAGCCCTGGAAGGCGATTGCAGCCCAGATTCGCGGCCCGCGGACCGAAGGGCCAATGGCCGCGGAGATCGACCTGACCAATCAGCGCCCGGCGGAATACGTCTTTTCCTCGCATGTGCAGAAGGCCATGGGCGAGATGAAGCATGAGCCGAAGCGGGGCGCCAAGCACGGCGACTCCACCGCACCGGTGGCCGCGGCGGAGTGATCGGAAGGTACGTGGCGTCAGCGCCATAGTAACGGTCGTGGCGGGGGTTGTTCTCCCCGCCTGAGCTTGCGTTCTGCCGCCCCCTCCGCGCTATGCTGTCCGCGACCCTTTGCGGAGAGCCGACTATGCGCCCCAACAGCCTGCACGCCGCCGATATCGCCCACTTCGTGCACCAGCAGACCGATCTCGCCGATCATGGCGAGCACGGCGCCATCCTTATGGCGCGCGGCGAGGGTGTACGCGTCTGGGATACCGAGGGGCGCGAGTACATCGAGGCGATGGCCGGACTTTGGTGCGCCTCGCTAGGCTTTTCCGAGAAGCGGCTGGCCGACGCCGCCTACAAGCAGCTGCTGTCGCTGCCTTATTATCACACCTTCTTCCAGAAGGGTCACGAGCCCGCCGTGCGGCTGGCGGAGAAGCTGGCTGAGCTCGCGCCGAACGGCCTGGCGCATGTGATGTTTCAGTGCTCGGGATCGGAGGCGAACGACGCCGCGATCAAGGTGATCTGGTACTACAACAACCAGCTCGGCAGGCCCGCCAAGAAGAAGCTGATCGGCCGTATCCGCGGCTATCACGGCAATACCATCGCCACCGCCTCGCTCTCGGGCCAGCCGCATATGCAGGCCGATTTCGACCTGCCTTATGGCGACCGTTTCCTGCACGTCAGCAACCCCAATTACTACCGCTTTGCCGAGGACGGCGAGACCGAGGAGCAGTTCTCCGCCCGCATGGCCGCGGAACTGGAGGCCCTGATCGAGAAGGAGGGCGCCGACACCATCGCCGCCTTCTTCGCCGAGCCCGTCCAGGGCGGCGGCGGCGCCATCACACCCCCGCGCGGCTATTTCGAGGCCATCCAGGCGGTGCTGAAGAAGCACGACATCCTGATGGTCGCCGACGAGGTGATCTGCGGCTTCGGGCGTACCGGCAATATGTGGGGCTGCGAAACCTACGGCATCCGTCCCGACATCCTGACCTGCGCGAAGCAGCTTACCGCCGCATACCAGCCGCTTTCCGCGACGCTGATCTCGGGGCCCATCCAGGCCGCGCTCGTCGCGGGTTCGAAGAAGCATGGCAGCTTCGGCCACGGCTTCACCTATGGCGGCCATCCCGTCGCCTGCGCGGTGGGGCTGGAAACCCTCGCTATCTACGCCGAGCGCGACATGCTCGGCCATGTGCGGAGCGTCTCGCCGGTGTTCCTGGCTGGTCTCGAGGCATTTCGCGACCACCCGCTGGTCGGTGACGTCCGCGGCGTCGGGCTCATAGCCGGAGTCGAGTTGATGGCCGACAAGGCCAGCCGCACACCTTTCCCGCCATCACTAAAGGTCGGCGTCCTGGTTCAGGAAAGATGCCGTGAGGCGGGGCTGGTGGTCCGCGCCATTGGCGACCGTATAGCCTTCACGCCCCCGCTCATTATTACGGAGGCGGAAATTGCCGAGATGTGCCGGCGCTTCGGCGAGGGGCTGGATGCGGCCTGGGCGGAAATGGGCGCGGAGGCGGCTGCCGCGGCCTAGGCTCTCATCTGAGGGCGCGCGGCGCGCTGACCGCGCAACGCAGGCGCACCATCTCCTCAAGCAAGGCGGACGCCTGGGCATGAAGCGGGGTGCCGGGCGCGAATTCGCCGGCACGGATGCGCGCGGCGAAGGTCGCGGCGTCGCCGGCGAAGGCTTGCAGCTGAGCCTTGGCGTGAGCGGCGTCAGCGGCAATCGCGCGGGTAGCGATGGCGATGGCGCTCGCGGCCATCCGCGCCTCGTAGTGGAGATGTGCGGGCAGGGCCGGGAGCAGCTTTTGCAGCAGCGCCTCGCGCGCCGTGTTCAGCAGATCCGTCGCGTCGGGAGATTCAAGCATCGAGCGCCTCCGCCTGGCGCAGGATGTCGAGCTCCAGCTCGGGGATAATGTGCGCAGTTAGCGCCAGTTCCAGCCCGCGATCCTGGCCGGAGAGGTGGCGCGCCCCTTGGTCGGCCGCGATCACGGCCCAGCGGATGCTGGCGGCGAGCTCCCAGAAGGGCAGGCGGGCCGGGTCGGCCGCAGGGCCGTAGCCCTCAAGCAGGGCGTCGCGTGGCCCAAGCCCCCCAGCTTCGAGGGTCGGATTGCCGAAGCGCCAGCAGGGGGCGCAAAGCCAGCCGAGATCTGCATGCGGATCGCCCCAGGCGGCAAATTCCCAGTCGAGGACCGCCGTCACGGCGTGCTGCTCCACCATCAGATTCCCCGTGCGGAAATCATTGTGACATAGGACCGGCGGCAAAGGGGGCGGCCGGTTGCGTTCCAGCGCGGCGAGGCCCCATTCCACGGCGGGCCGAGGCGTGCCCGCGGCGTCGAGGCGCGTTCGCATGGCGGCGATAAAGGCGGTGCCGGCATCCGCATCCGGCTCCCCGAGGAACGCCAGATCGGCACGCGGCGGGCGGATACGGTGGATGCGCGCGAGCTCCCGGCCCAGCGCATGAACCAGCGGCGCGTCTCCACCCTGGGCAGCGGCGGCCTTGGCGAGACGGTGCCCGGCGGCGATCCCGCCGACGCGTCGCATGACGAAAAAGGGCGCGCCGATCACGCCTGTATCCGCGCAGCAGAAGAGCGGTTCAGGCACGGTCACGCCTTCGGCGAAGGCCGCGCTCAACAGCGCATATTCCGCCGTGCGCGGCAGCGAGACGGCGAGAACAGCGGCATTGTCGGTCCGCAGTACCCACTCCTCCGGCGAGCCGTCGCGCGTGACGGAGATGGCCCAGTTCTGCTGGATCGCGCCGCCGGAGAGCAGCGACGCCGCCGTGATCTCGATGGCAGCACCTGCCTGGCTCGAAAGCCAGGTATTCAGCGCCGCGCGGCGCGCCTCATCCATGCTGGCCCCAGGCAAAAAAGCCGTTGTTCTCGCGGCGGAGGAAGTTCGCCAGCACCATCCGATGCACCTCCGAGGCGCCGTCCACCAGCCGCGCCTGGCGTGCGTAGCGGTACATCCACTCGATCGGCGTGTCCTTGGAATAGCCGCGCGCGCCCAGCAGCTGCAGCGCCGTATCGGCAGCCTTATGCAGCGCGTCGGCAGCGACGATCTTTGCCATGCTGATCTCCTTACGTGCGAAGTCGCCCTGATCGAGCTTCCAGGCGGCGCGCATCGTCAGCAGCCGGCTGATGTCGAGCTGCATCGCGGCCTCGCCGACCATGAGCTGCACGCTTTCACGCTCCGCGAGCTTCACGCCGAAGGTGGAGCGCTCCTCGATGCGAGCCATCGCGATTTCCAGCGCCCGACGGCCCATGCCGGTCCAGCGCATGCAGTGGGTGAGGCGGGCAGGGCCGAGGCGGATCTGGGTGAGTTTCAACCCGTCGCCAACGCCCATCAGACGATTCTCGTCGGGAATTTCCAGCCCGTCGAAGCTGATCTCGCAATGCCCGCCATGCTCCTCCGGACCCATGATCGGAATGCGCCGCTCGATCTTCCACCCGGGCGTATCCGCGTGGAAGAGGAAGGCGGTCAGGCCCTTGCGCGGATCGTCGCTGGTCTTGGCCATCAGGATGAAATGCTTGCTCTCGCCCGCACCCGTGATGAACCACTTGCGGCCTTGGATGCGCCAGCGGTCGTTCCCAACGCGCTCGGCGGTCGTGTAGGTCATGCCGGGATCGGAACCGGCGCCCTCCGGCTCCGTCATGGCGAAGCTGGACTGCACCTCGCCGCGGACGACCGGCATCATCCACCAGTCCTTCTGGTCCTGCCGCGCGACCTTGTTCATCACCATCATATTGCCGTCGTCGGGTGCGGCGGAGTTGAAGCAGACCGGGCCGAAGATGGAGCGGTTCATCTCCTCGTAGCAGGCCGCCATGCCCGTGAAGGGCAGGCCCTGCCCGCCGATATCCTCCGGCAGTTGCAGGCACCAGAGGCCGGCCGCCTTCACCTCGGCACGCAGGACCTTCAGCAGGGCGGGCGAGATGTTCTCATGCTCGTCATAGCTGGCGCGGTCGGCTTCGAGCGGGATGAGCCGGTCGTTCACGAAGGCCCGGACGGCTTGGCGCTTGGCTTCGCTCTTGGGATCGAGGGTGAAATCCATCGGAGGGATCTTTCAGAGAGCGTTGATGGAGTGGCCGCCATCGACCGTGATGACGGAGCCGGTCATATGCGCGCCCGCTTTGGAGGTCAGCAGCAGCAATGCGCCGTCGAGGTCCTCGGGCTTGCCGAGGCGGCGTTGCGGAATGCGCTTCACCATGGCCTCGCCGGCCTCGGAGTCGAAGAAACCGGCGTTGATGTCGGAGGCGATGTAGCCGGGCGCGATTGCGTTCACGCGGATGGAATGACGCGCCAGTTCCACGGCCATCTGGCGGGTGAGGTGGATCAGCCCGGCCTTGGCCGCCGTATAACCGGAGACGCCGGGAATGATGCGCGCGCCCAGCACCGAGGCGACGTTCACGATGGACCCGCCGGACTTCTCCGCGACCATGCGTCGCGCCGCCTCCTGACCGACGAGGAATGCGCCCCGCAGGTCGACCGAGATCACCTTGTCCCAGTCCTCGACGCTGTGTTCGAGAAAGCCCCTCGTCGCGGCGATGCCAGCATTGTTGACCAGGATGTCGCAGGGCGGCACCGCATCGAAGGCGGCGGCGATGCCGGCGGCATCCTGAACGTCGAGCCGCACGGCTTGCGCGCGGGAGCCGAGTTCGGCCGCCAGCGCTTCGCAGACCTCGACGCGCCGGGCAGCCAGCACCACCTCGGCACCGGCCGCATGCAGGACGCGGGCAAAATGACCGCCGAGCAGGCCCGAGGCTCCCGTGATGAAGGCTCTACGCCCTTCGAGCGAAAACAAATTTGGCGCCTCCCCAAGTTGGACCGAGGATCGGGGGCGCGGCGCGGATGGTCAAGCTCAGCCGGGAGCGATGCCCGCCACGATGGGCGCCCACCGCGCCACCTCGGCCGCGAGATGGCGCGCGGCGGCCGCGGCGCTCGGGTCGGGCCACATCTCCACATTCGCTGCCAGCATGCGCTGCCGTACGCCGGGGTCGGCCAAGGCGGCCAGGGCGGCTGCGCCGAGGGCTCGCCGCGCCTCCTCGGGCAAGCCGGGGCGGAGGAACAATATCTGCCAGGCCGTGAGGTCGTAGCCGGGCAGGGCGCTGGCGATGGGCGGCAGGCCGGGTGCCAGCGCCGAGGCCTCGGCACTGCTGACGGCGATGGCGCGCAGCTTCGCGTCGCGGATCAGCGGCATCATCAGGGTCGGGCTGTCGATGGTGAAATGCGTGCGGCCGGCGAGCAGGTCCTGCACCGACTGCGCGGCGCTGCGGTAGGGCACGATGGTGAACTGCGTGGCAGAGAGCTGCTTGAACAGTTCTCCTGCGAGGTGATTGGTCGCGCCCGGATTGGCCGAACCGTAGTTCACCTGGTCGCCGCGGGTACGAAGATAGGTCAGCAGCGAGGGCAGGTCGGTCGCGGGCACATCCGGATGCACGGCGAGGATGAAGGGCTGCCGTCCCACCAGCGCGATCGGCAGGAAGTCCGTCACGGGATCGAGCGGAAAGTTAGGATAAACCGCGCGCATCACCGGATGGTTGTTGGTCGCTATGAACAAGGTGCCGCCGTCGTTTGGCGCGCGATGAAAGGCGGCGGCGCCGACGGTGCTGCCCGCGCCGACGACGTTCTCAGGGACGATCGGCTGGCCGATGGCACCCTGCATCCCGTCCGCCAGGATACGGCCGACGATATCCGTCACGCCCGCGACGCCCACGGGGATGATCATCCGCAGCGGCCGAGTGAAAACACGCTCCTGCGCGCGGGCCGCCAACGGCGGCAGCAGGGCGCTGGCGGCGAGGAAATTGCGGCGGTGCAGCATGAAAGTGCCTCTCTTGGCGTGGGTCCAACCCTGCGCCAGGGTGCAAGCCATGCGCCAGATCCGACTTCAAGAACCCTTTCGCGCCGTCTTCTACGCCCCGTTCTACGCGGCGCTGGCGCGCAATGCCTATAAGGACCAGGGCGTCGAGGTCGAGCTGATCTCCGGCACGGTCCCGTCCCTCGCCAAGGACAGCGTGCTGAGCGGCGCGGCGGACCTCGCCTGGGGCGGACCCATGCGCATCCTGCTCGCGCATGACGCCGATCCTGCCTCGCCGCTGCGCAATTTCGGCGCGGCCATCCTGGGCGATCCGTTCTTCCTGATCGGCCGCGAGCCGCGCCCGGGTTTCAAGCTGACGGAACTGCGGGACATGACGCTCGGCACGGTGAGCGAGGTGCCGACGCCGTGGTGGACGCTGCAGGACGATATCCGCCGTGCCGGGCTCGACCCCGACAGCATCCAACGCGTCACGGACCAGCCCATGGCGGCCAATGCGGCGGCGGTGGCGGAAGGCCGGCTCGACGCCGCGCAGCTTTTCGAGCCCTTCGTCAGCCAGATGGAGGCGGCCGGCACCGGCCATGTCTGGCATGCGGCCGCCTCGCGCGGGCGGACCTCGTACACGACCTTCTATTCCAGCGTAGATCGCATCGCCGAGCTGGCGCCGGAGTTCCGGGCCATGATCCGAGGCCTCGCCGCGACGCAGCACTGGTTCATGGCCGCGCCGCCGGCGGAGATCGCGCAGACCATCGCCGGGTATTTCCCAGCCATGGACCTTCTGCTGCTGGCTCGCTGCATCGAACGCTACCGCGGCCTGTGCATCTGGACCGCCACGCCGCACTTTCCGCCCGAGCCCTTCGAGCGCCTCCAGGCGGCGATGCTCAGCGGCGGTGCCATCTCTCGCGCGCCAGGGTATGTTCATTGCGTGGACGATGCGATTACCATCGCAGCACTGAACGAGAAGAGTTGATCGGCCGAAAACGGCCACGGGGGAGCGACCAATGCCCAGCACCATGTTCGACCGCATCTGGGACAGCCACGTCATCGCCGACATGGGCGAGGGCTGGTCGCTGCTCTACCTCGACCGGATCCTGGTGCACGACCTCAGCGGCGGCCGCGCCATGAAGGAGTTGGCCGCGCAGGGCCGGCGCGTGGCCGAGCCGAACAAGGTTTTCGCCACGCCGGACCACGCCATTTCCAGTGAGCCGGGCCGCACCGAGAACACCTATCCGAAGGGCGCGAAGCTGCTCGCCTCGCTGCGCGAACGCTGCGCCGCCGAGGGTGTGCGGATCTTCGACATCGGCACCAAGGGCAACGGCATCGTGCATGTCATCGGGCCGGAGCTGGCGATCGTGCTGCCCGGCGTCACGCTGGCCTGCGGTGACAGCCACACCTGCACCAATGGCGGCGTCGGGGCGATGGCCTTCGGCATCGGTTCCAGCGAGCTCGTCCATGCGCTCGCCACGCAAACCTTGCCGCAGCTGCGCCCCGGCACCTTCCGCATTCGCTTCGAGGGCACGCGCCCGGCGGGTGTCACCGCCAAGGACATGATCCTCGCCGCCATCGGCCGCTTCGGAACGGCGGCGGGCACCGGCATGGCGATGGAATACGCCGGCAGCGCCGTGCGTGCCCTGAGCCTCGAGGAGCGGCTGACGCTGTGCAACCTCTCCATCGAGATGGGCGCACGGGTCGGCATGGTGGCGCCTGACGATACGACCTTCGAATATCTCGCGGGGCGGCAATTCGCGCCCACGGGCGCCGCCTGGGATGCGGCGCTTAAGGATTGGCGCGTGTTGCCAAGCGATGCCGATGCGCGCTTCACCCGTGACGAGGTGATCGACATGGCCAGCCTGGTCCCGCAGATCACCTGGGGCACCAGCCCGGAGATGGTGACCGACGTTACCGGCCATGTTCCGCGGCTGGAGGATGCACCGGATGCGAGCAAGCGATCCAGTCTCGAAGCCGCGCTGCGCTATATGGGCCTGACGCCGGGCCAGAAGCTCGCCGGCACGAAGGTGGACTGGGTCTTCATCGGCAGCTGCACCAACTCCCGCCTCTCCGACCTGCGCGCCGCCGCCGATGTGCTGAAGGGCCGCCGCAAGGCCGAGCACGTCACCGCCTGGGTGGTGCCCGGCAGCGAGCAGGTGAAGGCGGATGCCGAGGCCGAGGGGCTGCATCTGCGCTTCGAGGAGGCGGGCTTTGAATGGCGCGAGCCGGGCTGCGCGCTCTGTGTTGCGGCGAACGGCGAGACGGTGCCGGACGGCGCACGCTGCGTCTCCACCTCCAACCGCAATTTCGTTGGCCGGCAGGGGACGGGCGCGCGCACGCATCTCGCCTCGCCCGCCATGGCCGCGGCGGCCGCGCTGGCCGGCGCCATCGTCGATGTCAGGAGCTACTGAGATGGAACAGTTCCGCAGTGTCACCGGCCTGGCCATCCCGCTCATGGAAGCCAATGTCGATACGGACGTGATCATCCCGATCCAGCGGCTGGTCGGCTCCGGCCGCGACGGTCTCGGCCAATATGCGTTCGAGCGCCGGCGCTATTTGCCGGACGGGAGCGACAACCTCGATTTCATCCCGAACCGCGAGCCCTACAAGGGCAGCTCCATCATGCTCGCCGCCGAGAATTTCGGCTGCGGTTCCTCGCGAGAGGGCGCGGTCTGGGCGCTGATGGGCATGGGTATCCGCTGTGTCATAGCGCCGAGCTTCGGCGATATCTTCTTCGCCAATTGCTTCCAGAACGGGCTGCTGCCGGTGAAGCTGCCGATCGAGGCGATCCGCCGGATTGCACAGGAGACGGAGGAAAGCCCCGGAAACGCCCGCACCACCGTCGACCTCCAGCGCAAGGTCGTGATCACGCCGCGGGGCGAAACGATCCCGTTTGGAGTCGATGACCGCAAGCGCCACGCGATGCTGGAGGGGCTGGACGACATCTCGCTCACGCTCCAGCAGGGCGACGCCATTGCGGCATGGAAAGAGAAGGATCGTGCCAGCCGCGGTTGGGCCTGGGAAAGCGTGGCCTAGAGCGAACAGGCCTGATTCTAGCAAATGACGCGGTAGACAGAGGCGTCAGCCCCGCGCGGAGCCCAGCAATTTCTCGAATTGCCGACGAACCGCGCCATAACACTCGCAAGCCGCCGCCTCGAGCCCCTCACGATCGGAAATGGTCATCTGGCCATGGCCGTAGCGGATGAGCCCCGCCTGTTGAAACAGCCGTGCCGCCACCGTCACACCGGGACGGTGAACGCACAGCATCATCGCCAGGAACTCCTGCGTCATTGCGAAGTGGTCGCCCCCGGCGCGGTCATGCGCCATCAGCAGCCAGCGTGCGAGGCGTTGGTCGAGGGCATGGTGTCCGTTGCAGGCCGCGGTCTGGGTCACCTGCTGCTGGAAGGCCAGGGAGTAGCGGAGAAGGAGCATTCTCAGGGCCGGGCTCTCCTCCAATGCCCGGCCGAACGCGTCGGCGCTCAGGCGCAGCAACATACCGGGAGCCTGCACCATCGCCTCAACGGCGCTGCTGTCGCTGCCGAGCAGCAGCGGCAAACCCACCATGCCTTCGGTTCCGGTGAGGCCAACCTCAGCAGACCGGCCATCGGTGAGGATCGACAGCATCGACACCCAGCCGGACTCGGGAAAGTAGACCGCTGTGATCGGCTCGTCCGGCGCAATTAGAACATGGTGCAATTCACTTTCGACCAGGTCGAGCTGCGGCCAGAGCCGGGCAAGATCCTCAGCCGGCAAAGCAGCAAGCAGACGGTTCCGGGGCGCCGGCGTGGTGGGTTTCGAAGAGGCCACAGACAGCTCCCGAGCGATGGATATCGGCGGGAGCGCTTGCATCTCTCAGGCGCCCGCGCCGAAAAACATCGGCGGGCGATATAGGCAAGATAGGGCTGACCAGCCACGCGCACAACGAAGGATCTGCGAAATCGCATTGGAGTGTACGGCATCGGACAGTCTTCCTTGGCCGCTGAGGGCAGAAGTGTGCTGAGCAAAAACATGGAAACCAGCATGTCAGCGAATGGATCATGCATTTTGGGATTCAAAGACCAAGGCACGGCCACCTCCGCCGGAGGTTCTTCTTCAAGGAGAGTTGGCGGTGCAGGGCGGGCGTCGGCCTCGTCGCGTGCGGAGCAAAGACTGGCGGTACTGGAATCGGAGAATGCGGCGCTGAGGACGGAGTCCGAGCGGCTTCGCCGGCTGCTGGATACCGACCTGGACTTCGCGATTGTGACATTGGATCTTGAAGGGCGGGTCACCGGCTGGAACGGCGGTGCGGGTGCCATACTTGGTTACCAGGAAGCCGAAATCCTGGGCCGCTCGGCTGAAGTGTTCTTTCTGCCGGAGGATCGCGCCGAGGGCGCCTTCGTGCGCGAGTTGTGCCGCGCGCTCGAGGATGGCCGCGCACCGAACGAGCGCTGGCATGTTCGGCGCGATGGCAGCCGCTTCTGGGCCAGCGGGGCAATGTTGCCCCTGCTGGGCAAGGACGGACAGCTAGAGGGCTTCCTCAACGTCTTCAGGGATAACTCCGGCACTCAGGCCGAGGAGGAACGCAGGGCGCTTCTGTTCGCGGAAATGGGGCACCGGATCAAGAACACCCTGGCCACCGTCCAGGCAGTCGCGGCCCAAACTCTCCGCACCGCAGAGGTACCCCGGGAAGTCCAGTCGGCATTCGACGACCGGATCGCGGCTCTCGCCCGCTCGCACGACCTCCTGCTGCGTGGCAGGGGTGAGGGCGCGTTGCTGGCGGAGGTCGTGGAGCGTGCCCTTTCGCCATACTGCGGAGCCGATCGTGCGGAACTGGGCGGCCCGCCGGTGAAGTTGCCGGCGGAGCTGGTGGAGGTATTTGGCTTGGCCTTCCATGAGCTGGGAACCAATGCAGCCAAGCATGGCGCATTGTCGGTGCCCGTTGGGCGGATTGAAGTTCGCTGGGCTTTGCGGAGAGTCGTGGGCGGCCCTCCGTCCATCGATATCGTCTGGCGCGAGAGTGGCGGTCCGCCGGTTGTGCCACCCGCCAGCAGGGGCTTCGGCTCGCAGCTGCTCGAGCGGGGTCTGACGCATACCTCGGGCGGCTCGGTAAAGATGCATTTCCGGCCGGAGGGCCTGGAGTGCCAGATCAGCCTGCCGATCATGACGGGAACAGACCGGAATTGAGGCGTCGACCCCGCGCGTTGTGTTTGCTCCGCTCCGCCGGATAGAGGTCCGGCGGGCAAACACCGCGTGGAGCGCAATCGAACTAGCCCTTCTGCACGTTCCAGAACACGGGCACCGCGCCCTTCAGCAAGCCGGTGATGTTCCGCCGGAAGGCGGCCGGCGGCAGGTACTGGCCGAGCGGGATGAAGGGCACCATCTCGAAGGCCCGCTGCTGGATTTCGCGGTCCAGACGCTGCTGCTCCGCCTCGTCGGTGCTGTCCATCCAGGTGTTGCGCATCGCCTCGATCTGCGGGTCGTCGGGCCAGCCGAACCACGCCTCCCGTCCATTGCCGCGGACGTTGGAGGCGTTGAGCGGATCCCGATACTCCGCCGCGGGGAAGCCCGAGGGGAACAGCGACCAGCCACCCTTGTCGAGCGGCTCCATGCTCGCGCGCCGCTGAACGACCGTGCCCCAGTCCATCGACTGTTCGTCGAGGTTGAAGCCGACCTCCCTGAGGCTCGCCCCCACCACACTGGTCATGGCGTGGTAGAAGCTCTGGTCGGTCGGGTGCATCAATACGACCCGCTCCCCAGCATAGCCGCTGGCAGCCAACATGCGCTTCAGCTCCGTCAGGTTCGGACGATTAAGTACAGCCTCCATGCCGGCATCGTTGGCCGAGGGCGTGCCCGGCAGGAAATAGCCGACGGGGGCACGGAACAGCGATCGGTCCTCGCCCATGGCTGCGGTCATGCAGGCGACCTGGTCGATCGCCGCCAGCATCACCCGGCGGATGGCGGGGTTAGCTGTCGGCCCCTGCATGCTGTTCGGCCGCATGGCGCCGAAAGTCCCATAGCTGTCCAGCACCTCGACGGTGACGCCGCGGGAGCGGCGCAACAGCGGCAGCAGATCAGGCAGCGGCTGGTCGAGCCAATCGACCTCGCCATTGATCAAGGCGCTGGCGGCGGTCGACGCGTCGGGGATGAAGCGCCATTCGACGCGGTCGACCATCACGCGGTAGCCGCCGGCGCAGAAGCTCACCGGCTCGTTGCGGGGGCTGTAGCGCTCGAACTTGGCGAAGACCGCGCGGCTGCCGGGCACGTATTCGTCCGCCACCCAGCGGAAGGGGCCGCTGCCGATGATTTCCGGCACCTGGCGATAGGGATCGGTCAGGGCCAGCCGCTCGGGCATGATCACCGGCGTGGGCTGCGTCTTCGCGAGCGCATAGGGCAGGGAGGAAAAAGGCTTGCTCAGCCGGAACACCAGGGTCCGGTCATCGATTGCCTCCAGTGCGTCGAGCCGGGCCTGAAGGGTCTGGCCGACCGGGTCGCGCTTCATCCACCGGCGGATTGAGGCGACGCAGTCGCGCGCTCGCACCGGCTCGCCGTCATGGAACAACAGCCCCTCGCGAAGCTTCATGGTCCAGCGCTTGCCATTGTCCTCGACCGTATGGCCCTCGACCATTTGCGGCCGGGCGATCAGGCGCTCGTCGCGGCCGTAGAGGGTCTCCCAGAGCATGGCCCCGGCGTTGCGGGTAACGACGGCGGTGGTCCAGACTGGATCGAGCGTGGCCATGCTGGCCTGCGGCACGTGGATCAGGGTTTTGGGCGCGGCGCCTAGAGCGGGGACGGATAGGCGGCCACTCGCCGTTGCGGCCGCGGCTGCTCCCAGGAACAGTTGACGACGTTGCATGAGACGTTTCCTTGCATAGCCCTCGTTAAGAAGCGGGGCATTGACCGGAGGAGCCTATCACGCAGCGCCGCAGCGGAAAGCACTGATGCGCGGCGGCGCTCCCGCGTTACGGCTCCGGGCGGTTGCGCTCGGCATGGCCTCCGCGAGCGGTGCTACACGGTCGCGTCGGTGTGGCCCCTCGAGTTAAAGAGGCGCCCGCCGATCGCCGGGTTGGGCCGGGATATTCGGCCTGCCTCAGCGCAGCGCGATTGCGGTATGCGGTACAAAGTTGCATTTCTTGTTAGTAATCTTGCAGATTCTTGCATTCATGCCCGTGACTGTATAAAACCGCGTTGCCGAGAGGGGCTGCCTAGATCCTCGCAACGAAGCGGCATCCCCATAAGGATTCCGCGATCTTGCACAAGCTCAATCCGTTCGGATTGCTCACCCTTCATTACGGCTTGTTCCAACTGTCGGTCGCCCTCGCCGGCGGCTTTGTTGGCGCATATTTGCTGATGCTCGGCTTTAGTTTGCCGGCCGCCCTGATTCTTTATGCCACCTTGCTCGTGGTGCGTTTTGGCCTCCGATTCATCGCCCTCGGCGTGGTCCGGCGGCTCGGGCTGCGCAGAGCGATGATGGCAGGCGCGGCGCTGACCGCCTTGCAGTTTCTTCCGCTGATGCTGGCCGAGGAGCCGGCCTGGCTCCTGGTTTGGCTGCTGGTGGTATCGATGGCGGAATCGCTCTACTGGCCCGTCTACCACTCGGCGGCCGCGGTGATCGGCGGCGCCTCTCGCGGGCGGGAATTGGGGATCAGGACCGCGGTGGGCGCGCTGGTCGGCGTGCTGGGACCGCTAGCCGGCGGCCTGCTGCTATCTCGCCTCGGGCCGGCGGTGGATTTCGGCATAGCGGCGCTGCTCGCGCTGCTCTCGGTCATGCCGCTGCTGCGACTGGGTACGATCCCGGCAGGCCCCATCCCCCAATGGCACCAGTCGATGCGCTGGGCCGACCGCGCCGCGATAGCCACCTTCGCCGCCGATGGCTGGATGGCCTCTGGCCTCGGCATAGCCTGGCCGATGGTGTTGTTCCTGGCCCTCGGCTCGCACTATGAAGCCTTCGGCGTCGCCAATGCCGTGGCGGGTCTTGCCGGCGCGGCAACCGGAATCGCCTGCGGCCACGCCGTGGATCGGGGTCAGCGCGACCGCACCCTCGTCCTCGTCTGTGTGGCCCTGGCGCTGGGCTTCATACTGCGGGTCGGCGCCGGCTGGTCACCGCTCGCCGCCACCCTGGCCAATGCGACCGGTGCGGCAGTCATGGGGCTTTATGTGCCGGTGCTGATGAGCGTGATCTACGACCGGGCGAAG
>JAQGHY010000246.1 GCA_028291455.1 Rubritepida sp. | reverse complement strand
CCGGCCATGGTGTCGCCGGAGACACCGGCATCCAGCACGCGGACGGAGCGCCCTTTCGCGGTCAGCGCCGCCTGGAGCTTAGGTACAAAGCCCTCGCCGCGTGGCAGGCCGTAGCCGGCGGTGATGGAATCACCCAGCGCCAGCAGGCGGATTGGCGCCGTGGCCGCCCCTTGGGCGAAAGCCGGTGTGGCGAAAAGAAACAAAACCTTTTGCAGCGCAGCGCGCCGCCCATATGCACGGACTATGGACAAACCGAAAACCTCCGCAGCGCCCCTCATCGAAGCGCGTGACCTGACCTTCGAAGTGGGTGCCAGTGGCGGCAGGGTCAACATCCTGAAGGGCGTGAGCCTCGACATCCGCGAAGGCGAGGCTGTCGGCATCATCGGCCCGTCCGGATCGGGCAAGACATCGCTCCTGATGCTGCTGGCCGGGCTTGAACGCGCGAGCTCGGGGCAGCTTACCGTGGCCGGACGCCAGCTTTCGGTGCTCAGCGAGGACGCCCTGGCGCGCTTCCGGCGGGAGGAGGTCGGCATCGTCTTCCAGTCCTTCCATCTGGTGCCGACCATGTCGGCGCTGGAGAACGTGGCCCTGCCTCTCGAATTCGCGGGCGACATCAATGCCTTCACCCCGGCCGAGGCGGCGCTGAAAGCCGTCGGGCTCGGGCATCGCCTGACGCATTATCCCGGCCAGCTCTCCGGCGGCGAGCAGCAGCGCGTGGCGGTCGCCCGCGCTTTCGTCGCCCAGCCCCGGCTGATCCTGGCGGACGAGCCGACCGGCAATCTCGACCGCGCGACGGGCCTCGCCGTGATGGACCTGCTTTTCGACCTACGGGCAAGGTTCGGCACCACGCTCATCCTCATCACGCATGATCCGGCCCTGGCAGCACGTTGCGAGCGGCAGATCCGCATCGAGGATGGGCTGATTGCCAGCGACACCGCCCTCATGGCAGCCGCCGCCGAATGAAGGATCTCCGCCTCGGCCTGACCCTGGCACGGCGCGAACTGCGCGGTGGGGTGAAGGGTCTGCGGATCGTGCTGGCCTGCCTGGCGCTCGGCGTCGCGGCCATCGCGGCCGTGGGTACGCTGCGCGCCGGCATCGAGGCTGGGCTGCAGGCGGATGGCGCGCGCATCCTGGGCGGCGACCTCGAAATTCGTGCCGGCGGCCAGCCGGTGGACGCCACGGCACTGGACTGGGTGCGGGCACGGGGCGGCACCATCAGCGAGGTGGCGCTTCTGCGCGCCATGCTGGTCGCGTCCAGCGGCGAGCGGACCCTGGTTGAGCTGAAGGCGGCCGATGCGCTCTATCCGCTCTATGGCACCCTCGGGCTGGAACCGGCTGTGCCGATGACCGGCGCGGTCGTAGTAGCGGACCCCTCCGTCGCCGAGCGCCTCAACATTTCCCCCGGCGACCGGCTTCGCCTCGGCGAGGCCACGCTGACCTTCGCCGCCAGCATCGCCGATGAACCGGATCGCGTCGCCACCCCCACCGTCTTCGGGCCGCGCGCCATCATCCCGTTCGACCAGCTCCAGGCGACGGCCCTGGTGCAGCCGGGCAGCATGATCACCTACGAATACCGCATCCGCCTGCCCGCCGGCGTGACCGCACGCGGCTTCGCGGCGGAGCTGGCGACGGCCTTCCCCTCCGCATCCTGGCGCGTACGCCGTGCCGACCAAGCGGAGCCGGGGGTGAACCGCTTCCTCGACCGCGCAGCCTCCTTCCTGACCCTGGCCGGGCTGACGGCGCTGCTGGTCGGCGGCATCGGCGTGGCCACGGGTGTGCGCGCCTGGCTGGAGGCGCGGGCGCAGACCATCGCCACCCTGCGCTGCATGGGCGCGCCGACGGCGGCGATCTTTTCCGCTTACCTGTTCCAGGTTCTGGCGCTGTCGGTGCTTGGCATCGGCATCGGCCTCGTCGCCGGCTGGGGGCTGACGCTGGTGGCAGCACAGGCGCTGGGCGCCGCGCTTCCCATCCCGCCGCGCATTGCCATCTATCCCGCACCCCTCGCGCTGGCCGCGCTCTACGGCATTCTGACCGCGCTGAGCTTCGCCCTCTGGCCGCTCGGCCGCGCCGGGCGCATCCCCGGCGCGGCGCTGTTCCGAGACGTGCTCGGCGCCGGCGGCCATTGGCCGGGCTGGCCCGTGGCAGCGGCGAACGCGGTGGCGGGAATCGCGCTGGTGGCGCTGGTCGTCTCCACGGCCGAGCAGCCCTTCTTCGCCTCGATGTTCTGCCTGGGCGCGGCGGCCTCGATGGCGCTCTTCCGGGTCGGCGCCTGGGTGCTGATGTCGGGTGCGCGGAGCCTGCGCGGCATCCGCCGGCCCGCTTGGCGCCTCGGCCTCGCCAATTTGCACCGGCCGGGTGCGGCGACGCCCATCCTGCTGGTGGCGCTCGGGCTCGGGCTGACCACGCTCACGGCCATCGCGCAGATCCAGGGCAACCTCGCCGCGGCCATCGGCAGCGAGATGCCGGCGCGGGCACCGAATTTCTTCTTCATCGACATCCAGCCCGATCAGGTAGCGCGATTTAACGAGCTCGCCCGGGCCACGCCCGGTGTTGAGGAGGTCCACCAGGTCCCGAGCCTGCGGGCGCGGATGGTTGCGGTGAACGGCACCCCCGCCGAGCAGGTCCAGACGACGGGCGATACCTCCTGGGCTATACGGGGCGATCGCGGGCTGACCTATTCGGCTGCGATGCCCGAAGGCACCCGCCTCGTCGCCGGCAGTTGGTGGGCGGCGGATTACCAGGGGCCGCCGCTGGTCTCCTTCGACGCCAATCTGGCGCGCGGCTGGGGCGTGGGTATCGGCGACACCCTCACGGTCAACGTGCTGGGGCGCGACATCGAGCTGAAGATCGCCAATCTCCGGCAGGTCGAATGGCGCAGCCTGGGGATGAACTTCACCCTCATCGCCTCGCCCGGCCTGCTGTCCTCGGCGCCGCACACCCATATCGCCACTGTCCGCGGCGATCCCGCTTCGGATTCCTTGCTGCTGCGCCGGATCACGGATGCCCTGCCCAACGTCTCCGGCATCCGGGTCCGCGAGGCGCTGGAGCAGATCGCCATCCTGCTCGGCCGCATCGGCGGCGCCCTGACGGCGACTGGCTCCATCACGCTGATAGCCGGGGCGCTCGTCCTGGCAGGCGCGGTCGCGGCCGGCCAGCGGCGGCGGGTACGCGAGGCGGTGCTGCTGAAGACGGTGGGCGCCACGCGCGGCCAGATCCTGCGGGCGTTCCTGGTGGAGTTCGGCGTGCTCGGCGCCTTTTCCGGTGGGCTCGCCGCACTCGCGGGCACGGCCGCGGCCTGGGGTGTCGTCACCGGCGTCATGCGGCAGGAATGGGTCTTCCTACCCGCCACCCTGGCGCTGACCGTGGCGGGATGCATGCTGCTGGTCCTGACCTTCGGCTATGCTGGAATTGCTCTGGCGATGCGGGTCCGGCCGGCACCGCTGTTGCGGAACGAATGACGTGGTGCGCAATCTGGCGGACCATGGCTTAGGGGCTTTTGAAATCCATTGAATTGGATTACAGAAACTCCATATCATGCCCACATGGGCCACTGGTGGCCCCTCAGGAGGATAAGAATTCATGGCTCTCCAACCCGAATCGCGGTGGACACAGCCCCAGGGCACCCCGCAGCAAGGCTGGGGCCGCACGGCTGGCGTTGATGCCGCCACGATCGATGCAGGCCTCCGCACCTATATGCTGCGCGTCTACAACTGGATGGCGTCCGGCCTGCTGCTGACCGGCATTGTCGCCTATCTCATCGCGCACAACCCGACCGTCGCCGAGATCTTCTACACGGTCGTCCGCACGCCCCGCGGCTATGCGACGGCGCCGACCATCCTGGGTTATGTGGCGATCTTCGCCCCGCTCGCCTTTGTCCTCGCGCTCTCCTTCGGCATCAACCGGATGAGCAAGTCGACGGTGCAGGCGCTGTTCTGGGCCTTCTGCGCGGTGATGGGCGCCAGCATGGCGAGCATCTTCGTCGTCTATACGGCGACCTCTGTGGCCAGCACCTTCTTCGCCTGCTCGGCGATGTTCGGCGCGATGAGCCTCATCGGCTACACGACCAAGCGCGACCTGACGAAGATGGGCAGCTTCATGATGATGGGCCTGATCGGCATCATCATCGCCTCGCTGCTGAACATGTTCCTGGCCTCGCCGGCGATCGCCTTCCTGGTCTCGATCCTGGGCGTCGTGATCTTCTGCGGCCTGACGGCCTTCGATACGCAGCGGATCAAGAACGACTATGTCGAGTTCTCCTATGCCGCCGGCACGGAAGAGGCGGGCAAGCGCAGCGTGATGGACGCGCTGGGCCTCTACCTGAACTTCATCAACCTGTTCCAGTTCCTGCTGCAGTTCATGGGCGTGCGCAACAACGACTAAGCGCCGCGCCTGACCTGACCGAACGAGCCCGGCGGAGCGATCCGCCGGGCTTTTTCATGCAGCAATGCTGCCCGTGACCTTCAACTCAATGCCGGGCATCGGCCTTGCCCTCCATGTGGTCGAGGATGGGGCATTCGGGACGGGCATTTCCCTGGCAGCTCTGAGCGAGGTGGCGCAGCGAATCAGCCACGGCCTTCAGCGAGCGCGCCTTGTCCTCCAGCGCGTCGACGTGGCCCAGCGCGATGCGCCGCACCTCGGAGCTTTGCCGCCCATCATCGCGCCAGAGCGCCAGCAGCCGCTTTACCTCCGACAGTGGGAAAGCGAGATCCCGGGCGTGCCGGATGAAGCGCAGCACCGCGACGTTCTGCTCGGTGTAGCTGCGATAGTTGTTGTTGCGCCGCTGCGGGCTGATCAGGCCCAGCGTTTCGTAATGGCGGATCATCTTGGCGCTAACGCCACTGGAAGCCGCTGCTTCGCCGATATTCATGCCCTATCCTCCAACTTTCCTGCCGGGTCGCCCGACCCCTGACAGCAACAACGCATTAGCGAGCGCGGAGACTGACGCGACCGGAAGGTCCAGGCGCCAAATAGGGTATGTCGATCCATCACGCGGCCTGGGTCGTGCCTACCAATATGGGGAAGGCGAAGACGTGGCTTGCACTGGCGCCGAAGCTGCGCCCACATGCGCGCATATGCGCACCGCCATCCCTGTCTTCCTCGCTCTCGCGCTGGCCATCCACCCGCCCGCGCTTGCACAGAACGCCGCCGAGCCCTCGGGGTTCCGCGCCGTCAACCGAACCGGCACGGAAGCGACGCAATTCTTTGCAGTGCGCAGCCCGAGGGGGACCCAGGGTGACTGGGGCGGCAACCTCCTGACCCCGGGCCGGCCGCTCGTCGAGGGCGGCGGCTTCCGGGTGAGCCCCAATGCCGGGGCCGGCTGCCGCTTCGACCTCCGCCTGGTGCTGGCCGATACGCGGGAGGTCGTGCTGCGCGACCAGGATATCTGCGTGAACCGCAATATCGACCTCGCCAATGCCGCGCGCCCCACGCAATCGGCCGTGCGCGCGCCCACCGCGGGTCCGATGGCGGGCCCGGCCTCGCCGAGCACGCCTCTGGTCCAGCCGAATAGCCAGGCGCGTTCCGTCTCGGTCGGTACTGGCTTTCTCGTGGCGAACGACCGGGTGATGACGAACCACCACGTCGTCGACAACTGCAACCGGATCATCCTGCGGACACCCACCGGCCACTGGCTGGCCGCCACCCCGCCAGCGCGGATCGACGCGGCGATCGACCTCGCCTTGCTGAACGTGCCCGGGCTGGCCGGCCCGGCCGTGACCTTCAGGACCGCCCCCGCGATCCGGCGTGGCGAGGGCGTGGTGGCCTATGGCTTCCCGCTGGCCGGGCTGCTCAGCTCGGACCCCAAGCTCACGCGGGGCGAGGTGAACGGCCTGCGCGGCATCCGCGACAATCCGAACCAGTACCAGATCAGCGCCGAGGTGCAGCCAGGCAATTCCGGCGGCCCGCTGGTGGACATGCAGGGCAATATCGTCGGCGTCGTCGTCTCCAAGCTGAACGCCGAGGCGGTGAGCCGCCAGACCGGCGATATCGCCCAGAATGTGAATTTCGCGGTGCAAGGCCAGGTGGCGCTAGCCTTCATGCGCCGCGCCGGGATCGAGGCACGCACAGCCGAGAGCACCGGCCCGGAGCGCGGCACCGCCGATGTCGGCGACCTGATCCACCGCAGCACCCTCTTCATCCGCTGCGAACGTTAGCGGCCATGCCGCGCCTCACCCCTCGCGGAGCGGGCCGGGCTTGGCTAGTGTGCCGCCAGTTCCAAGGGAGATTTCCATGCAACGCCGCGCCCTGCTTGCCGCGCCCGCTCTCGCCGCGCCCCTGATGGTCACTCAGGTCCAGGCGCAGGGGCAGCCGCGCATCGTCACCGAGGAGTTCATGGTGCCTGCCGGCGAGGGCATCGAGATCTTCGTGCGCAACAAGCGGCCGGAGAACATGACGAGCTTCTCCCCCAGCCGCACCCTCATCATGTGCCACGGGGCGACCTACCCGGCGCATACCGCCTTCGACCTCCCGCTCGGCGGCCTCTCCTGGATGGACTACATCGCGAGCCGCGGCTTCGACGTCTGGTGCATGGACATTCGCGGCTATGGCCGCTCCACCCGCCCGCCCGAGATGTCCCAGCCGCCCGAAGCCAATCCGGCCCTGGTGCGCGGCGAGACCGCCATCATCGACATCGCCGCGGTCTCGGCCTTCGTGCGCGGGCGCCGCTCGCTGCCGAAATGCGTCCACCTCGGCTATTCCTGGGGCACCGCGCTGATGGGCCGGTTCGCCGCGGATAACCCTTCGGTCGTCGAGCGCCTGGTCCTCTACGCCCCGGTCTGGCTGCGCCAGACGCCCTCGCTGACCGATCCCGGCGGCGGGGAGCTCGCCGCCTATCGCTTCGTGACGCAGGAGGCTGCCCGTGCACGTCGTGGCGCCGGGGTGCCGGAAGCCGCGCGTGCCGGCCTGGTTCCTGCCGGCTGGTTCGAGCATTGGGCGGGCGTGACCTGGGCCACCGATCCCGAAGGCCAGCGCCGCAACCCGCCTGCCCTGCGCGCGCCCAATGGCAGCGTGGCCGACAGCCGCGAATTCTGGTCTGCCGGCCGGCCCTTCTACGACCCCGCCAAGATCACCGCGCCGACGCTGCTGGTGCTTGGCGAATGGGACCAGGACACGCCTCCTTATATGGCGCAGACCCTGTTCCCGCTGCT
>JAQGHY010000190.1 GCA_028291455.1 Rubritepida sp. | reverse complement strand
GGCATCCCGCATTACGTGCTGGACCGCGAGCAGCGCTTCCGCGAGGCCGTGATCCAGGATTTCGCCGACAGCTACGCGCGCGGCGAGACGCCCATCCCCTGCATCCGCTGCAACCAGACGGTGAAGTTCCACGACCTGACGGAGCTGGCCGCCGACCTCGGCTGCGAGGCCCTGGCGACGGGCCATTACGCGCGCCGCATCGACGGGCCCGAGGGGCCGGAGCTCCACCAGGCGGCGGACCCCGTGCGCGACCAGTCCTACTTCCTCGCGCAGACCACGCGGGCGCAGTTGGCGCGGACGCTGTTCCCGCTGGGCGGCTACGCTTCCAAGGCCGAGGTGCGGGCAGAGGCCGTGCGGCTCGGCGTGGCGGTGGCGGAAAAGCCGGACAGCCAGGACATCTGCTTCGTGCCTACGGGGAGCTATGCCGATGTGGTCGGCAAGTTCCGGCCGGAGGCGCTGGAGGCGGGCGAGATCGTGGATACCGATGGGAACGTGCTGGGCATGCATCGGGGGATGGCGCGCTACACGGTCGGGCAGGGGCGCGGGCTGGGGCTCTCGCGGCGCGAGGATGAGGCACCGCTGTTCGTGTCCGCGTTGGATGTGAAGCGGCGACGGGTGGTGGTGGCGCATCGCGAGGCGCTGGCGCAGGCGCGGATACGAGTGGGGGATGTGAACTGGCTGATCGAGCCGCCTCGTGGTGCGTTCAGGTGCGAGGCGAAGCTGCGCGGGCGTGAGCGGCCGGCGGGGATGATGGCGGAGTGGGATGGGGCGGAGCTGGTGCTGACGCCGGATGTGCCGGGGATCGCGGCGCCGGGGCAGGCGGCGGTGGTTTATTGGGACGGGCGGGTGATTGCGGGTGGCTTCAACAAGCCGCTAGGAGATTAGCCCGGAGAAGAGAAGCTAATTTTTTGCCATCAGATATATATTTGTTGCTCAACAAGGGAATGGCCTCTTCAATCCTTTTGAGAGAAGCTAGCAGGAGATTTTTATCTCCTAGCTTGTCGCCCCGATTCGCTTCCCATATTGCCAGATTAAGCGTGGTTTTAGCCCATTCCAGTGGACTATTTTGAGTAGTAAACACCTCTAAAGCTGAGGCGAACGCTTCGAATGCTCGGCTAGAGGCTGAAGTATCGTTGAAATCGCTTAGAACAACTAAGGCTATCGCCAGATCATTTTGGGTATGTGCCCAACGTGTTGGATCATTTTTGCGGGTTCTTTCGAGAAGTGCCCGCTCAATGTGCATTACCGATTTGATGGAGGCCTCATGATCCCCCATTTCTGCAATGAGGCGAAATGCATTTCCTAAACCGTTTTGGGTCATAGCCCATTTTAAGGGGAGCTTTTCGCGAGTCCTTTCGGTCAACGCCGTCTCGTAAGCTTCTACCGCTCGGTGCAAGTAGGCCTCTCCGCGCTTTCGCCCCAAAGCACTAAAGGCATTTCCAAGATTGTGGTGCGTTGCCGCCCATAAAAATGGCGTAGTATCACGCGTTCTTACCAGAAGGGCGTTTTTGTAACACTGTATGGCTGAAATCAGAGCATTTTCATCTCCAAAGTCACCAAGTAATTTAAGGACGCTTCCTAAGTTACTTTGTGTGGCAGCCCATTGCAGTGGCGCTCGGGAGTGTGTCCTTTCTAAGAGTGCTGTTTCATAGGCTAATTTAGCTTTCTTGAGCAAATCAACATCATCTTTTGTTTCGCCTGAAATTTTGTATGCTGTCCCAATGTTATTTTGTGCGGCAGCCCAAGATAAAGGCAATTTGTCCCGGGGGCGTTCCAGCAAGACGTTCTCATACGCCTCGATGGCTGCCGACGCTGCCTTGTGATCTCCCATTCTGGCTAATATCAAGTGCGCTCGGCCAAGATTTGACTGAGCGCCAGCCCACTCCAGAGGCTTTTTCCCACGAGTAAACTCGAGAAGTGAATTTTCGAAGTGGGAAATTGCTTCCTTAACTAAGCTTGCGTCTCCCGCTTCGCCCTTAATGGCGAATGTTACGCCAATATTATTAGTTACAGCGGCCCAGAGGAATGGATGGTTATCTCGCCTCCGCTCAAGGAGGGCGTCTCTATATGCCAAGAGGGCTGAATCAAGAATCTCAGAGTCTCCCAGCTGATTGCCAAGGAAACGCAAGGCCGTTCCGAGGCCGTTCTGAGATGATGCCCAATCGAGTGGGCGAACGCGCCGAGGGGCCCTGGGAATTACTTCGTTCCTAAAAAGACCTATTGCTTCTTGCAAGGCAAGCACACTATTAGATGCCCTGCCTTTTTTGGCGAGCTTTGAGGCAAGTTCAAACCATTTCTGCCAATTTTTGCTGCCGGCAATAATAGAAATATTGGCGGCGTTATACTTGGGATGCGATGCCGACTCATAATCAGGTCGCGACAACATCAAACCTAAAGATTGCGCAAAAAATTCAAGCTCTAGAAATGTGGCCTCGGTTTTGTCGATATTTCCTAAAAATGCCAGTATTGCGTCTGGCATCGTTGCAATTAGGTTTCTTCCGTTGAGCGTAATTTTGACGTTTTTAGCGTCAGAATAAAGGCCTCCGCCTCCGCCAAAATTGTAAACGAAGCGACGCAAGGTGATTATAACTTGCGGTTTTATCAGGGAGTTTATTTTCCAGTAAAGTTGTTTTTCGTCGCCGTATCGTTTTGATAAAAATTCACTTGCGGTATTCAGTGTAGATATCACATCTGAGATTCTTAGTCCGACTTGTAAGTCCAGAAGAGTTAGCGGGGCTTTCTTTGCAATCGCGGCATGAAGGGTTTCTGTTTTTCGCCATATATCTTTGGTAGTACCAACGATAGCGTCACCTTCCCATGCGAGCACATTTAACCATGGCGATTTTATCTCGGCTCGGCGAATCTTGCTTTCGTTAAGGGAGACTATGTCATTAGATATGAAGGGACTGAAGCCTGTGATGACTCCTCGATGATCCCCATCCACGCTGCACGATGCTAAATACCAAGTATTAGATTTCGGTGCAGTCGAATAGCATGGCAGCGTAAACCCATTGCTGAAATGGTTTACATACCCGGTTAAAAGCAGTTCCGAAAGCTCATCGACTTTCATGTTAAATATCCACCTTCTTGAAGGTGAAGGCGAACTAGATCTGCGATCTCGCCTTGAAACGCATTAGGGGAAGTGTTTGGCTGCCAGTTGTAGGTAGTCCATGGAATATTTAATTTATTTAGTCTATCCAAGAAGTCAACGTTCCCATGGCCGTCATCGTCTTCTAAGTATTGCTTGGGGATTATCGCAAGGGTAACATTATCTTTTAGGGGTATATCATGGACGGATGCTATTTCAATTGCAGAGGCGCGTTTATCTGGCTGGTTATTTCCTGTGCGCGCCATCTGGGCAATATCTACGTATCCTCTTGTCACTGTATCAAAGCGAGGGACATTTTCCAAGATATCGTGGCGAATATTGCCCTCGAAATATGATTCAATGGAGCCAAATGCCCAGCCAATCTGACCTGCGACTGCCGAATGGTGAGATTTCAATGCATATTCTTCAAGGAAAAGGTGGGGGTCAGCTTGATCGTCGAATACGCCGGAAAAAGCTCCACCTGTATCAAATGGATAAACGTGAAAAGGATCAGCGATAGATTCCGGCCGAACCACAAAAACAAAAGGAAACCTATTTATCTGGTGCGATTTTTCATCGCTATCTCCCAGTCTATAGGCCGGCTTAACAGAGAAAAAGTAAACCAATTTTTTGCCAAAAACACTACATGTTCGTGTTTCAAGCTTTGTGCTGCCGATAATTTCTTTTGCCGTGCCAACTGCCGTTACGTGGATTAAGGGCAGTAGCTTTGGAATGTCGCCGCAAGCTGCGCGGTTGCTCAGCTGCAGTTCAGCTGGTGCCCCCCCTCTCAGCCGAATTCCGCGCCTCTTTCTATTTCGGGACATCTTCATCTTTCAGCAGAATTCTAGAATCTTAAGTTGCGGGTTTATCTTCGCGCCGTCAAATGACTGCGGTGACTAAGCAGTGTTTTAGGCAATGTGTTTCTGCCTAACATTCTGATCGGCGAGCTCATGCACCACTTTCCCCCCCACCATCGTCAGCTCCGACGCCACATCCTTAAACCCCGCCAACTCCACCGTAAGCGGATCCCCCGTCAGCACCGCCAGATCCGCGAGCCTCCCCACCTCGATCGCCCCCTTATCCTTCTCCGTCATCGTCAGATACGCCCCCGCATTCGTCGCCGCTCGGATCGCGCTCTCCCGGCTGATCGCCTGCCGTTCCCCCACCATCCGCTGCGTGTAGAGGCTCTGCCGCGAGACGGCCTGCCACATCGGGTAGAACAGCGAGACGGGGACGTTGTCCGTCGCCAGCGCATAGGTCACGCCCGCCTCCTCCAGCCAGCGCAGCGGCGAGATGCTGTCCTCGTCGGGCAGCCCGTTCCGCGCCTGCAGCAGGTGGCCTTCCTTGTAGATGTAGCGGTTGGTGTGCGTGGTCAGCACCAGGCCGAGGTCGCGGATCTTGCTCACCTGCTCGCGGCTCAGCACCGCGATATGGCCCAGCACCCAACGCAGGTCGCGGATCGGCACCACCTCGTTCACCTCGGCATAGAGGTCGAGCATGTTGGGCCAGATGCCGATGGCGCGGATGCCGTTGCGCGCGCAGGCGATCAGCATTTCCTTCGCGCGCTCGCGCTCCAGCCCCATGTCGTAGTTGAAGCCGGCCCAGCCGGTATAGGGCGCGGCCTGCGCGCGCACGGCGTTGTCGGGCGTGCGGCCGATCTCGGTGATGATGCCCGAGAGCCGCAGCATGTCGTCGCCCATGCCGGACCCCGCAAGCTGATGCCCCCAGCCGCCGATGAGCCGCTCCATCGGCACGTCGTCCATGCCGCGCCAGTCCGGACTGAACGCCAGGTGTGAGCGCATGGTGAGCTTGCCCGCCGCATGCACCTGGCGGTAGGCGGCCAGCAGTTCCGCCGCGACGCCGTGCTCCTCGTAGATGCTGGTGGTGCCGAAGGCATGGTAATAGGCGGCCGAGCGCGGCAGCGCCGCGACGCGCTGCGCGATGGTGAAGCCGGGCGCCATGTGGAACAGCGAGAGCTCCACCAGCGGCACGAAGCCGCGCTCGATGAAGATGCCGTTGGGCTCGCCGGAAGCGTCGGTCTCGATGGTGACGGAGGCATGCGGCGCCGCCGTCTCGCGCGTCACGCCGGCCAGCTTCAGCGCACGGCTATTGGCGATGGAGACCAGCGGCTGGCTATGCCGCCAATAGCCCCAGATCGAGCGGATATAGACGGGATTGTTGGGCGCCGCGTCGTCCAGTTCGGCCCGCGTCGGCCAGCGGCCCTCGGCGAGGGATTCCGGCAGGTCGAAGTAGAAGGGTGGCTCGCCGATGGGCATGGTGACGATCCACTCGCCCGGGGCCTTGTCCCGCGCCAGCTCGGCGATGCGGGCCTGGATCTCGGGGATGGAGCGGCAGCCGGCCAGCGAGGGGAAGACCGATTTCAGCCCCTCGCGGTCCATATGCGCGTGGCCGTCGATGAGGCCGGGCATCACCGCGCGGCCGTTCAGTGCGATGGTCTGCGTGTGCGGGGCGCGGTGGCGCTCGACCATGGCCGCATCGCCCACGGCGATGAAGCGGCCGGCGCGGATGGCGACCGACTCGGCGATGGAGAAACGCGCATCGGCGGTGATGATCTTGCCGCCGCTGAGGATGGTGTCGGCCGGTTCGTGCGTGCTCATCTCTACTCTCCCCGCTGCAGCCGGCCTTGCTGCACCATGGCGGCCCAGCGGTCCACATCGGCGCGGAAATAGGCGGTGAAGCCGGCGCGGTCGGCCGGGATGGCTTGCGAGGCGGAGAGCCGCAGCCGCTCCTGCACGCGCGGCATCTGCATGGCCTGGAGTGCCGCGGCCTCGAGGATGCGCATGGATTCCTCCGGCGCTCCCGAGCGGACGAAGAGGCCGGTCCAGGTCTCGAAGAAATAGCCGGGGACCGATTCGGCGATGGTCGGCACATCCGGCAGCACGTCGGAGCGCTGGCGGGAGGTGATGGCCAGCGCCCGCACCGCCCCCTGCTGCACCTGCCCGATAGAGGAGGCCATGATGTCCAGCAGCGTGTCGATCCGCTGCGCCATCAAGTCCGGATAGACGGCGCCCGAGCCGCGATAGGGCACGTGCAGCAACTCGACGCCGGTAGCGGCACCCAGCAGCACGCCGGCCAGGTGGCTGCCGGTGCCGGGGCCGGAGGAGCCGTAGCTGACGGCGCCCGGCCGCGCTTGCGCCGCGGCCAGTAGCTCCGCCAGGCTGCGGTAGGGCGATTGGAGGGAGACGACCATGAGCGAGGGGATGGCGCCCATGCCCAGGATCGGCGTGAGGTCGCGCAGGGGGTCGAACGGCAGGTTGGTCAGCGAGACGTTGCTCGCCAGCCCGGCGCCGGTGAAGAGGATGGTGTAGGCGTCGGGCCGCGACTGCTGCGCCACATAGGCCGCGCCGACATTGCCGCCGGCGCCCGGGCGGGTGTCGATGGTGACGGGCTGGCCGAGGATGGTGGACATCTCCGGTGCCAGGACGCGGGCCAGCACGTCGATCGGGCCGCCTGAGGCATAGGGGACTACCATCGTCAGTGGGCGTTCGGGGAAGGCGGAGGCGGGCAGGGGGGAGAGGAACCCGAGCAGGATGGCGAAACCGATACGGCGCATGTCGGGCTCCAAATGTTTGACTTTGTAGCTTGGACCATACATTTGCTCGTGTCGTCCCGCAGCGCTTCGGTTGACAGGGATTGGGGGGCCGATTACCTCCCGGGCTCTCTGGATGGCGGCGTAGCTCAGCTGGTTAGAGCACGGCACTCATAATGCCGGGGTCAGCGGTTCAAGTCCGCTCGCCGCTACCAGGAATTCGCCTCGCGACCCCGATGCAGCCACGGGACGCCGGCAGCGTTAAGCTCCAGCCGCGTCGCGATGGCAATGTTTGCCGTCTGGCCAGCCGCGAGGGATGGCGCGATAGCTGAGGCCGCGCCACAACGGCGGCAGATCGGCGCGACCGCGGCCACCGCGGGAGCGTGTCACATATGAGCCGACCGGACCGGACATGCTCCCAGGTCCACGGGAATCTCAGGGGAAAGAATGATGTTGAAGTCCAATTCGATTTTCGCCATGGCGCTGTTGCTCGGTGGCTGTGCGGTCGTGGCCCCGCAGTCGGTAGATCCGAGCGCGGCCCCCAGCGGCCTGGAAAGCGCGGCAACGGCGGACCAGGTCATCAACACGCGATGCCAGGCGATCCCCAACCGCCCAACCGACTGCACGCTGCAGCTCGCGCCGAATGAAACCGTCGTCCTGCGCCGGAACTTCCGGGCAGGCACCGGCGATGGCACTTTCGTGCTGTTGATGAGCAAGGAGCAGACGGCCAATGAAGCCGTTGGACGCGGCCTGCAGCAGCTCTTCGGTGAGCTCCAGGTCTATCAGCCGGAAACGATCGTGAATTTCATCAAGTCCGGCGGGGCCGAGCAGGCTCGGGTTCGCAATTCGAACGTACTCGCGACCGGCTCCTGCGTGTCCCCGCAGAATGCCGAACAGCTGAATGCCGGCCCCGAAAGCCGTTACCCCGGTGGCCTCTGCACGTTCATGGTGACCAAGCGGATCCGCTAAGCACTCGACGGAAGTCACTGCACGATGACGATCGGGGCGGCACCCGCGCAGCCCTGATCGTCCTTCCAACGTCGTTCCGGCCTGTTCGCCGCCGCGCCTTTGACGTAAGGCTCCGCAGCGTGATGCCCCGCATGTCCCCCCATCGCTCGGCGACGAGCGCCATGCCATGAGCTACGCCGTCAAGGAGATCTTCTACACCTTGCAGGGCGAGGGCCGGTATGCTGGCCGTCCCGCGGTGTTCTGCCGTTTTTCCGGCTGCAACCTGTGGTCTGGCCGCGAGGCCGACCGCGGGGCCTCCATCTGCAAATTCTGCGACACGGATTTCGTCGGCATGGACGGCGAGGGCGGCGGCCGCTTCGCCACCGCGGACGATCTCGCGCGCGCCGTGGCATCCGCCTGGGGCGGCGACGGCGCCGAGCAGCGCTTCGTCGTCATCACCGGGGGCGAGCCGCTTCTCCAACTCGACGAGGCCGCCATCGCCGCACTGCACGGCGAGGGCTTCGAGATCGCCATCGAGACCAACGGCACCATCGAGCCGCCGCCGGGGATCGACTGGGTCTGCGTCAGCCCCAAGGCCGGCGCGCCCCTCGTGATCACGGCCGGCGACGAGCTCAAGCTCGTCTTCCCCCAGACCGGCGTCGATCCGGCTTCCTTCGCGGGCCTCGCCTTCGGATCCTTCCTCATCCAGCCGATGGACGGCCCCGCGCGTGAGGAAAACACCGCCGCCGCCATCGCCTATTGCCTGCGGAACCCGCGCTGGCGCCTCAGTCTGCAGACCCACAAGCTGCTGGGGATCCCGTAGATGTTCGAGCTCAGCAAGCAGTTCCGCTTCGAGGCCGCCCACACGCTCCACCGCACCATCGACGTCGAGCCCAGCCGCCGCATCCACGGCCATTCCTACCGCGCCGAGGTCACCCTGCGCGGCGATGCCGACCCCGCCAGCGGGATGGTCTTCGATCTCGGCCTCTTCCAGCGTGCGCTGGAGGAGACGCGGGACGGGCTGGACCATCGCTTCCTGGATGACGTGCCGGAACTCGGCCCGGCCACGCTGGAGAACCTCTCCGCCTGGATCTGGCGCCGGCTTGCCGGCCGGTGCCCGGGCCTGACCAAGGTGACCGTCTACCGGGATTCCGAGGGCGACACCTGCTCCTATTTCGGCCCGACATAGCGGGGCCGCTGCACGCTTCGGCAGACCAAGCCTCGACCCCAGGCCTTCACCGTGCCATCTCCCCGGCACCGCCGAGAACACCGACAATGGACACGCTCCCCAAAGACCCCGCCCGGACCGATGCCGCCCATGAGGCCGCGCGTCGCCGCAGCTTCGCGATCATCGCCCACCCCGATGCCGGCAAGACGACGCTGACCGAAAAGCTGCTGCTCAAGGGCGGCGCCATCCAGCTCGCCGGCCAGGTCCGCGCGAAGGGCAACCGCCGCTCGACGCGCTCGGACTGGATGAGCATCGAGCAGGATCGCGGCATCTCCGTCGCCACCTCGGTCATGACCTTCGAGCGCGACAACCTGGTCTTCAACCTGCTCGACACGCCGGGCCACGAGGACTTTTCCGAGGACACCTACCGCACGCTGACGGCCGTGGACGCCGCGGTGATGGTGCTGGACGCCGCCAAGGGTATCGAGGCGCAGACGCTGAAGCTCTTCGAGGTCTGCCGCCTGCGCGACATCCCCATCATCACCTTCATCAACAAGATGGACCGTGAAGGGCGCGACCCGCTGGAGCTGCTGGACGAGATCGAGAAGACGCTGGCGCTGGACGTCTCGCCCGCCGCATGGCCGATCGGCCAGGGGCGCGACCTCCTCGGCGTCTATGACATGCTCGACCCCGCGCTGCGCATGCTGGACACGCAGGATGGCAGCCACATCCGCGTGCAGGGCCTCGACGATCCCGCGCTGGACCGCCTGCTGCCGGCCGTCCAACTCGCGGAACTACGCGAGCAGGCGAGCCTCGTCGGGGGCGGCTATCCGGAATTCGACGAGGAGGCCTTCCTCCAGGGCTCGATGACGCCGGTCTTCTTCGGCAGCGCCCTGCGTGATTTCGGCGTGGGCCATCTGCTGGACGGGTTGGCCCGCCTCGCACCCCCGCCGCGCCCCCGGCCCGCCGATACCCGCACCGTCGCGCCCGGCGAGGACCGGCTGACCGGCTTCGTCTTCAAGGTCCAGGCCAATATGGACCCGCAGCATCGCGACCGCGTGGCCTTCCTGCGCATCTGCTCCGGCCGGCTGCAGAAGGGCGCGCGCCTGCTTCAGGTCCGCACCGGCAAGCAGGTTCCGGTCAACGCGCCGCTCTTCTTCTTCGCAAAAGATCGTCAGGTGGCCGAGGAGGCCTGGCCCGGCGACGTCGTCGGCATCGCCAACCACGGCATCCTTAGGATCGGCGACACGCTCACGGAGGGCGAGGCGCTGAACTTCCGCGGCGTCCCCTCCTTCGCGCCCGAGCATCTGCGCCGCGTCCGGCTGGACGATCCTATGCTGGCGAAAAAGCTGAAGAAGGCGCTGGAGCAGCTGGCCGACGAGGGCGTGGTGCAGCTCTTCCGCCCGCTCGACGGCTCGCCGCCAGTCATCGGCGTGGTGGGCCTGCTGCAGATTGACGTGCTGCAAAGCCGGCTCAAGACGGAATACGGGGTGCCCGCCGGCTTCGAGAACACGCAGTGGGAATACCTGCGCTGGGTGACCTCGCAGGATCGCGACGCGGTGAACCGCTTCTCGCAGACCAACCGCAGCGAACTCGCCGAGGACCATGACGGCGAGCTGGTGGCGCTGTTCAGCTCAGACTGGCGCCGCCGGCGTGCCGAGGAGGAGTGGAAGACCCTGCGCTTCCATGCGCTGCGCGAGCAGCACAGCCTTTCGGAAGCGCAGAGCTAAGGCTAGGCGAACATCTCGATGGTGCCATCCAGCGCCATCAACCCGCCCTCGGCCCGAAGCGTGGGCTGGCGCCGGGCGAGCTCGGCCTTGAACTCCGAATAAACCCGCTGGTGCAGCGAAGTCTCGGCATTGCGCGTCGCAACGGAGGCGGCGCCATAGGCGATGGTGGCCGCACCGCAATCGCGATGGCTCGCGGCGATGACACGGGTGATCCCGTGCAGCTGCATCGAGGCGCCCAGGTTGTCCCAGAAGGCCGTCTGCCACGCCGCGAAGGCCGGTGCCACGACGCCGATAGGCGCGCCGGCGATGGCGAACTGGCTGAACCTGCCGGTCAAGCCGCGCGTTCCCATCCATGCGTTCACGGGCGTGACCAGGCGCGGGTCGATGCAGGTCAGCAGCATCGAGTCGTACACCGTCCCATCCGCCGCCCGTGCCGATGGGGCGAGGAAGGCGCTCGCGGCGAGGCCGAACATGCCGCGCCGGCCTAGAGCCGGCATGCAGCAGGCGCAGCCGCTGACGGCAGGGCGAGCCTTCGTACGAAGCGTCATCATGAGCCATTCCTATGGAGTGGCCGCACGCTAAGCGGACGAAAGCCTCCGCTACAAGAACCTTCCGATATTGGAATACATATTTAAGGATGTATTCGTTACTTGGCTGCGCGCGCTCGGTTGCCGGATGGCCGCACAGGCAATGCAGGACTTCAGGGGGCGGTTGCCCGCCCCCTGACCAGGCTCAGCGCTCGCTGTCGAGCATCGCCATGCTGTGCTTGTCGTACCGGTCGCCCGCGGCCGCGCCCTTCGGCACCGCGCCCTCGATCTCCGCGAGGTCGGCCGGCGTCAGCGTGACGTCCAGCGCGCCCAACGCCTCCTTCAGCCGGTCCCGCTTGCGCGCGCCGACCAGGGGGACGATGTCCGCCCCCTGTGCCGCCACCCATGCAATAGCAAGCTGGGCGACCGTCACGCCTTTACGCTGCGCCACCTCGCGCAGCTTCTCCACCAGCGCCAGGTTGCGGTCGAGGTTCTCGCCCTGGAAGCGTGGGCTCATGGCGCGAAAGTCCGCCGTGCCTGACGACTTGTCCCAGTGGCCACTGATCAGGCCGCGCGAGAGGACGCCGTAGGGTGTCATGCCGATCCCGAGTTCGCGGAGGGTGGGCATGATGTCGCGCTCGGGGTTGCGCGAGATCAGCGAGTACTCGATCTGCAGGTCGGCGATCGGGTGCACCGCATGGGCGCGGCGGATGGTTTCCGCGCCGACCTCGGACAGCCCGATATGGCGGATGTATCCGGCCTTCACCATCTCGGCCATGGCGCCGATGGTCTCCTCGATCGGTACCTTCGGGTCGAGGCGGGCGGGACGATAGATGTCGATGTAGTCCGTCCCGAGCCGCTGCAGGCTGTAGGCGAGGGCGTTCTTCATCCCGGCCGGGCTGGCATCGAAGCCGGTCCAGCCACCGGCGGGATCGCGCATCGCGCCGAACTTCACGCTGATGACCATCTTGTCGCGCGGCTTGCCGGCCAGCGCCTCGCGGATCAGCAGCTCATTGTGGCCGCTGCCGTAGAAGTCGCCGGTGTCGATGAGCGTGATCCCCGCCTCCATCGCGGCATGGATGGTGGCGATGCTCTCCGGGCGATCGGCCGGGCCGTAGAAGTCCGACATGCCCATCGCGCCGAGGCCGATGGTGGAGACGGTAGGGCCGGTGGTTCCAAGTTTGCGGGTCATGCGCGTGTTCCTCGTTTCAGGTGGTGCCGGAAACTAGGCTTGGCTTTTACCTCGGGGAATACGAATAGATATGAATGATCTATCAGGCTGAACCGAACAATCATGCGTGACCTGAACCGCCTCGGCCTCTTCGCCACCGTCGCCCGGCACCGGAACTTCCGCCGCGCGGCTGTCGAGATGGGACTGTCTCCGGCCAGTGTCATCGAGTCGATCCGCGACCTTGAGGAGCGGCTGGGCG
>JAQGHY010000189.1 GCA_028291455.1 Rubritepida sp. | reverse complement strand
CATTTCTCCTCCGGCCCCTGCGCCAAGCGCCCCGGCTTCTCCCTCGCCGCGCTAGAAGGCGCGCTGCTCGGCCGCAGCCATCGCGCGGCCGCGCCCAAGGCCAAGCTCGCGGAGGTGATTTCGCGCTCCAAGGTAATCCTCGGCATGCCCGAGGATTACCGTCTCGGAATTGTGCCAGCCTCGGACACCGGCGCCGTCGAGATGGCGATGTGGAGCCTGCTCGGCCCGCGCGGCGTGGACGTGCTCGCGTGGGAGAGCTTCTCCGCCGAATGGGCACAGGACATCGCCGTCGAGCTGAAGCTCGGCGAGTTTCGCATGCTTGTCGCGCCCTATGGCGGGCTGCCCGACGTCTGGAAGGTGGACCCCGCGCGGGACTGCGTCTTCGTCTGGAACGGCACGACCAGCGGCGTTCGTCTGGCCGCCGCCGACTGGATCGCCCCGGATCGCGAGGGCCTGACCATCTGCGACGCCACCAGCGCCGCCTTCGCGATGGAACTGCCCTGGGACAAGCTCGATGTCGTCACCTGGTCCTGGCAGAAGGTGCTGGGCGGCGAGGCGGCGCATGGGATGCTCGCACTCTCGCCGCGCGCCGTTGCGCGGCTTGAGGAGCACAGGCCGAAATGGCCAATGCCGAAGATTTTCCGCCTCACCAAGGACGGCAAGCTGAACGAGGGCATTTTGCGGGGTGAGACGATCAACACCCCCTCGATGCTCTGCGTCGAGGATGCGCTGGACGGGCTCCGCTGGGCCGAAGCCATCGGCGGCCTGCCGGCGCTGATCGCGCGCGCGGAGGGCAACCTCGCCGCCGTCGCCGCATGGGTCGAGGCGAGCGACTGGGCGCGCTTCCTGGCCATGGATCCCGCCACACGCTCCTGCACCTCGGTCTGCCTGAAGATCGCGGCGGACTGGTTCACGGCGCTCGATTACGACAAGCAGATGGAGGCGGCCAAGCGCCTGGCCGCGATTCTCGAGAAGGAAGGCGTGGCCCTGGATGCCGCCAGCTATCGGGACGCGCCGCCGGGGCTCCGCATCTGGTGCGGCGCTACCATCGAGCGTTCCGACGTCGAGGCGCTGCTGCCCTGGCTGGACGTGGCTTTCGCCGCGGTAGCGGCGGAGTTCGCGGCCTAGCGCAGGCCGAAGAAGCTGAGGACCGCGGCGATAACCACGATGAGGCCGACGATGTAGATGATGAGGTTCATGCCGAAAATCCTTCTTGCTCCACCCTTAACATCGGAGGCAAGGCAAGGTTTCGGCGAGCCTATGAGGTGCTGCGCAACGCTCGAAGCGACCGGCCCGTAAGCCGGCTAAACCTCCACCACCACGTATTCCTGCTCCACGCTCACAGGAAACGTCTCGGCTTGCAGCGTCTCGCCCTTTTCCACGCAGGCGGGAAAAGCCCGCACCTTCATTCGTCGCGGATCGAAGCGCGAGCGGCCGGTGCGGATGTCGAATTCCCAGGCGTGCCAGGGGCAGCGGACGATCTCGCCCTCGCGCCCGTAACTGTACTCGCCGGGGCAGGGGCTCTCGACCAGCCCGATTGCCGGGCCCTTCGACAGCGGCCCGCCCTGATGCGGGCAGCGGTCGGACAGCGCGAAGAACTCGCCGTGCAGGTTGAACAGCACGATGCGCTTGCCGTCGACTTCCACCACCCGGCGTTGGCCCGGCGCGATCTCGGCGGCGGGGGCCACGATATGGCGCGTCATCGGAAGCCGTAGACCTTCCGGGCATTGCCGCCATAGATGGCCGCGCGCTGCGCCTCGGGGATGTAGCTCGGGATCGCCGTGCGGGGATCGTCGAAGTCCCAATGCGGATAGTCGCTGGCGTAGAGGATCTTGTCCCAGCCGATCCAGTCCATGCAATCCAGCAACTGCTCCGGTCGCGGCGGCTCCTCGATCGGCTGGGTACTGACCCAGATATGCTCGCGGATCTGCTCCGACGGGGAGCGGGTGCCGGCGTGGGCCAGCTCGTGGCGCAGCGAGGGCCAGTGCTTGTCCAGCCGCCAGGCGACGCTCGGCAGCCAGCCGAAGCCGCATTCGATCAGCACGATGCGGAGCTGGCGGAACTTCTCGAACACACCCTCGATCACCAACGAATTCACCAGCGACTGGCAGGAGGTCGCGTGCTCGCTGACTTCCTCGATGTAGAAGCTCGGCCAGCCGCCATTGGTCATCGCCCAGCCGGAATAGCCGAAGGCGTGGATGCCGATAGGCAGGCCGACTTCCTGCGCCGCCTCGAAGATCGGCCAGTACTTCGGATTGCCGAGGGGATGCGACGTCCGGCTCATCAGCAGGACCTGGCAGAAACGGGGGTCGCCGCCGCGCAGGCGGATTTCCCGCGCGCTGGCCTCGGGGTCCTCGTAGGGCACCACGACGGAGGCGCGCAGCCGGTCGTCGACGCCGACCCAGGCCTCGAGCTGCCACTCGTTCACCGCATGCGCCATGGCGACCGAGAAGGGATTGTTCTGGTCGCCCTGGCCGGTCGGCTGCAGCGGGTTCAGCACGCCGATGTCGATCCCGTGGAAGTCCAGATGCTGCGAGGCGACGAGGGCGGGAACCGTCGCCGGCTGGGTGCCTTCAGCCGGCCAGGTATCCTGGCGGCAGGCCAGCGGCTGCGACTTGAAGTAGGGCGTGCCCTTCGCGAAGCCGTGGCGGGGCCGGATGCCATAGGTGTGCATGCGCTCGCGCATCGCGGCGGAGAGCCAGGGGTCGAAATCCTGGCGGGACCTCGGGCGCGGATGGATGTCCACGTCGATGAGGCCCTGGGTGGCTGCCAGCGGGCGGCCGGGAGCGGCATGGGGGCGGATGACGTTCATGATACAGTCTCCGATGCGAGACGCTTGTACGTCGAAAGCGCGTTCTCGACGCAGATTTTCCGTGCGAGCTCCGGCCCGATACCCGGCGGCAGCTTCGGCCGACCGTCGAATTGCCAATGCGGCCAGTCGCTTGACCAGAGCAGCATTTCGTCGCTGCCCAGGTGATCCATTAGCCGCTTCACGGTCTCGGCATCGTCCGGCGCGTCGAAGGGCTGCACCGAGAGCCGGATGTTCTCCCGCACCACCTCGATCGGCGAGCGGTCGAGCCATGGCACCTCGAAGCGGACGCCCTTCCAGCCCTTGGTCAGGCGCCAGAGGAAGGCCGGCAGCCAGCTTACGCCGCTTTCCAGTAGCACGACCTTCAGCGTCGGGAACTTCACGAAGACGCCCTCGGTGATCAGCGAGGCCAGCATGCTCTGGAAGGCCTGCTGGTTGGCCGCGTAATCCTCTGCGTACCAGGAGGGCCAACCGAGGGAGGTCACGGGGTTGCGGTAGGTACTGCCGGCATGGATGGCGAGCGGCAGGTCATGCTTCACCAGCGCCTCGAAGATCGGCCAGTTGTGCCTGCGCCCGAGCGGGGTCTCGCCCATCACCAGCACCATGGCCTGCACGAAGCGCGGGTCGGGCGCGCAGCGCTCGATCTCGGCGACGGCGTGCTCGGCATTGAACATCGGCAGGATGATGGAGCCGGCGAGGCGCCGGTCGGCATCGAGCCATTTCTCGCGTGTCCAGTCGTTCAGCGCCGAGGTGAAGGCGTTGCCCATATCCTCGTTGAAGACGAGCTGCACGCCGTAGAGCGGCGTCACGATTCCGCGCGCGACGCCCCAGGGCTCCAGCACCTGCGACCGCAACTGCTCGATGGTGGAGGCGGGCACGCCCGTCTCGGGCCGCCAGTCCGACCGCACCGATTTGGGTGAGTTGGGCGGATAGGATTGGGTGTCGAAGCCCTCCATCCCGCGCATGGCGATCTGGTCGCGCCAGAGAGGCGGGAGGTAGGGTGCGAGCGCATCGAGACCCGGCACGATCGGGTGCAGATCGGCATCGATGGTGCCTGTTGGCAGTTCCATTTTTACGTTCCCCTCGCAACGAACTCTGTCACGATGCGAGGGGGTCGGGAAGGCCGAAACTCACCGATCGCCGCGCTGCGGAGCGCCGGCTTAGAGGTCGCAGAGGTGGATCTTCCGATCCACGACGAGCTCGGCATAGGCGTCGCGGGTGCGGCCCAGGCGCGGATTGGCCTGGTGCGCCGCCAGCGCCGCCGCATCGGCATAGACCTCGACCAGCATGACGCGCGAGAGGTCCGGCCCGTCCTTGCCCTTGGGCTGCAGCACGTCGAACCGCTCGCAGCCCGGCTCGTCGGCGAGGGTGCCGATGGCATGACCACGGATGATCGCGTCGAAGGTCGCATGGGCGCCCGGCTTCAGGTGGAACTCAACGATAAGGGCGATTTTTGCCATGGGTTTCCTCGTTCATCTAACGGCCTACCGATACCGCGAGCGCCACGATACGCGAAATCTCGCCTTGCGGCGGCGGGCCTGCCATAATCTCCTGAAATGGAGGAATTACATGTCCAAGATCACGCGGCGCTCGCTGGGCGCTTCCCTATCGCTGCTTGCCGCACCCGCCATTGCCCAGCCCGGTTTTCCCGCGCGCAACATCACCATCATCGTGCCGTTCTCCCCCGGCGGCAGCACCGATGTACTGACGCGCCTGATGGCCGAGCGGATGACGCAGACCCTCGGCCGCGCGGTGCAGGTGGAGAACCGGCCCGGCGGCAACACCATCGTCGGCGGGGAGGCGGTGGCCCGCGCTCAGCCCGACGGCTATACGCTGCTGATGTCCTCGGGCACGACGCTGACGATCAACCCGATCGTCCAGCGCAACCTGCCCTACAAGATTGAGGATTTCGCGCCGATCACGCTGGCCACGACCTATCCCTTCGCCGTCGTCGCTCGTCCGGACGGGCCGCGAGACATCGCCGCAATGGTGGCGGCCGCCCGTGCGCGCCCGGGCCAGATCACCTACGGCACGAACGGTCCCACGACGCTGACCAATGTAGCGATGCTGATGGTGCTCCAGCGGCTCGGGATTACCATGCAGGACGTGACCTATCGCGGCGACGCCGCGGCCATGAACGACTTCCTCGCCGGCAACCTCGATCTGCTGGTGGTGGCGGGCAGCACGGCGGTGCCGGTGGTGCGCAACAACCAAGGCCGCATCATCGGCTGGACGAGCTTGCAGCGCATGTCCACTACGCCGGATGTGCCCTGCTTCGCGGAGGTTGCGCCTGGGCTGGAGGCGTTGAGCTGGTTCGGGCTGCTGGCCCCGGCCCGCACACCGCAGGGCGCAATCGAGGCGCTGAACGCCTCGGCCGTCCAGGCGCTCACCGATCCCAGGATCCGCGAGCGCCTGACCAATGATGCGCAATACATCGTGGGCAATACGCCGGCGGAGTTCGCGCAGTTCCTGGTGGCACAGCAGGAAGCCTGGCGGCCGGTTCTGAGCCGGATGGAAGTGCCGCTGAACTAGCGGCGAATCATCCCGAGCAGGAACAGCAGAAGCACGGCGCCGAGCGTGGATACGACCAGGCTCGGCACCCAGCCATTGTAGCCGAAGCCGGCCAGGCTCGCAACGAAGCCGCCGAGGAGCGCGCCCACGAGACCCACGATCAGGTTGGTGATCAGGCCGTGGCTGCGAGACATCATCCGCTCGGCGATCCAGCCGGCCAGCAGGCCGATGATGATCGCACCGAAGAAACCAACTCCATTCATGTCATTCGCTCCAGAAGCTGTTGCCGGGTGAGTTGAGCATATCCGGATGGATAGCTTCGCCTCGCCGGTAGAGATTTGCAGACAGACAACTCAGCTACGGCAGATGCGTTGGGCCGGGTCCGCGTCTTCTGCGATATTTCTTTTGTGTTCGCGTCTGACTACGTCCGGGCGGCGGTGCATCGCCACCAGGATCGACCGTGCTAGCGCGTTTTGACGGCGGGTCCGCGGCTCATCAGCGCGGCAAGGCCCGCCACGGCGGCCATGATGAATATGGCCTGGACCTCGTCGGAGTCGTCCTTTCGGATCGCGCCGGTTCGCCGCGCCCGGCGCGGCTCGGTGCTTGGCACCGGCACCAAAATTACCGTCGGCGGCGCGACCGCGGGCGCCTTGCCCGACCAGGCTCGCGTGAACTCCGCACCCAGCAGGAAGATCACGGCCGAGTAGTAGAGCCACAGCAGCACGATCGCGAGCGTCCCCGCGGCGCCGAAGCCACGCGCTGCATCGGAACTGCCGATATAGATGCCGATCGCGAGCTTGCCGAAGCTGAAGAGGAGTGCCGTGACGAAGGCGCCGATCATGACGTCATGCCAATGCAGTCGCCGGTCGGGCAGGATCTTGTAGACCGCCGCGAAGAGCAGCGTGATGAAGCCCAGCGACACCACGAAGTTCACGACTGCCAGCAGGATCTCCAGTCCCGGCATCCGGTCATGCAGCCAAAGCTGAAAGCTGGAGACGGCGGCACTGACGGCCAGGGACACCAGCAGCAGAAACCCCGTGGTTCCGACGAGGCCCAGGCTCAGCGCCTTGGCACGCACGAAATGTGTGATGGCGGCCGTCGCAGTATCGGGAGTCTTCATCTCCGTCTTCCAGATGGCGTTGAGCGCCGCCTGCAACGCTCCGAAGGCGCCCGATGCCGTGAGCGCCAGGGTGCCGATGCCGAGCGCCACCGCCAACCCGCCCTGCGCTCCGCCTAGTGCCCCCTGGGCCATGCCGTCGAGCGTTCCGGCGGCGTCCTGGCCTAAAAGGCCACGCATCTGCTCCGCCAATGCTTTGCGTACTTGTTCCTCGCCGAAGACGAGGCCGCAGATGCCGGTGATCAGGAACAGCAACGGTCCCAGGGAGAAGAGCGCGAAATAGGCGATGGCCGCCGCCCGCGTCAGCGCCTCGTCCTCGAGGAACCCGTTGATGGTGTCCTTGGCAACTGTGACGATGCGTGACGCCATGGAACCATCTCCTTCTGCGCTGGGTGAACCTCCGGTGCGCAGCAGGGTTGCAAGGCTCAGTGCAGTCGCGGCGCCTTGAGATGCCGCGACCGGTCGCTGCTGATGACGGCGAGATCGAGCTGCCGGCTGCCGCGCGAAAGGGTGAGTCGCACCTCAGCGCCAGCCGGACCGGCAGCGCGCACCGCCGTCCAGAGCGAGGCGAGGTCGCTCACCGCCTGTCCGTCCACGGCCAGGATGCGGTCGCGCGGTTTGACCCCCGCCCGCTCGGCCGGGCCGCCTTTGGCGAGGGAACCGACGCCCACTTCCTCGTCGTCCTCGGTAGCGTACAGGCCGAGCCACGGGCGCGCGGGCCGACCCGAATGGCCGGTGCGGCGCAGCGTCTCCAGGATCGGCAGCAATTCGCTGATCGGCACGACCATGTTGAGGTCGAGCCGCTTGCCGCCCTGCTGCCCCTGTTGGAGGATCAGCGAGCCGATGCCCGCCAACCGGCCATCGGCGCCGAACAGACCCGCGCCGCCCCAATGCGGATGGGCCGGCGCGGTGAAAATCGCGTTCTCCAGCAGATACTCCCAATAGCCTGCAAAGGGCTGGCGCGCCGCGACCGTGCAGGCCAGCGCATGGCTCCGCCCGCCGGCCGCGGCCAGGACGCCTTGCGCCCCATGGCGCATGCTCTCGGAATCGCCGAGCGGCGCCACCTTCTGGCCGGGCAGGCGGCCGAGCGTCTGCACGAGGCCAAAGCCCGTCTCGAAATCCATCGCCAGCGGCGTGCCCTCGACCACGCGGCCGTCATTGGCCGTGATCCACACGGTCTCCGCCTCGGTGATGAGGTAGCCGATGGTCAGCACCAGCCCGCCCGCGTCGATCCAGACGCCCGAACCCTCGCGCTCCACGCCCAGGGCCGAGGCCGAGGTCGCGTCGGGGGGAACCAGCGCCTTGATCGCGACGACGCTCGCCAGCCGTTCCTCGAGGTCGAAGCTGAACTCGGAGGGGTCGGGCTGGAAGGCGTCGGGGACTTCCCATTCGTCGTCATCGTCGTCAGGCATGGGGGACGATCCTTGTCATGCACGTCATATAGCGCGGCTTAGCCAAGCAGGGAGTGTGCCATTGCAAACGCCTCTCGCACCGTCGCGGCGCGGATTGCGCTGCGATCGCCCAAAAAAATCCGGCGAGAGTGAATAATACCATGCCCCGCCCGCGCGGCCCCGAGATGCACGAGACCCACGGGCTTATCTGAACTGCCGCCGCCCGGCCCCGCGATCCCGGTGCAGGAGAGCGCGATGGAGGCCCCTGAACGTGCCAGAGCGCCCTCGGCCATGGCCCGCGCGACTTCCTCGGAAACTGCGCCGACGCGCTCGATCGTCTCGGGCGGCACACCCAGCATGCTGGTCTTGGCGCCGTTGGAATAGGTCACGAAGCCGGCCAGCACCACGGCCGAGGAGCCGCCGATGGCGGTGAGCGCGGCTGCGATCAGCCCGCCCGTGCAGCTTTCGGCCGTAGCCAAGGTCAGGCCGCGCGATTGTAGCGCCTGGAGCAGGGCGTCGGCCTCGGCGAGGATGGCTTCATCCAGCATCACGTGATCCCCAACCAAGCCAATGCGAGTAGCAGGATGGCGGCCATCCCGCCCGCGATCAGATCATCGGCCATGACGCCGAAGGCGCCCTTTTGCCGATCTGCCCAGCCGACCGGGCCGGGCTTGGTGATATCGAAGGCGCGGAACAGGACAAAGGCAAGCACGACGCCGATCCAGCCTCCAGCGGCGGCCAGCGCCAGCGACTGGCCGGCCGCCTCGTCCACGACGATCCACCCTGGATCGGTTCGGGTTTCCGGCAGCCGTGTCAGCGCCCAGAACCCCGCCACGGTGAAGACCCCGGCCGCCACCAGCGCGACCCATTCCGGAAACAGCGCCAGCGGCATGACGGCGAGCGACCCCCAGGTTCCCGGTGCCGGCCGCAGGAAACCGATGCCCCCCAGCGAGGCGATGGCTCTCATCGGGCCCAGGGCGCCATCGGATGGTCGAGCGCCGCCGAGCGCGGATCCTTCGCGCGATAAACCGCCACGTTCTCGATGACCCGCTGCACATAATTGCGCGTTTCGCCGAAGGGGATCAGCTCCATCCAGTCCAGCAGCCGCACGCTTCCCAGACGCGGATCGCCGAAGGTGCCGAGCCATTCGGTGACCCGTCCGCCCCCAGCATTATAGGCAGCAAAGGCGAAGGCCATCACGCCGCCGAAGCTCTCCAGCCGATCCTGGATATAGGCCGAGCCGAGCCGGATATTGTGAGCGGGATCGGTAGTGAGCCATCCGACCTGGTGCGGCACGCCCAGTCGGCGGGCCACGGATTGCGCGGTCGCCGGCATCAGCTGCATCAGCCCGCGCGCGCTGGCGGGGGAGACCGCCTCGATGTCGAAATTGCTCTCCTGCCGGGTGATGGCGAAGACCACGGCGGGTTCCGCGCTGCCGTCGGGGGCGACGTAGGGCGCCGGCCACCCATCCTCCACCAGCATCGCCCCCTGCGCGCCGCCGCGGCGCGCTACCCAGACCGCGAAGTCCGGCCGGCCGATGATGGTGGCCAGCCGCGCGATCAGCAGCCGCTCGGCATTGCTGGGCGCCGTCTCCTCCAGCCGCAGCAGGAAGGGGCGGGCGCGGCGGGCCTCGCCAAGCTCGCCCAGCGCGAAGATGAGGCGCGGGAGCTCGCGGTTCAGGAAAGCGCGGGCCTCGGCCTCGCTGGGCCGCGGCACGGCGAGGTTATTGATCCGCGCCGAGATCTGCGCGCCGCTCTCCCCGAGTGCCAGGGCGCCCATCTGCCCATAGAAGGTGACCGGGAAGCTCGCCGCCTGCTGGAAATGCGCGGCGGCGCGGGCCGGGTTCGTCTCCGCCTTGCCCTGCCAATAGGCGGCGCGGGACTGCGTGATGGCGCTGCGGCTGCCCTCGGCGAGGCGCTGGAAATGGGTGAGGGCGCGCACCGGGTCATCCAGCAGGCGCAACGCGATGAAGCCGGACAGGAACTCGGCCTCCTGCCGCGGCTCGCCTCGCAGGGTCTGGCCGTGCTGCGACGCGACGGTATAGGCGGCGCGCGCATCGCCGAGCCGGATCAGCTTGCGCGCCAGAACCTGCCGTTCCGTCCAGATGGCGCGCTGCGCGTCGGCCGGCAGGTTCACCTGCGAGCCAGCACCGGCAGCCCAGGCGGCGGCGGCCTCGGTATCGCGCTCGGTACGGCGGAGCATGCGGGCGCGCCCCAGCGTCGCCCCCGGGTCAAGCGCGGCGGAGGCAGGGCTGGGGTCGCTGGACCCGCCCTCGGCCATATAGGCGAGGCGGAGCTCGGCCATGGCCTGCTTCGTCTGGTCCAGCAGGGGCAGGAGGCGCTGGCCGGCGGCGAGGTCGCGGCCGAAGGAGAGGCGGTTGAAGCGACGCCAGTGGTCGTCCGGTGTCAGCAGGGAGCCGGCGCGCTCCAGAAACGTGGCTTCCGCGAAGGCCTCGGGCGCGGTGTCCTCGGCCCAGGCGCGGCTGGCGGCCCGGCGGGCCTCGGTAGTGCGGGTGGTGTTCAGCAGCGCCGTGACATGCCGGGTCGCACCGTCCAGCGTGCGGGCCGGGCGGGCGGCGAAGTAGCGCAGGGCCAACTCGTCATCCGGCTCGATGACCAGCAGCTCCTCGGCGCGGCGAGCCAGCGCGTCCTGGCTCGGCCAATCGGCGACGCTGTCGATGAAGCCCAGCATTTCCGCGGCAGTGGCGGCACCGCCGCGCTGGCTGAGGCGCATCCAGGTGACCATCTTGGCGATCAGCGGATCAGCGCCGGCCGCGGCGGATTGCGCCTCGCCCCACCGCTGCGCCTGGGCTGCGGCCAGTGCTTGCCGGCCCGCCTCGCGCGTGGGCTGGGCCAGGGCGGTCTGGGATACCAGGAGCAGGATCAGGAGAGCGAGAAAGGGGCGCATGCCGCATCCTAGCCCGGCGGCGCGGGGCTGTAATCCAGGGACTGCGCTTGTTGCTGAACGAAGACGGACCTAAATCTAGGCCCAACGCACCATTTCAGTGCGAAATCCACAAGGAAGCCGCCATGTCCACCCTTCGCCTGCAGGGATCGCTCACCGCCCTCATCACGCCCATGCGCGCCGATGGCAAAGTGGATGAGCGCGCCTTCGCCGAGCTGGTGGACTGGCAGATCAACGAGGGCACCGAGGGCCTGGTGCCCGTCGGCACCACCGGGGAATCCCCCACGCTCAGCCACGAGGAGCACAAGCGTGTCGTGGAGATCTGCGTAGAGGCGGCGCGTGGCCGCGTTCCCGTGGTCGCCGGCGCCGGCAGCAACAGCACGGCCGAGGCCATCGAGCTCGCCCGCCACGCCAAGGCCGCCGGCGCGGATGCGACGCTGGTCGTCACGCCCTACTACAACAAGCCCACGCAGGAGGGGATGTTCCTGCACTTCACGGCCATCGCCGACGAGGTGGACCTGCCGCTCATCATCTACAACATCCCCCCGCGCAGCGTGATCGACATGACGCCCGAGACCATGGGGCGTCTCGCCAAGCACAAGAACATCATCGGTGTGAAGGATGCGACGGCCAATCTCGCGCGTCCGCTGCACCAGCGCATGACCTGCGGGCCCGACTTCATCCAGCTCTCGGGCGAGGACCATACGGCGCTCGCGCTGATGGCGTCCGGCGGGCATGGCTGCATCTCCGTGACGAGCAACATCGCGCCGCGTCTCTGCGCCGACATGCACAAGGCCTGGCGCGAGGGGCGCATCAAGGATGCGATGGCGATCCAGGAGCGTCTGGTGCCGGTGCATGACGCGATGTTCTGCGAGACCTCGCCGGGCCCGGTGAAGTATGCGGCGAGCCTGCTCGGCCGCGGCACCGATTTCTGCCGCCTGCCCATGGCGCCGGTCGCGGCCAGCACGCGCACGCGCGTCGAGGGTGCGATGCGGGCGGCGGGGCTGCTCAACTGAGGCATTTCTAATGGCAGTCGTCCCCAAGAAGAAAACGATCATCAGTATCGGCACCGCCGCGCAGAACCGGCGCGCGCGCTTCGATTACACGATCGGCCAGACCTTCGAGGCCGGGCTCGTGCTGTATGGGCCCGAGGTGAAGAGCCTTCGCCTTGGCCGCGCCTCGATCGCGGAGGCCTGGGCGGGCGAGCGCGAGGGCGAGATGTTCCTCTTCGGCTGCCACATTCCCGAGTATCAGGCCGGCAGCTTCATGGCGAAATTCGACCCAGTCCGGCCGAAGAAGCTGCTGCTGCACCAGAAGGAAATCCGCACCCTCGTCGGCGCCGTCACGCGAGACGGCGCGACCCTGGTGCCGATCGAGATCCTCTTCAACGAGAAGGGGCGGGCCAAGGTCGTGATCGGCCTGGCGGTCGGCAAGAAGCTGCACGACAAGCGGCATGCGATCGCCAGCCGCGACTGGCAGCGCGACAAGGCCCGGATGATGCGGAACAAGGGCGGCGAGTGATCCGTCGCCTCTGTCTCGCGGCGGCGCTTCTGCTGGGCGCCTGCGCGGCGGAGATGCCTCTTTCGGCCGAGGATAGCGGCGAGACGCTGAACCTCACAGACCGTGCCCTGTTCACCCGCATCTGCCGCTCCGGGGCCGTTGGGCCGGCGCCGCTCGTCGTCATCAACCACGGCTCGCCGGGTGATGCTTCCGCGCGTGCCGGCATGCGCCCGACACCCTGCGGCAACGAGGCGGTGCGCTGGTTCACCACCCGCGGCTACCTCGTTGCGATCCCTATGCGGCGCGGCTACGGGCGGACCGGCGGACCCTGGGAGGAGAACTTCGGCCGCTGCGATCAGGGCAATTACGGTCCGGGCGGGCTGGAGGCGGCGCGCGATATCCTGGCCACGGTGCGCGCCATCCAGGCTCGGCCAGACGTGTCGCCGGGGCCATCGCTGGTGGTCGGGCAATCCGCGGGTGGTTGGGGCGTGCTGGCGCTGGCCAGCCTGAACCCCCCCGAGGTCGGCGCAATCATCAACATGGCGGGCGGGCGCGGCGGCTGGCAGGGCGGCGTGCCGAACCAGGTCTGCCGGCCGGATCAGCTGGTCCGCGCGGCCGGCGCCTATGGCGGCACGGCGCGGCTGCCGACGCTGTGGATCTATGCGGCAAACGACAGCTTCTTCAACCATGCGATGGCCTCGCAGCTTGTCGAGGCCTATCGCGGGAGCGGCGGCGTGGCTGAGTTCCACGCGGTGCCCGCCTATGGGAGCGACGGGCACGGGCTTTTCTATGGGTCCGGAGGCAGCGCGACCTGGGGTCCTCTGGCCGCCGCCTTTCTGGTGCCGCGCTAGGATCATCTTGCCTCCGGGCTCGGAAGTGGCACGTATCCCCATGGCAAGGATGCGTGGACCATGACCGACGAGAACCCCGACGACGTGATCCTGACCGGCGCGATCAAGGAAAAGCTGATCGCCAGCAAGGAGAAATGGGCCCGCGACGGCCGCCTCCTCACCGGCGAGACCAGCACGCCGCAAGCCAATCGCCTGCCCCCCGGCCAGCGTCTCGTGGACGACTTCCCGGTCCTCGACCTCGGCGTGCAGCCAGAGGTGAGGCTGGACCGCTGGCGGTTGCGCGTTGAGGGCCTGGTCGAGGAGCGGCTGGCGCTGGACTGGGACGGCTTCCGGGCCCTGCCGCAGCATGAGTGGAAGAACGACATCCACTGCGTGACCAGCTGGTCGCGCTACGACAATATCTGGCACGGCGTCTCGGCGCGGGACCTGCTGATGCTGGCGCGCCCCAAGCCGGAAGCGCGCTTCGTCGTCTTCCACTCCTACGACGGCTACACGACGAACGTCCCGCTGGAGGTCTTCGCCGCCGAGGAGGTGCTGGTCGCGCATAGCTGGAACAATGCCCCGCTGGAGCGTGTGCATGGCGGCCCGGCCCGCATCGTCATCCCGCGCTACTACTTCTGGAAAAGCGCCAAATGGGTGACGCGGATCGAGCTCCGCGCCGACGACCAGCCCGGCTTCTGGGAAGTCCGCGGCTATCACAACAACGCCGATCCCTGGCTGGAGGAGCGGTATGGTTGACCGCCGTGCTCTGCTCGCGGGCCTCGTGATGAGCCCGGCCGCCATGGCGGAAGGTACGGATGCCTTCGCCTTCGGGTTCCAGGCGATCGAGGGCGGTCCGCTGCCCCTCGCGCAGTTCCGCGGCCGGGTGATGCTGGTGACGAATACCGCCAGCTTCTGCGGCTACACGCCCCAATATGCGGCGCTGTAAAAGCTTCATGAGCGCTATGAGGCGCGTGGCCTGACCGTGATCGGCGTGCCCTCCACCGATTTCAACCAGGAAAGCACCGACGCCCATGCGATCCGCGAGTTCTGCGACACCATGTTTGGCATCACCTTTCCCATTGCCGCGCTGAACCATGTGCGAGGGGCGCAGGCGCACCCCTTCTTCGCCTGGGCCGCGCGCGAGGCGGGGCCGGTGCGCTGGAATTTTCACAAGTGCCTGGTCAGCCGGGACGGCCGGCATGTGCAGGGCTTCTCGACACAGACCGAACCGGATGCACCGGAGATGATCCGCGCCGTGGAAGCCGCGCTCGCCGCAACGCGCGCCAGCTGACGCTATTCGATCCTGGCGCCCGACTCCCGCACGAGCTCAGCCCAGAATGCCACTTGCCGGTCGGTGAAGGCTTCCAGCTCCGTATCGCTCATGGGCGGGGCGGGAGTGAAGCCGGTGGCCGCGAGCCGATCGGACATGCCGGGCTGGGCGGCTGCCGTGCGATAGGCCTGGCGTAACGCTGCCAGAACCTCCGGCGGCACGGCGCGTTGGACGGACAGGCCTACAAAGATGTCGGTCTCGGCAAAGCCGGTCATGCCGATCCTGGCGAGGTTCGGTACCTCCGGAAATCCCGAGACGGGCTGCATGCCGGTAGCTGCCAGGATTTTCAGCCGGCCGTCGCGCGCCAGGGGAACCACGGCGGGCAGAGCGGAAAATCCCCACTCGGTGTCGCCCGCGAGCAGCCCCGCCAAGGCCTCGGAGGGACCGCGATAAGGGATGTGCTGCGCCTCGCCCCCGACAGCTCGGACCAGCTGCACGCCCGAGAGATGCTGCGAGGTGCCATTGCCGGTCGACCAGTAGCGCGTTTGGTTGTCGCGCCGGCGCAAGGCCGCGATCAGCGCCTCGAGGTCACGGATCGGGCCGGTGGCGTTCACGACCAGCGCATTGGGCGCTGTCACAGCGACGGCGACCGGCGCCAGTTCCCGGTGCGGGTCATAGCCGAGGCTGGTGTAAAGGGCGCGGTTGATCGGTACGGTGCTGGTGCCCGACACGACCAGCGTGTGTCCGTCCGGCCTCGCCCGCAACGCCATTCCCACGGCGATCGTCCCGCCGGCGCCGCCGCGATTGTCGATGATCGCCGTGGTGCCGAGCGCCTGCGCCGTGGCCGGCGCGACCAGCCGCGCCAGGATATCCGTGCCCGAGCCTGCCGAGAACGGAACGAGGAAGGTCAACGGCCGCTGCGGAAAACCGGACTGAGCCAGAGCCATGGCGGGGGTGAGGCCGGGCGCGACGGCGAGGGCCCGCATTAGATGGCGGCGTTGCATGCGTTCCGGCTCCCGTTTGTTTTTTTACTTTGTCCGGGCAAATTGCGGGCAGTCAGAGGCGGGGTCAATTCCGGTCCGGCATCAACTGCCCTATGCCTCAGGACATGACCGATCCCGCAGCGCGCGCCCAGGCCGCAACAGCTCTCATTGCCCAGCCCGGCTGCGTTCTGCTGCCCAGCGCGTGGGATGCCGGAGTGGCGAGGCTGCTGACCGCGATGGGATTTCCCGCGCTGGAAACCACCAGTGCCGGTCTGGCCTACAGCTTCGGCCGGCCCGACGGGCTGAATGGCGTGACCCGGGAGGAGACGCTGGCCAATGCGCGGTCGATCCTCGCCGTGACGCATCTTCCGCTCTTCGCGGACCTCGAGAACGGCTTCGGCGAAACCCCTGAGGACGTGGCCGAGACCATTCGCCTTGCTGCGGAGGCGGGGCTTTCCGGCGGTTCGATCGAGGACAGCACCGGCCTGGTCGATCCGCCGCTCTATTCGGAGGCCGAGGCATCGGCCCGGGTCGCGTTCGCGGCTGCGGCGTCGCGTGAACTGCCCTATCCCTTTCACCTGACTGCCCGTTGCGAGGGCCTGCAGCGCGATTGCCTGGACCTTGCCGGCGTCATTCGCCGGCTGCGCGCCTATGCCGCCGCCGGGGCCGATGCCGTCTATGCGCCCGGCCTCACGCGCATCAAGGATGTGGCCGCGCTTTGCGCCGCCGTTCCGGTCCCTGTCACCGTGCTGACGGGTGGTGCCGGCGCCTTTACCATGGCGGAACTAGCCGATGCTGGCGTGCGCCGCGCAAGTCTCGGCTCGGCAATGCCGCGCGCGGCCCTGGGCGGAGTGCTGGAGGCGGCGCGGGAAATGCAGCAGCTCGGCACCTGCGGGTTCGCGGGGCGGCTGCCGTCCTTTCGGGCGACCCAGGCGCTGATGGCGGGACGCGGCCTGCCGTGATCCTGATCGGGATCGGCGCAAATCTCCCCGGCAACGACGGCGCCGCGCCGCGTGAGACCTGCCGCGCTGCTGCCGCAGCACTCGATACCTTGCCCGGGTTGCGCCTCCGGGCTCTCTCCCGCTGGTGGGCGAGTGCGCCCATCCCGCCGATGCCGGATGCGCCCTGGTATGTGAACGGCGTGGCCCGGCTAGCGGGCAATATGGATCCAGCGGCGTTGCTGGCGGCGTTGCACGCCATCGAGGCCGATCACCACCGCGGACGGCCTTACCCCAACGCCCCACGCACTCTCGACCTGGATCTGCTGGACTACGACGGTACCATTTCCGACGATCCGGCGCTGACCCTGCCGCATCCGCGCCTCACCGCCCGCGCCTTTGTCCTGCTCCCCCTGGCGGAGGTGGCGCCGGGCTGGCATCATCCGGTCACGGGGGAGGGGCTGGACGCGCTGATCGCCGCCCTGCCGCCGCAAGAGATAGTGCCGCTGACCGACTAAGGCGGGTTGCGCAGTCGTGCCTCAACGCTTATCTGGAGGGTTCGCCGCGGCGCAGCATGTCTGCGTCCCGTCCCCCAATGAGTACCCCCACTGGCCGAGGTTCCCCATGGCGCGCGTCACCGTCGAAGATTGCATTGTCCAGGTCCCCAACCGGTTCGAGCTCGTCCTGCTCGCCGCCCAGCGTGCCCGCAACATCAGCCGGGGCGAGTCCCTGACGATCGACCGCGACAATGACAAGAACCCCGTCGTGGCGCTGCGCGAAATCGCCGACCAGACCGTGGAGCTCGGCGCCCTGGAGCAGGATCTGATCAAGTCCCTGAGCCGCGCGCCGGAGCCGGAGCCTGTCGAGGACGAGGTCATGGACCTCATCGACACGAACGAGAACATCTTTGGCGTCATGGACGTGAACGAGGAACTCCCGGCCGAGCTCGGCGGCGAGGATTTCTCGCCCGACGATCTCGAAGCCCAGCTCGCCGCCGAATTGGGCGGCCGCACGGACTGAGGGGCGCGGCTTGATCCCACGCGCTGCCCCGGATGAACCGGCGGTTGCGCGCGCGCCGGATGGCCTGGCGGGCGGCACTGCCGCGACGCCCGGCCTCGACGCCGTCCTGGAATTCTGCAGCCGCATCACCGCCGCCGACCCGCGCCTCGACGCCGATCTGATCCTGCGCGCCGGTCGCTTCGCCGCCGAGGCCCACGCAAACCAGGTCCGGCAGAACGGCGAGCCCTACATCATCCATCCGGTCGCGGTCGCGGAAATCCTCGCGGGTTATCGGCTGGACACAGCGACCATCGCCACCGCCCTGCTGCACGACGTGGTGGAGGATACCGAGCACAAGCTCCCCGAGATCGAGAAGCGCTTCGGCTCGGAGATCGCGCGGCTGGTGGACGGCGTCACCAAGCTCTCCCGCATCGAGGTGCAAAGCGAGCGCACCAAGCAGGCCGAGAACCTCCGCAAGCTGCTGCTGGCGCTTAGCGAGGACCTGCGCGTCCTGCTGGTTAAGCTCGCGGACCGGCTGCACAACATGCGCACCATCGCCTTCGTGACGAAGCCGGAAAGCCGGCACCGCACGGCGCGCGAAACCCTCGACATCTACGCACCCCTGGCCGAGCGCATCGGCATGGAGGCGCTGAAGACCGAGCTGGAGACGCTGGGCTTCCGCGAGCTGAACCCGGACGCCTGGGCCACCATCGCGCAGCGTCTCACGTACCTGCGCGGCCGGTCGGCCGACATCATTCCCGAGATCGAGCAGGAACTGCGCGAGGCGCTGGAGATGAACGGCGTCCCCGTCGAGGAGGTGCTCGGCCGGGAGAAGTCGCCCTATTCCATCTGGCGCAAGATGCAGGCGAAGAACGTCGCCTTCGAGGGGCTGTCCGACGTGATGGCCTTCCGCATCATCGTGCCGGAAAAGGCGCAATGCTATGTCGCGCTCGGCGCCATCCACGACGCCTTCAAGGTCATCGCGGGTCGTTTCAAGGACTATATCTCCACGCCGAAGACCAACGGCTACCAGTCGCTGCATACCGGCGTGCTGCTGCCTGGCCGGCGGGAGGAGGCGAAGATCGAGGTGCAGATCCGCACCCTCGAGATGCACCACATCGCTGAATTCGGTCTCGCCGCGCACTGGATCTACAAGCAGGGCGGCGAGGCGGCACAGGCGCGCAGCTACCCCTGGGTTCGCGCCCTCATCGACATCCTGGAAAACGAGTCCGAAGCCGACGAGGCGATGGAGAGCACGAAGCTCGAACTGCATCGCGAACTGGTCTTCTGCTTCACCCCCAAGGGCGACCTGATCGAGCTGCCGCGCGACGCGACGCCGGTGGATTTCGCCTATCACGTCCATAGCCAGGTGGGCGACGCCTGCGTCGGCGCCAAGGTCAATGGGCGGATCGTGCGGCTGCACGATAAGCTCGTGAACGGCGACCAGGTGGAGATCATCACGGCCAAGGGCGGGCAGCCCAACCCGGCCTGGATGAAGTTCGTGAAGTCGGGCAAGGCGCAGGCCCGCATCCGCCGCTTCGCCCAGGCCGAGGAAAAGCAGAAGCAGCGCGACGAGGGCCGTACCCTCATCGTGAAGGCCTTCCGGCAGAATGGGCTGGATTTCCAGGAGAAGCTGCTGGAGCCCGCGGTCAAGGCGCTGCGGCAGTCGGGCGTGGAGGAGATGTACCACGCGGTCGCGACCGGCAGCATTTCCGCACGAGACGTGGTTCATGGCGCCTTTCCCGAACTGCGTGCGCCGCCGCGTGCGGTGGAGCCGATGGCGCTGGTCTCGGGCCGGGCGCGTCTCGCGCGGCCAGGGGCCAAGCCGAGCGCGATGCCGGCGGTGCCCATCTCGGGCGTGGTGGCCGGCATGCAGCTGCATTTCGCGCAATGTTGCCACCCCATTCCGGGCGACCGGATCGTGGGCATCGTGACTACCGGCAAGGGCGTCACGATCCACACCCAGGACTGCCACATGCTGGAGAACTTTGCGGCGACGCCGGAGCGCTTCCTCGATGTGGATTGGGAAGAAGGCTCGGTTGGTCCGGCCTCGCATGTGGTGCGGCTTTCGGTGGCGGCGGTGAACGGGCCGCAGCTGCTTTCCAGCGTCGCCAACGCGATCAGCAAGCAGAAGGGCGTGCTGACGAACCTGCGGCTGGCGCGGCGCGACGACGACGAATGCGACCTGAACCTCGACGTGGAGGTGCGCGACACCCGCCATCTCGCGGAGGTGATGGGGACCTTGCGGGTTTGCGAAGGCGTCATCCGGGTGGACCGTGCGCGTGGTTAACAGGATTTCCGCCGGGCGCCTGAGGGCATGATACTCGGCATCGGCAACGACGTTTGCGACATCCGCCGCATCGAATCCGTGCTGGAACGCCATGGGGAACGCTTCCTCACCCGCGTCTTCACCCCCATTGAACGCGCCAAGGCCGAGCGCCGGACGGAGCGTATCCGCGCCGGCACCTACGCCAAGCGCTTCGCAGCCAAGGAGGCGGCGAGCAAGGCCCTGGGCACGGGCTTCCGCGCCGGCGTCTTCATGCAGGACCTCGGCGTGGTGAACCTGCCCTCGGGCCAGCCCACACTGAAGCTGACCGGCGGTGCCGCGGCGCGCCTCGCGGCCATGACCCCGGCGGGTCACCGTGCCGAGATCGCGCTGACCATGACCGACGAGTATCCTTACGCCAGTGCCATGGTGATCATCTCGGCTGTGAGGCTTGAGCCCGCTCTTCCTTGACACTGGGCGGGCGCTGGGCTCAATCCCGAGCTTCACCGCGCGGTCAATCCCCCTCCCATGGCGAAAAGCACCACCACCTTGATAGCGAAGAAGAAGACCACGGGCGGCTGGCTTGAGAGCGTCAAGACGGTCGTCTACGCCGCGCTGATCGCCATCGGCATTCGCACCGTGGCTTTCGAGCCGTTCAACATCCCCTCGGGCTCGATGATCCCGACGTTGCTGGTCGGCGACTACCTCTTCGTCTCGAAGTATTCCTACGGTTATTCGCGGCATTCGATGCCCTTCAGCCCGAATCTCTTTGAGGGCCGCATCTTCGGCGCGATGCCGCAGCGCGGTGACGTTGCCGTCTTCAAGCTGCCGCGCGACACGACGCAAGATTACATCAAGCGCATCATCGGCCTGCCCGGGGACATCATTCAGGTCCGCCGCGGCATCCTTCATGTGAACGGCACGCCCGTGCGGTTGGAGCCTCTCGGACCCTACGTGGCGGAGGGCGACGGACCGCGTATGACCGTGCAGCTGCTGCGCGAATTCCTGCCGAGCGGGCGTTCGCACTTGATCATCGAGCAGTCGAATGACGGCCCGCTCGACAACACGCAGGAATTCCGCGTCCCCGACAACCATGTCTTCGCGATGGGCGACAACCGGGACAACAGCCTCGACAGCCGCGTGTCGAGCGCGGTCGGCTTCATTCCGGTCGAGAACCTGGTCGGGCGCGCGGAGTTCATCTTCTTCTCGGTCGACGGCAGCGCGCGCTGGTGGGAGGTTTGGGGCTGGCCCTTCGCCATCCGTTATTCGCGCCTGTTCAGCGCGGTACGATGACGAAGACGCTTCAGGAACGCCTCGGCCACCGCTTCAAAGACCCGGCGCTGCTGGAGCAGGCGCTGACCCACCGTTCGGCGGCCGATCCGCGCCGCCGCATGCTCGATTCCAATGAGCGGCTGGAGTTCCTGGGCGACCGGGTGCTCGGGCTCTGCATCGCCGAATGGCTGGCAGAACGTTTCCCGCAGGAGCGGGAGGGCGACCTCGGCAAGCGGCTCGCGACCCTTTGCTCCCAGGACATCATCGCACCCATTGCCGACGGCATGGGCTTGGCCGCCGCGCTGCGCGTGCCGCCCTCGGAAGGGCGCACCGGGCTGCGGGCGCGGGCGACGGTTTTGGCCGATGCACTGGAAGCGGTGCTGGGCGCGCTCTATATCGATGGCGGCCTGGCAGTGGCACAGGCTACTGTGCGCCGCGAATGGGCAGCCGCGATCGAGGTGGACGCCAAGCCGCCGGTCAGCGCCAAGAACCGGCTGCAGGAATGGACCTTGGGCCGCGGGCTAGGCCTGCCGGACTATCAACATACCTCCGTCGCGGGGCCGTCGCATGCGCCGGTCTTCGTGGTGACGGTGCTCGCCGCCGGCCGCGCGGCCGAGGGCATGGGCGAGAGCAAGCGCGCGGCGGAACAATCGGCGGCCGAAGCGTGGCTCGCGGGAATCAAAGAATGACCGACGACATCAAGCCCGAGCCTTCGGCTCAGCCCGAGCCCCCCGCTCTGCCCGAGCTTAAGGCTGCGGCGACCATCCCCATGGAGAAGCAGCGATGCGGCTTCGTGGCGATCCTCGGCGCGCCGAATGCGGGCAAATCCACCCTGGTGAACGCAATGGCGGGAACCAAGGTCACCATCGTCTCGCCCAAGCCGCAGACCACGCGCTTTCGCGTTCGCGCCGTGCTGATCGAGGCCGAGGCGCAGATCATCCTGGTGGACACGCCCGGCATCTTCGCCCCGCGCCGCCGGCTGGACCGCGCGATGGTCTCGGCCGCCTGGGGCGGCGCCAAGGACGCCGATTTTTCGCTCCTGGTGGTCGATGTGAAGAGCGGGCTGACCGAGGCGGTGCGCTCCATCATCGAGCGCCTGGCGGAGCAGAAGCGCGTCGTCTGGCTCGCGCTGAACAAGGTGGACCTGCTGCCGCGCGAGATCCTGCTGCCGCTCGCCGCCAAGCTTCACGAGATGATGCCCTTCGCCGAGACCTTCATGATCTCGGCCGAGAAGAACAAGGGTCTGGACCGGTTACGTGCGAAGCTCGCCGAGGCCATGCAGCCCGGCCCCTGGATGTTCCCCGAGGACGAGCTCTCCGACCTGCCCAACCGCATGCTGGCGGCCGAGGTCGTGCGCGAGCAGATCCTGCGCCAGACGCATGAGGAAGTGCCGCACCACGCGACGGTTGAGACCGAGACCTGGACGGAGCGGCCGGATGGCAGCGCGCGGGTGGACTGCACCATCTACATCGCGCGGGCTACGCAGAAGGCCATCCTGATCGGCGACGGCGGCGCGCGCATCAAGGAGATCGGCAAGCGAGCCCGCCTTGAGCTGGTGGCGCTGCTGGACCGTCCGATCCACCTCTTCCTGAACGTGAAGGAGCGCCCGGGCTGGGACGAGGAGCGCGGCCGGATCCGGGCGCTGGGCCTCGAGGACGATGCCTGAGCAGATGCCGGCGGACTCCGCCCGCAAAGCGGGCGGCGCTCGGGGGCTGCCGGTCACACCGGGCACTCCATGCCTGCGGCGCCTGAGGGCAAACGTATGACCGTCGAGTGGTTGGCGCCGGCCATCGTGCTGGCCGTGCGCCAGCATGGCGAGGGCGGTGCCGTCGTCACGCTGCTGACCGAGGCGCAGGGCCGCCATGCCGGCCTCGCCAAGGGCGGCGCCTCACGCGGGCAGGCGGCGCTCTGGCAGCCGGGCAATCTGGTCGAGGCGCGGTGGATTGCACGGCTACCCGATCAGCTCGGGCACATTTCCGGCGAGATGGTGCATGCCGCCGCCTCCGCCGCCCTGGACGATCCGCTGGCGCTCGCCGTGCTGACCGCCGCCTGCGCCGTGGCCGAGGGCGCGCTGCCCGAGCGCGAGGCGCATCCCGCCTGCTTCCACGGCCTCGTCCGTGTTATCGCCGCGCTGGCGCGCGGGCCGGAGCACGCTTTGCCGCTGCTGGTTCATTGGGAGGCCGCGCTGCTGGCGGAACTCGGCTATGGCCTGGACCTGACCAGCTGTGCCGCCAGCGGGGCGACGGAAGGCCTGGTCTGGGTCTCGCCGAAATCCGGCCGTGCGGTGAGCGAAGCGGCAGGGTCGCCTTATGCGGATCGCCTCCTGCCGCTGCCGGCCTTCCTGCGAGACGACGCGCAAGCCTCTGACGCGAAGGAATGGCTTGCGGGACTCCGGCTGACGGGCTTCTTCCTCGCCCGCGACGCCTTCGGCCACCAGCACCGCCCGCTGCCCTCGGCGCGGGAAATGCTGCAGGACCGCCTTACCACCATGACGGGACCGAGTGAGAATGCCTGACGACATCATCCCGAAGGGCCCCAAGGAAGGCGGCGAAATTCGCGACACCCGCCTCAGCGAGGCGCTGAGCGAACGCTACCTCGCCTATGCCATGTCCACCATCATGGCGCGTTCGCTGCCGGATGTGCGTGATGGGCTGAAGCCTGTCCACCGCCGCCTGCTTTGGGCGATGCATCAGCTCAAGCTCGACCCCGCCTCGGGCTTCAAGAAATGTGCCCGCATCGTCGGAGACGTGATGGGCAAGGACCACCCGCATGGCGACAGCTCGATCTATGATGCGCTGGTCCGGCAGGCGCAGGAATTCGCCGCGCGCTACACGCTGGTCGAGGGCCAGGGGAACTTCGGCAATATCGACGGCGATAACGCCGCGGCCATGCGCTACACCGAGGCGCGGCTGACCGAGGTCGCGCAGGCGCTGCTCGCCGGGATCGATGAGGATTCGGTCGATTTCCGGGCGACCTATGACGGCGAGGACAAGGAGCCGGTGGTGCTCCCCGGGGCCTTCCCGAACCTGCTGGCCAACGGCGCCAACGGCATCGCCGTCGGCATGGCGACGAGCATTCCGCCGCACAATGCGGGCGAACTTTGCGCCGCGGCGCTGGAGCTCATCGCCAACCCGAATGCGACCAATGCCGACCTGCTGAAGCACGTCCCTGGCCCGGATTTCCCGACGGGTGGCGTGCTGGTGGAAAGCGCGGCCGCCATCGCCGAAGCCTATGAGACCGGCCGCGGTGGCTTCCGGCTGCGCGCCAAATGGGAGGTCGAGAAGGGCAAGGCCGGAGCCTGGAACATCGTCGTCACGGAGATTCCCTACCAGGTCGCCAAGTCACGCCTGATCGAGCAGATCGCCCTGCTGCTGGAGGAGAAGAAGCTCCCGCTGCTGGCCGACGTCCGCGACGAAAGCACCGAGGCCGTCCGCCTGGTGCTGGAGCCGCGCAATCGCACGGTGGAACCTGCCGTGCTGATGGAAACGCTGTTCCGCGCCACCCAGCTGGAGAGCCGCTTCAGCCTCAACATGAACGTGCTGGATGCGAGCCGCATTCCGCGCGTGATGAGCCTGCGCGAGGTGCTGCGCGCCTGGCTCGACCACCGCCACGTGGTGCTGGTGCGCCGGACCAACCATCGGCTCGCCGCCATCGCGCGGCGGCTGGAGGTGCTGGAAGGCTACCTGATCGCCTACCTCAACCTCGACGAGGTGATCCGCATCATCCGCACCGAGGACGAGCCGCGCGTGAAGCTCATGGCGCGCTTCGACCTGACTGAAGTGCAGGCCGAGGCCATCCTCAACATGCGGCTGCGCGCGCTGCGCAAGCTTGAAGAGATGGAAATTCGCCGCGAGCACGACAAGCTGACCAAGGAGCAGAAGCAGCTCCAGGGCCTGATCGGCAGCGAGACGAAGCGCTGGAACGCGATCGGGAAAGAAGTCGAGGAGGCGCGGAAGAAATTCGGCTCCGGCCCTCTAGGCGACCGCCGCACCGCGATTGGCTCGGGCATGCCGGCCGTGATCGTCGACGAAAGCGCCTTCATCGAGCGCGAGCCGCTGACTATCGTGCTCTCCGAGAAAGGCTGGATCCGCGCGCTGAAGGGCCACCTCGCCGAGGAGGCCGAGCTCCGCTTTAAGGAGGGCGACGATCTGGCCTTCCGCCTGCATGCGCAGAGCACCGACCGCCTCGTCATCTTCACCAGCAACGGCAAAGCCTACACGCTGCGCGCCGACACGCTGCCGCGCGGGCGTGGCGACGGCCAGCCGCTCCGCCTCATCGTGGACCTCCCCAACGAGGACAATGTGCTGGCCATGTTCCAGCCGGTCGACGGCGGAAAATTCCTCGTGGCGGCGACGGACGGGAAGGGCTTCCTCATCGATGGCGCCGAACTCACCGCGGAGAAACGGACCGGTAAGCAAGTCATGGTATTGGAGGGCACCGCCCGCGCCGCCCTTTGCGCACCGGCGGAGGGGGATCTCGTCGCGGTGCTCGGCGACAATCGCAAACTGCTGATCTTCCCCGTCGAGCAGCTGCCCGTGATGACGCGCGGCCGTGGCGTGCAGCTGCAAACCTACAAGGACGGCGGCATGGCCGATGCCAAGGTCTTCTCCGGTGCCGAGGGCCTCACTTGGCGCCTCGGCGACCGCACCCGCACCGAGACGGAGCTGGACACCTGGCGCGGCAACCGCGCCGGGGCCGGCAAGCTTCCGCCCAATGGCTTTCCACGCACCAACCGCTTCGGAAACTGATACATGCACGTCCTCCTGCTTGCCGTCCTGGCGATATTTTTCGGCTTTCCAGCGCAGGCTCAGCGTTCGGGACCGCATGACGGAAGCTATGACGGGTTCCGTGCCCAGGAGTGCCGTCGCACCGGCCGCACCGGCCAGCAGCGTGTGGTGGCGGAGCTGCACGGTTCCACGATGACCATCCCGGGCATGCTCGGTGATGCGCCGATCGAAGCCACGGTCAGCCCCACGGGTGCGGTCGCCCTGCCAAGGCTGGGTCTGTTCGGGGAAGGCACCGGACAGATCTTCGAAGGGCCGAACAATGCCCGCCGGTTCACCGGGACGCATCCTGGGCGCGGGGAATGCCAGATGGTCTATGACCTGCGGCGGCGGCAGGTCGAGACGCGCCGCTAGGCGGCTTCAGGCCTGAAACGAACCCGGGAAGTGGCAGGCCACGCGACGGCCGGGCGCTACCTCGGCCAGCGGCGGCCTTGCCTCCGCGCAGACCGGCCGCGCAACAGGGCAACGTGCCCGGAAGGCGCAGCCATTCGGTAGCGACAGGGTCGAAGGCGGCTCGCCCCGCAACACGACGCGTTCGCGCCCCGGCTCGGGCACGGCCGAGGTCAGCGCGACGGTGTAGGGGTGCAGTGGCTCGGCGAAGAGCTCCAGCGCTGGTCCCTCCTCGACGATCCGGCCGAGATACATCACCGCCACGCGGTCGCAGAAGGCACGCACCACCGCGAGGTCATGGGCGATGAACAGGTAGGAAAGTCCCAGTCGCGCGCGCAGGTCCAGCATCAGGTTCAGCACCTGCGCCTGCACATTCACGTCGAGCGCCGAGACCGGCTCGTCCGCCACCAACAGGTCCGGCTCCAGCGCCAGCGAGCGCGCGATGGAGACGCGCTGGCGCTGGCCGCCGGAGAATTCGTGGGGAAAGCGCTCGGCCCATTCCGGCTTGAGGCCGACGGTTGCCATGAGGTCCAGAACGCGCCCGCGCGCCTCGGCCTTGGTCGCGACGCGGCCATGCGCCAGCAGGGGCTCGGCCAGCGCCTCGCCGACCGTCATGCGCGGGTTCAGCGAGGCGTAGGGATCCTGGAAGACCATCCCCATGCGCGGCCGCAAGGGCCGCATTTCGGCCGCCGAGAAGTTCGTGATGTTCTGCCCGTCGAAGCGCAGCGTGCCGGAGGTCGGCGCATGCAGCCGCGTCACCAGCCGCGCCAGGGTCGACTTGCCGCAGCCGCTCTCGCCGACGATGCCCAGCGCCTCGCCGCGGCGCAGGCGGAGATCCACGCCGTTCACCGCATGCACGACCGGCACCGGGCCGAAGAAGCCGAGGCGCCCGAGCGGGAAGTGCTTGACCAGGTTCTCCGCCTCCAGCAGCGGCCGCTCCTCGGGCGCCGGCTCGCGCAATGCGGCTTGCGCGGCGATCGGCGGCGGGGGCAGGGGGCGGCCGTCCTGCGTGACCCAGCAGCGAGCGCGGCGGCCGGGCGCGACCTCGATCAGCGGCGGATGATCCGTCTCGCAGCGGGCGATCTTGAAGGGGCAGCGAGCCGCGAATCGGCAGCCGGGCGGCGGGTCCAAGGCATTGGGCGGCCCGCCTTCGATGGAGACCAGCCGGGCGCCCGCCGGGCTGTCCAGCCGCGGCACGGCATTGACCAGCGCCCAGGCATAGGGATGGCGCGGATCGGTAAGGACGGCAGCGGTCTCGGCCTCCTCCACGATCTCGCCGGCATACATCACGGCGACGCGGCGGCAGACCGTGCCGATGACGCCGAGGTCGTGCGAGATGAGCACGATGGCCGTCCCGAACTCCCGGTTCAGCCCGCGCATCAGGTCGAGGATCTGCGCCTGGATCGTCACGTCCAGCGCCGTCGTCGGCTCGTCCGCGATCAGCAGCACGGGATCGTTGGCGACTCCGATCGCCAGCATCACCCGCTGGCGCATGCCACCGGAGAATTGATGCGGGAAGGAGGCCGCCGCACGCTCCGGCGCGGCCACGCCCATCCGGCGCAACAGGTCCACGGCGCGCAGCTTCGCGCTCGCCGGCGTCTGGCGGCCGTGCGAGACCATGTGCTCCGTCACCTGGCGCAGGATGCGGATGACGGGGTTCAGCCCGGTCATAGGATCCTGGAAGACCATGGCGGCACGATCGCCGCGCCAGTTGCGCAGCTCCTCGCCGGACATCGCCAGAACGTCGCGGCCCTGGAAGCGGACGGTGCCGCCGATGATGCGCGCCGGCTCCTCCAGCAGCCGCATCAGCGAGAGCGCCGTCACGCTCTTGCCCGAGCCACTCTCGCCCACGATGCCAAGCGTCTCGCCAGCGCCGACGGTGAAGGACACGCCGTCCACCGCGCGCACAGCGCCTGCATCGGTGAGGAACACGGTGCGGAGATCCTCGACCTCCAGCACCGGCAATATCGGATCCCTCACCGTGAGCGGGTCTTCGGGTCGAGCCAGTCGCGCAGCCCGTCGCCGAGGAAGTTGAAGCCGACCACCACCGTCAGGATCGCGAAGCCGGGGAAGGCCGCGACCCACCATTGCTCCACCAGCTCACGTCCTTCGGCGACCATGGAGCCCCATTCCGGTGTCGGCGGCACCACGCCGAGGCCGAGAAAGGAGAGGCCGGCGAAGGTCAGGATGGCAATGCCGAGATCGAGCGTGACCAGCACTGCCAGCGGGCCCAGCGTGTTCGGCAGGATGTGGCGTCCGAGGATGCGGACCGGGCGCATACCCAGCACCGTCGCGGCCTCCACGTACTCCTGGCTGCGCTGCACCAGTGCCAGGGCGCGGGCGAGCCGCGCGAATTTCGGCCACCACACGACCAGCATCGCCAGGATCGTGTTGGTGCTGCCGATGCCCAGCGCGGCGGCGATGGCGAGCGCCAGGATGATCGGCGGGAAGCAAAGCACGAGGTCGGTGAAGCGCATCAGTGCCTCGTCCACGAAGCCGCGGGACCAGGCGGCGACGATACCGACAGTGACACCGATCGCCGCGCCCAGCAGCACCACGGAAAACCCCGCCAGGAGCGACAGCCGTGAGCCGAAGAGCAGGCGCGAGAAGACGTCGCGCCCAAGCACGTCCGTGCCCAGCCAGTGCTCGGCCGAGGGTGGAGCAAGGCGGTTGACGATATCCTGCGCATCCGGCGGGTAGGGCACGATCAGCGGCGCGAAGACGGCGATCAGCAGCCAGGCGAGGACGATGACGCCCCCCGCCCAGGCCGGGCCGTACCGCCGCAGCAGCCGCCGCCAGCGCGGCCGCGCGACCGGCATGGCAATGGCCGCGCTCATCGCCGCACTCTCGGATCGAGCGCTGCGTAGGAGAGATCGACGAGCAGGTTCACCATCAGATAGGTGGCCGAGACCACCAGCGTGATGCCCATGATAGCCGGGAAATCGAGCGCGGCGGCGGACCGGAAGGTGTAGCGGCCGAGGCCGGGCCAGGAGAACACCGTCTCCGTCATCACCGCGCCAGCGAGCAGGTTGGCATAGGCGAGACCCCCCAGTGTCACCACCGGCACCAGCGCATTCGGCAGCGCGTGGCGCAGCACGACAACCCGCGCGCGCAGGCCCTTGGCGCGGGCGACGCGCACGTAATCCTGGCCCAGGCTGTCGAGCATCGCGGCGCGCGTGGTGCGGGTGATCAGCCCGATGGTGGCCGCCGCCAACACGGTGGCGGGCAGGACGAGATGCGCCGCCGCATCCCACCAGGCCTCCCAATCGCCAGCCATCGCCGTATCCAGCAGGAAAAGGCCGGTTGCCCCATCTGGCGGGAAGGCGATGGGGTCGATGCGACCCGGCCCCGGCGCCCAGCCGAGCCAGCCGTAGAAGATCGCCAGCATGATGAAGGCGAGCCAGAAGGTCGGCGCCGATACGCCCAGCAGCGAGATCGCCCGCGCCGCCGAATCGACCCAGCTGTCGCGCCAGACCGCCGCGGCGATGCCAAGTGGAATGCCGATGCCGATCGCCATCAGGAATGCGATGGTCGCGAGCTCCACGGTCGCCGGCGCGTATTGCACGATGTCGTCCAGCACCGGCCGGCGGGTGGCGATGGAGATGCCGAGATCACCGTGGACCAGCCCACGGAGGAAGATGCCGTAGCGCTCCCACAGCGGCAGATCCAGGCCCCATTTCGCGCGCCATTCCAGCACCGTCGCCGGGTTGGAAGCGGCGATGTCGCCCATCTGCGCCAGCACGGGATCGCCGGGCACCAGCGCGGAGATGAGGAAGACCACCAGGCTGGCAAGCAGCGCCATCGCGATGGCGGACAGCAATCGGGTCGCGATGTATCGCGGCAATTGGACGTGGTCTCCCTTCGTTGCGGCGATCCTGCGCCGGATGGACTGCGACGATCAACAAGAGCGGCATCAGGCCGGTTTGATATGCGCCATCTCGAGCTGCCAACCGGCCGCCGTCAGCGGGAAATCACGGAGGCTGTTGCGCACGGCGATCTGGTAGATCGGCTGGAACAGGATGAAGTGATGCGCCTCATCCACCATGCGCCGCTGCCATTCCACCCAGAGACTGGCCGCCGTGTCGAGGTCCTGCTCCTCCGAAGCCTGCTTCACGAGAGCAGTCACTTCCGGCGGAACGGTCCAATGGACGCGCCGCGCAACGCGCTCCACCACTGCGCTCGCCCAGAGGTCGTTGCAGACGGCGGGCGGGTTCCAGAAGGTCAGCACGCCGCCGGCCTCGCGGCCCTGGGTATAGACGGTGCGGATGTTCACCTGGTCCATCGGATTGAGCCGCACGCGGATGCCGACGCGTCCAAGATCGGCCTGCAGCTTCTGGCCCAGCACCTGGTAGGAAATACCGGCGACCGCCGCGTTGCCGTATGCGATTTCCATCTCGAAGCCATCAGGCACGCCGGCCTGCTGCAGCAACTGCCGCGACCGGTCGAGGTTCTGGCTGAAGCCGACCTGCCGCGCGATTTGCTCGGTGCTCCCGTTCACGCCGATTGGCAGGAAATGCGCCGGCCGCAGCGCGACGCCGCCAAGCAGGTTGTTGAGGATGCCGTCATAGTCGATGGCGTGACCGATCGCGTGCCGCGCCTCCTTCTTCGCCAGCACAGGATTGGCGGCCGGGTTCTGCGTGACGGCCATGTAGACGAAGTCGAGACTGGGCAGCCGCTCCACGCGCACGTTCGGATCGCTGCGCAGTGTCGCCATCTGCTCCGGGATCAGGTTGAAGGCCGCGTGCACGTCGCCGCGCCTCACTGCCAGCAGCTGCGCAGCGCTATCCGACAGATGGCGGATGATGACGCGCTCGAAGGCTGGCGCCGTGCCCCAGTAGTTGGGGTTGCGCAGAAGCTGGATCTGGCCGTTCCGCTCCCAGCGCCCGAGGCGGTAAGGCCCGGTGCCGGCGGAGTTGTTGTTCAGCCATTCCGTCGCGCGGTCGGTGTCTTTGGCGCCGGGGCCGAAGGTGGCGCCTTGGCGCATTAGCACGGCCTTCTCGGTGATGCCGCAACCGGGGTTGCAGAAGATCGGCAGCACCGGCGCGTTGGGGGAGTTCAGGATGAAGTCTACCGTATGGGCGTCCACCACTTCCACGCGATCGACGGCCTTGATGTATTGCTGCGTCTGTTCCTGCATGCCGAGGATACGGTCGAAGGAGAACTTTACATCCTCCGCCGTCAACGTCGCGTCGCTGGCGAACCGCACATCGCGCCGCAAGGTAAAGCGCCAGCCATTGCCGTCCGGCGTCCGTGCCCAGGCGGTGGCGAGGGATGGCTTGGGGTTGATGAGGTCGTTCGCCTCCAGCGTCATCAGGCTGTCGTAGCAAGCGGCCAGCGTCATCGGCGGCGTGTACTGCGCCTGCCGCACCGGATCGAAGGTGATGGTGTCGGAGATGTCGAGGCCGATGACGAGGGTATTGCCCCGCGCCTGCGCCAGCGCATTGCCGCCCGATAGGAACGGCAAGGCGGCCGCACTGGCTCCGAGAAGGCGCGCCAGATGCCGCCTTGAGAGTGACGTGACGCTCATGGTGTTTATCCCCCGTTGCCGATCCTTTTGCCAGGACCGTGCAATTCGCAGGGATGCTAGGTCGTTGCGGGGGCGGGTGGGAAGCGGAAAGCGGCTCAGCCTGCGCTGACGGTCTCGCCGTTCACGGGCACTTCTTCGCCGAGGGGGCGCCAACTGCCCTGGATCAGCACTTCGGCGGGGCGATAACCGGCCTTGTAGGACATCTTCCGGCTCTCCGGGACCCAATAGCCGAGATAGACATAGGGCAGCTCGATGCGGTTCGCTTCGGCGATCAGCCACATCACGGCAAAGGCGCCAAGGCTGCGCCGGTCCTCTTCGGGGGCGAAGAAGCTGTAGACGGCCGAGAGCCCGTCCGAGAGCCAGTCGGTCAGGCAGCCGCCCAGCAGCTTGCCCGCGGCATCGCGGAATTCGACGATGCCGGTGGTGATCGGCGTGTCCTCGACCATGGCGCGGTAGTCGTAGAAACCCATCGCGGCCATGTCGCCCCCGGGGTGGCGGGTCTGCTGGTAGTGCTGGAACAGCGCGAACTGCTCGGCCGTGGCGCGGGCGGGGGTCGCACGGACCTCGAGGTCGGCATTGCGGGACAGGATCTTGCGCTGGGTGCGGTTGGCCACGAAATCGGCCGCACGCACCCGGATCGGGATGCAGGCGCGGCAGCCGGGGCAGACCGGCGAATAGGCGATATTGTGGCTGCGGCGGAAGCCGGCGCGTGAAAGCCGGTCGTGCAGCGCCTCCGAATCCGGGCCCGTGAGCTCGGTCACAATCTTCCTCTCCGTCCGTCCCGCCAGATAAGGGCAGGGGAGGGGCGTTGTGGTGTAGAAGAACTGCGGGCGTCGGGTGCGGCTTTGCACCTGCATAATGTCGCGGGTTATGGGCGCGCTTTCAATCCCTTCCCTGCAGGTTATCGACTGGCCCGCGCCTCGGCCAGAAGGCACAGAATCTCGAACATCATGGTGGCGCCGACCATGGCGGTATTGCCGCCGGGATCGAAGGGCGGCGAGACCTCCACCACATCCGCCCCGATGAACTGGAGCCCGCGCAGGCCGCGCAGCATGCGCATGGCCTCACGGGGGGTGAGCCCACCGACCTCAGGAGTGCCGGTGCCGGGAGCGAAGGCCGGATCGAGGCTGTCGATGTCAAAGGTGAGGTAGGCCGGGCCCTTGCCGACCACGCGGCGCGCCTCGGCTGCGACGCCGTCGGGACCCAGCTCTTCGCATTCCTCGATACGGATGATCCGGATGCCGGCCTCCTGCGCCCACGCCATGTCGTCCTTCTCGTAAAGCGAGCCGCGGATGCCGATCTGCACGATGCGCTTCGGATCCAACAGGCCTTCCTCGATCGCGCGGCGGAAGGGGGTGCCGTGGGTGAAGCGGCTGCCGCCGAAATTGGTGTCGGCGGTATCCGAATGGGCGTCGAAATGAACCATGCCGAGTGGCGCCAGCCCCAGCTTCGCGCGGATGATGCCGCGCAGGATGGGCAAGGACATCAGGTGGTCGCCGCCGCCGGCGAGTGTCCAGGCGCCGGTGGCGCGGATCGAAGCGACCCGCGCCTCGACGAGGGCGAGCGTCCCCATCACGTCGACTGGATTGGTCTCGGAATCGCCGAGATCGGCGACGCGGCAGAGGGTATAGGGCTCGATCAGGCTCACCGGATGCACGCGGCGCATGAGCGTCGAAGCCTCGCGCAGGGCACGGGGGCCGTGGCGCGTGCCCGGGCGGTTGGTGACCGCGCCGTCGAAGGGAATGCCGAGCAGCGCGATGTCGACGTCCTCGGCGCTGTCGCGCAGGGGCAGGCGCATGAAGGTCGCGGGGCCTGCAAAGCGGGGGGTAATCAGGCCATCCACGGGGCGCGGCCAATCGTTTGGAGTGTTCATGCGGGCTCCTGGTTCTTCGTGGGCAGCCTGAACGAGGGGCGATGCACCGGCAACCAAACTCATATGCCGGGGGCGCCTGCGTCCATTCCGCCGCCGGGTGGTGCAAAAAGCTCGGGCGATGAGATGGAACGGCTGTGCACGGAAGCCGTGGACCAGCAAGTCGCGCCGTCGAAATGGGCGAGGCGCCAGGCCGCTCAAATGGTGCCTGACACCAGTGAGCGGGCCTTCCCTGGGCAGAACTCTTGCGCTACCTAGGCTTCGGCGTGGACCCGTAGCTCAGCTGGATAGAGCGCTGCCCTCCGAAGGCAGAGGTCGAAGGTTCGAATCCTTTCGGGTCCGCCAATCTTATCAATTGCATAGCCGATGGTGCTGTATACGATTGCCGTATCGCGCGCATATCGCGCAAGAAGCACCCGATGTGCTGAACGGGCAGCCAGGGCCTCGTCGTTGTGGGCGCTGAATCGCACAATTGGGATATCCGCAACGTGCGGCTGTTCCTCGATTCCAGCATCCGCCAATGAGACAGTGCGTGGTTGGGTTGATCCGACGCCGCGGCTTTGATTCGATGATGTTGAGCGGACGCTGGAAGCAGCGATGGCGCGGCGTCTGCTGGCGATCGCGGTGACAGCGATACAGGCCACACCCGCCGCAGCCGCAACGTCCGATATGACAGACAGGCGATCATGCATTAGGTTCACTCCGGACCACCTAATAGGGCAGGCCACGACGTGGCACAACACTGACCGGGCATCTGGTGGCAAGAGGATGCCATGGCTTCTGGCCTGAGTGGTTCGACTATCAAATCCTGGTTCCAATATCGTTGCGAGCGGAAGACCCGCTACGAGATTATGGATCCCACCGAACTCGCCTCCATCCCGGTCGCCAAGGATCAGCGCGAGCAACCTTGGGCGACCCTGGGTGTCGTTTTCGAAGATCGGGTCGTAACCAGACTCGCTCGCGAAATCGGCGTGCTTCGTCCCGCTCCTGGCGAACAGGGACTGCTCGAACGTCAAGCTGTTGCCTTTCTCAAGGGGCAGGGCACAGCGACCTTCGCAGCGCAGGTGAATCTGCGTCCCCGCGGCAAGCCGGCCTTCCTCGGCGGGGCCGACATCAAGCTGCGTAGAAGCTTTGCCGATCTGATCCAGCGTGAAGTTCGGTCAACCGGACTTCACTTCACAGTCATCGACATCAAGGCGACCCGGGCCGCACGCGCCTTTCATAAGACGCAAGTGGCCTTCTACGCCATGCTGCTGCGCGCGATGCTGGCGGAACTCGGCGTCGACGCGACAGTTGAGCCGATAGGCGAAATCTGGCGGATTCCAGATGACGGCGATGCCGAGGATGATCGATGGACGTCAGAAGAATTCGTGCTCAAGCCGTATCTTCGGCTGGTCGATGACTTCTGCCGAACCACGCTACCGGCGATTGCGGACAAAGTCGTTGCCCGAGGTCGTGACGAGACGTTCTTCCACGTCTACTTCAAATGCGAGCAATGCTCTTACCTGCCACACTGCATCGAGGCGGTTGGGCCGAACCGATCGGCACGGACGCGCGACGTTTCTGCCGTTGCCGGACTTAGCCACGAGGCCAAGCGAACGCTGCTATCGATCGGTATTGGCACGGTGGCCGGGCTCGCCGATCTCGGCGCCGGTGTTGGCCGAATCGACGGCGCCGGCTGGTCCCTTTCTAGGCGGGCGGATCAACTTGTCAGTCGGGCGCAAGCTCTCCGCGACGACATCGTTCGACCCGGCACCGAACCGCAAAGCTTTCTCATGCCGCCCCGATCCGATGCGGCGATCTATCTCGTTGCCGACAATGACCCTGTCGACGACACGCTGGTGACCCTCGGCTATCGGTACGTCGATGCATCTGGAGCACGCGAACACATCGAAATTATGCCGACCGCGGATCACGCCGCGGAGGCGAACGCGCTGGTCTCCGTTTTCGGGCGCCTTGTTGCCGACCTGGAAGCAATCGACGCCCATAACGAGGCAATCGGCGATCCAACAGATCCTGCGAGCCTGTACGCTCATATTTTCCTGTATGAGACCACCGAGGGTCTCGCGATCCAGAATGCTGTGAAGCGGCACATGGAAGACCCCCGCGTCCGCATGGGTCTACTCCACATGGTCCGCCTCTTCCCCCCTGATGAGGTGGTTCCCGAACCCGAATTTCGCGGGATGCAGCATCTTCCAGCGACAGCACTGCGAAGCGTCGTCGAACAACTTCTTTCGCTGCCCGTGACGGTTTCCTACGATCTCCGTCAGGTATCCGCCGCTCTCCAGCGCGCCGGTTTGATCGCCGAGGCCTACTCGCCCTCGCCGGATTTTGAGCGCCCATTTTCGTCCTTGCTGGCGCTCGATGTCAGCCGCCATCTACGCGAAGGGCGGGGGCACGGCCCAGATGCAGCCTCCATACGGGAGGACGTAACGGCTCGACTGGCGGCGAGCCAATCGATCGCTGATTGGTTAAGGATCGAGCACCAGCGTCGGGTGGCCGCATCCGAACCGCCTATGCTGCGGCTCAACAAGCAGCCATTCCGCTTGCAGGCCAGCTTCAACCCACTTGACGCCGGCGACCTCAACGTGCTGCGTGCCTTCGAACTACTCGAAAACCGAGCAGGCTTGTTGGACACGATGATCCAGCTTGCTCGGCCGACCCGTGTGCGCCGCGACGCCGGGCACGCCATCGGCCCGATGCGCCTCATCAATGTGAGTGAAAAAGGGCGCTGGGCCTTCCTTCGTTTCTCGATACCTCGGGAGGCCGAGGCTGCGAATCTATCGTCCGGCGCTTTCGGGCTGATCTTAAGCGACGGCGAGCCCGATATGGTCCTCGAGCCACGCCTTTGGTCCGCCATGGGATGTCAAATCATGGATCCGTGGGCAGGCGACCCCTCCAATTTTTTGACAGTCCGGATGTTTCGGCCGACGTTCAACGGCCAGTACTTTCAGGAGGTGAAGCGCCGCGCCGGCCAAGACGGTTGGTGGTTGGATCAAAGCTTCGTTGATCTCAACTCGGCGAAGGCCGACAGATTCTTGACCTTCTTGGGCGCGCAGGTGCAGCCATGACGACGCGCGAAGATATCCTGAGTTTCCTCAGGAGCCCGAGCGATTTCGCAGCCACGGCACGCGATGGGGACCTTTGGGTCCAGGGACTCGATGGCTTCGCGATCCCCTCCATCGCCGCGACCGGCGATCGTTCGCTTAGGCCAGCTCAGGTCGCAGCTTGGCGCGGCCTTGCGGACAAGCGAGTGGGCCTCGTTCTAGGCCCTCCTGGCACCGGAAAGACCCATCTCCTCTCGTGGCTGATTGCCGGGTTCGGCGCCGTGCGGCCGGCGAATGAACGCCCGGCCCGCACGCTCGTCACAGCGTTCACAAAGAATGCGGTTGGCAATGTTCTCGATGCGGTATCGAAACGCCATGCAGTCCATGACACTACCGCGCCAGCTCCTATATATTTCGGATCGCCGCCGAGCGGCGGTCTCGCATCCAGCGTGCAGGTGCTCGGGCGCGGTGACGAAGCCGAACTCGCTCAGGAGATTGCGAGCGGCAGAGTCGTAATCGGCGCGACGATCTGGTCGCTCTATCGTCTCATAAGCTCGGGAGTTCTGCCCACGGTCGACGGTCCGACGGCACCGTTGTTCGATCTAGTCTGCATCGACGAAGCCTCGCAGATGGTGCTCAGTCAAGGGCTTATGGCCCTAGCCGGGATGGCCCCTGATTGCCGTATCGTCGTTTCCGGAGATGACCAGCAATTGCCGCCGGTGCGGTCCATGCGGTCCACGCGGATCGACGATCGGGAACTAGGCGGGTCACTCTATGCATTTCTGAAGTCGGCTCAGGCCGCAGAGTTTCCGCTCGAAGAAACCTTCCGGCTTAACGGGCCGCTGGCCCAATTCCCCGAGCGCAAGTTCTACCCGGGCCGTTACTTCTCTGCCGCCCCGACCACTCGTCTGCATCTGCGGAGCGATTGGCGTGACAGTCTCTGCCTGGTATCCCGCATCGCGCTGGACCCCGGGCTTCCCGTCGTCATTCTGGTGCATGATGGGCTAGCCGGCGCTACCTCCAATCCCTTCGAGGCAGCCCTTGCGGCCAAATTTACGTCTGAATTGGCAGATAGAGTTGTGGGGAAGAATGGGCGGCCAACGACCGCCGAATTCTGGTCCGAAGTCGCGGCTGTCGTCAGCCCTCACCGAGCGCAGAATGCTGCAATCCGCGCGATGATGCCGGCAACGCTCAGGTCGGGCGCCTTCGTCGAGACCGTCGATCGGATCCAGGGCAAGGAGCGAGATGCCGTCATCCTCTCTTACTGCGTTTCGGATCCCGAATTCGCCCTGGCTGAAGCCGAGTTTATATTCTCTCCGGAACGGCTCAACGTTGCTTCGACCCGCGCGCGGACGAAGCTTGTGCTCATCATCAGTCGGCGGCTTCTCGAGGCCGTTCCCGGTGAACAGGAGACGATGGATAAAGCGGAGTTGCTCCGCGAGTTCGTCTACTCGTGCGACCTGCTCGTGGAGACAGTGCTTGATGGACCCTCCGGACGCCAAGTCCGCACGCAGATACGTGGACGTGGGTTTGAAGGCGACAGCCTCGAATTGGATCTGACACCTGATCCGGAGGTCGAGGAGCAGGCTCCGGAGATGACGCCCGCATTGGAGGGTTTGCTCGCCGCAATCCGCCGCGTCGCTGCCGGCAACAATTTTGGGACGGCCGGGCTCAGTCAGGTCAAGCGGGCGATGGCGATGGCCACGGAACCGTTCACGGATGCCCGCCTCCTCCACATGCGTGGCTGGATATCTCTGACCGAACGCGACGGTCGCTTAGGACGCTTTTGGCAGGCCAAGCCCTTCGAAGCGCCCCGTCGAGTCTATCCGGCGGAGATCGAAGCGGCGCGCGCCCGGATCGGAGCGGTGATCCGCGAGGCGCGATCGGGTAGATATTGCTTCTACGGCCAGGCGCGTGATCGCTTTGCCTGGATGTCCGAGCGGGGCGAGGACATCTTGTTACCGATCATCCAGACCCTTCAGTCGGAAGGCCTTCTGATACTCGGCGCGGCCGGCGGCGCGATGACGATTTCGATCGTGGTTCCGATCACCGAAGTTGCCGACGAGGTACCCGATGAGCCGTTACCAGGGACCACCGACGATGATTTCTTGCTGCTAAATCATCTCGAAGATATCGAAGCGGCTCGGATCAATTTTGGCATCTTCGACTCTTGGACCTCGACCGTCGCACTCGCGCGCACTGCTCAACGGTCGGCCGATGAGGTGCTGTCAGCGCTCTCGCGGCTAGAGGCCAATAGCCATGTCATGCTCGCCCAAGATGCGCGCGTTCGTAGTCGTGTCGCCGAGATTGCCCGCGAGGTTCGGCACGTAAAGCAGCGCTTCAAGAACGACGATGCGGCAGACCGGCCGTACCTGGTCCGCAATTTGAAGGTGGAACTGCGCGATCGGAACAAGCCCGTGCGCAACCAGCCTCTGCGCGTGGTTTTCGATGAGGCAATTTCTGTCGCGACCCCGGCCCAATGTCAGGCGCTAGAAGGTCTGTGTCGTTCACTCGCAGGGCAGTGGGGAGAAGGCGCCTCCCTGGCAGACTTTCAGCGCCGAGGATTGTTGGAAGGGCTCGAAGCGTGGCGGGGGGAGGGTTCTCCGAGCCTTGCCATCGCGGCAGATACCGGATCAGGGAAGACAGAGGCCGCAGTCCTACCTTTGATTGCCGGCGCGCTTGGCGATGCGCTGGAAGGCATTGTCGGTGTTCGAGCAATTCTGGCCTATCCGCGCATCCGGCTGGCGGCCAACCAGGCGCAGCGTCTCGCAGGCTATCTCTCCGCGTTAGCAAGTGTCCCCGATTTGCCCCTGCTGACGCTCGGTCTCCAAGTCTCGGACGTTCCGGATAGTTTCGAGGCCATGCAGGAGCGCTATCGTGATGCTTGGCGGGGTGCCGGTCCGGGCGCCTATGAATTCCCCTTCTTCGCGTGCCCGATCTGCGGCCATGGTCTTCACTTGCGCGTCGACGGAGGACGGAACGGCGCGGACGCGCTCGTCTGCTCCACCGGAGATTGGCGGTACGACGGCTGGATCGGATCGAAGGCGAAACTCCGTCAGCGTCCACCGTCCCTTTTTCTACCGACGACCGACAGTTTGCATCAGTGGTTGCACGACCCTCGCTATGGCGCGCTATTTGGCGACTGCTCGGACTTTGCCGCGCCTAGAGCTCTTCTGGCTGACGAAATCCATCTCTACACGCACATCCACGGCGCCCAGGTGGGGATGACCCTTCGTCGCCTCGCAGCACGCGCCGAGAGTAATGCGGGCGACGGACGGTCGCTCGTCTCGATCGGAATGAGCGCCACCATGTCCGACCCCGGCGATGCTTGGGGCCGGCTGATCGGTCGGGACGATGTTCGCACCATCCGGCCCAATCCCGACCAGCTTGAGATCAATCCTCGCGGCCGCGAGGTATTCTATTTTATTCAACCGGAAGTCGAATCGCGAGGTGCCGATATCGCAGGCGCGTCGACCACAATCCAGAGGCTAATGTGCATCGGTCATGGAATGCGGAGGCGCACCAGCGTTTCGGGTGGTTATCGCGGCCTCGTATTCTTTGATTCCATCGACAAGATGCGGCGCCTCCATGGAGCCTACACCGACGCCGAAGAAGGCAAGGAACTGGCGTCTCTTCGGATCACCGACTTCGGTGACGATGCTAATGGTCAGCCTCAGACGGAATGTTGCCGGGAGCCGATAGGCTGCGACAAGTTTGCTGACGGCGAATGCTGGTGGTTCGCGGCAAATGACCCTCATCAACGTGGTGCAGCCGGACGTCGTGTGCCCGGAAGCCCGCTTCGCGTTGCGCGTTCGCCCATTTATTCAGGCACCAACAGCGATGCCGAAGCGATCGTGAAAGGATCAGATATCGTATTTGCGACCTCCTCGCTTGAGGTGGGCTACGATGACCCAGACATCACGCTGGTCTATCAGCACTACGCGCCGAAGAACGTCGCGAGCTTCGTTCAGCGCAAGGGGCGGGGCGGGCGCAATGCCGACGATCGCCCAACGACGGCAGTGACGCTCTCGATCTACTCGCCGCGAGACGGTTGGTTTTTTCGACGCCCGGCCGAGATGATCTCGCCATCAGGGTTCCGCATTCCGATCAATCCCGACAATTTCTTCGTCCGGCGCGGTCAGGCGCTAACAGCAATCCTCGACGGCCTGGCGCGGTGCGTTGCGCGCGGCGAGGAATTGAGACCCGGCCTCGTGCCCAAACGCGCGATGCTTGTCAAGGCCGGCGAGCTTGCGGAGCGGGTGTTAGGCTCAGACATTTGGGCAGAATTAAGGGTCGCCGGCGTAGAGGAGTTCTGGGCTGCCGCGATCGCCGCTCAACCTGCCCTTTCGCCTCGCTTTCTCAGCGAGCTTCGCCGCGGGCTCCGGTGGGCCCCTAATCTCCTCTTCGATACAATCAATCTGCCGGCGCTCACGGTCGCCGGCCGCCACGTCGGTGGGGGCGGAGCTGAGGATATCGGGCTGGCCCTAACGGCCATCGCGCCCGGCAACGCCACTCGTCGATACAGCAGTTCCGTTGTACACTGGCGTCCGCCAGTCCATGGTCGTGCGCCCTGGCTCGCGAGCACCGACTATACTTCCGCAGAGCGCCAGCCGTTGCGGTCCGACAGCGCAGCACTGCTTGCCGAATTGCCCGTCGACGTACGCGCGTCACTGGCAGGCATTCATAGCGACCTATGTCGTCCGGTCATTGCAACACTCGAGCCTATGGGATGGATGGCAGGCGCGGACTGGACGCCCGAAATCGGCTTCGCGCCCGACCGCGACCCAACGTTTGTGCATTTGGACGTCAATGACCCTGGGCCGATTCCGTTGCGGCATGATTCTCACGCCGGATTGCGGGGATTCCTGCTAGTGGCAACAGATCATTCCCGCGCGATTAGGGTTGTTGCCAAAGCGTTACCTCAAATCGCCGAGGTTGTCGCCTACGTCGGCGATCAGACCGCAGGCAAGCCGTCGGGACTGGACGTTGCGCGCGTGTTTTGGGGCGCTGACGCAGAGGTCCGCTTCAAACAGCCGGGTATGGTCCCACTGAGCATCTCGCAGATATTCACCGACCCCGACAGCGGACGTCCGCTACTGCACGGCTATCAGGTCGCCACTGAAGGATTGCAATTCACGATTGATCGCGAACGGCTTGACGGTTTTATCGACACCGTCGTCGAGGAACTTTCCAAGGCTCCTGGCCGGCGTCGTTGGCATGAGGCCCAGTTCCTTCGCTATCTCGTCGAGAGTCGTGGTCGGGCGATAGGCATAGCCGGCTACGATGCACGGCTCGGTGCCGTTATCATCGCAGCCGCGGTACACCCTTCTTTCAGTTCACAGCTTCGCCGTCTTGGGCGCTTTTGGTCTCCGGACGCTCTGAAAACGCTGTTTGTCGGGGTCCGTGACCAGCTTCTTGGACAGCATCCAATGATGACCGCGGCGCGCGTTGAGCGCGCTGCGATTGCGCTCGGAATCGATGGGTTTCATCCAATTCTGACGGAGGCGCTAAGGGAGGCGCGCGACGATGAGGCTTTTCGAGCATATCTCCGCTCGGCCATCCTTCACGGCCTAGCCTTGCGCCTGAAACTCCTCGTCGCGCAGGTTGGCCAGGGCGCCGAGCGGCAATTGCTCGCCCATGTGCTGCTGCCTCTCCAATTTGGCGAGAACAGCGACACGATCGTCACCGTCTGCGAGGCCGGCGCGCATGGCGACGGGACCCTGCGCGGAGTGATCGACAACTGGGAGGCCGTTGCCACGTTGGTCGGTTCCGGTTTCCTCGGCGCTTGCCCGAATGCCGACGAAGACGCGATGGTGAGGCGGTTCTGGGAAATGACCGATCGTCACGCGGCCTGGCGACAAATGGACCCGCGCGACGCCATCACGTTTGCCATGATCGCGTCGGATTTAGAGCCAGGCGCTGAGAAGGTGCCGCCCGTGCTCGCTCGTATCCTTTTCGCGCAGGAGGCGGTCGAGGCGGAAACCTTCGCGCTTTACGATCTTGCCTCGGATATCGAGGCGGTTCGGGGGCGTTTGCTCGATGGATTGGATCGGCCAGTTGCGGGGTGGGAACTTGCCTCGGCGGGCGTCGCAGCGGCGACAACTGGTGAAGCAGGGGTATTGCATAGGCTCTACACCGCTTATGCGGAGCATGATCCAAACGCCGAAGGGTCGCTGACGCCCGGAGCACGTGTTGCGGAGCAGATTTTCCGGCTAGCAGCGCCCCTCTGTGCCGACGGTTGCAGGAGTTGTGTGCATCAGCAGAGCGACCTTATGAGCGACAGTTTGGTGGAAGCCAGCGTCAGCCGTTCGCTGTTGCAGAGCTTTATAGCTGGCGGGTAGTGAGCCCTAAGCGATCCAGCGCATTGTGGTCAGCCAGCCACTCGCGAACTTTCAACGTAACCATCACTAGTGTCGCTCGCTTTTCGGCTAAAGCGTTGATGAAGTCCCCGACTTCATCCTCGCTGATCTCTCGCCTGCGCTCCTCCTGCAAATCCTCATATTGAGCGAGTAGATTCTCGATGGTGGACAGCAATTCTGTATTTGAAACTACGCTGGTCGAAGCCTGACCCATTTCACCGCACCGCTTCAGCCTCTGGCCCAGATCATTTGACACGTTCATCAGTGCCAGAAGCTCACCGAGGCCGCGGAGGGGCTGAAAACGCTCCGTAACAACGGATTGCCAATGCTGTCGGATCAAACGTTCGAGGTCGGCGATCGATTTGTTGAGGTCTTTCGTATAGTCGTAAACTGCCTTTCGTAGCGCCTCCGCGTCTTGGGCCTTCTCTAGATCCTCTCCTACCGTGAGCGCCCAATCGACCATGGTGGTGAGGGCTTCGCGCTGATGATTGATGCTGCCAAACTGTATCAATTTGGTGATCTTAAGGGCGTCCTTTATCCTTCGGACCTGGCGATCGGACGTGCTCAGATCGTTGAGCGCCTTGCCAAGTCGATCCCCGAGTTCACGCCTGACAACCGCCGCTGGAAGTTGTTCGAGGAGCTCTTCGGCTTCAAGGAGTGCATCGCCCACGCCACTACTCCTCCAACTCAAAGTCAATGACTGCCAAACGGATCGCCCGTCCGACGGCATGCACATCCTCAAGCGATCCGGTACCTGCTTCCCAGACGCAGTCGCGCGCGTGATCGCGTAGTTCTTCGACGGCCCGCTCCCCTGCTTGCAGCGTCGTCAACACGTCCTGGAGATCTCGAACGGGTTGATGCGCTAGCCAAGTCAGGCGGGGCAACAGCTTTACGGGAAGCACTTCGTCCTCCAGCGCGAGGATCAACTCCTCGATACGGGCGCCGGCACCTTCATCAAGCTTCGGACTTAGACGGACAAATGTTTGTTTCCAGTTTTGAACTTTGGCGATGGCGACGCTCGGAAGTTGGCCCACAATTCCGCTTATGCAAGTATCCAAGCGTGCGACATGGGTTACGATATCTCTGCCACGTAGCAGGGAAGACACGCTTTGGCTTCTGCCCGTAATTTGTTCATGCTCAACACGCTCAATCTGGAAGCACTTTTCGGTCCAATGCTGCGCGAGTTCGCGAGCCTTGCGATAGAGTTCGGGCAGTCCGGCACTCTCTTCTGGGATCGGGTCAAACTTTCCGCTCTCGTTGAATTGTACGATTGCGGTGGCGAGATCACTTGCATCTACAAGCGCTGAGCCGCCACCCATGCCTTCTTTAGCATCGCCAAGGCGAAGACTGACCATCGCTCGCAATTCCAGCCGGAGGCGTTCGTGAAAGCCCTTCGTTGCGTTCAACCATTCTTGCCACGGCATGCTGCGTGCGGAGAAGTCGGTTTCCGACAATCCTTCGTCGCTCAATACCGCCCTCATCTGATCGACGAGCGGTGCGTCTGCTCGCGCCGCACCACGAAGATAGGCCCTCGCTAGGAGGATCTGAGCAAAAGTCTTCACCGGTGCCCAGCGGCCGCCGTCGGCAAGCTTCGGGACTTTGCTATCGATGAACGATGCGACCGAGCGCTGCAACCGGCGCATCATTGCCGTAAGATTGCGGCGATTATACTCGGCGTCGGCAAGTGTCATTTCAGTGTCTTGACGCAATGAAACGAATGCCTCGAGTCCGTTCCGAACCCACAATTCGGTCGGAAGCACAAAATAGTTAAGGTGGCGAGTGGTTGTACCTTCTAACTTTACCATCTCTTTAGTGAGGACTTTCTTAAAGAGCGGCGGCGTCACGTGTATAGCTCGCAGATCAATCTGCTCCACGATCAGGTAGAGGATTTCGTTCCATTTGGCGCTGTTCTCGATCTTACCGCTGGTCGACCAAGTCCGAATTTCTTCTCTAAGCTGCTCAAGCTCATTTTTATTCGGCATCAGCCGTTTGGGTTTAGGCGCCCTAACTGCCGGACGTGCGGGGCGTGCAAAAGAACCAAGTTGCAGCTTCGCGACCGGATCAGGCTCCTCAACCTCCTCCGTCGGTGCAGGCGTGATAATGGGTTGCGGAAGAATGACCGGTCCGGACGGCGCAGCCGGGGTGTTCGTGGCATCTCCGCCGATCCATGGCAGTCCGAAAGCTTCGAAGATTGATTGAGATGCGCCCGCGAATGTAAGATCTCCAGCAACATTTTCAGTGTCGGCTCGATTGGGATTGGCCCAATAAGCCAGCATCCGCCTCATCCGTGAGCGTTCGGCCGGGGCATCGATCCTGTTGTTGACAATCTGCTCCAGTCGGGGAACGAGCGCCAAATCCGATCGTCGGTCGGCTCGAAAGGCGTCCGGTTCAATGAAACTGGTGGGATAGGTTCCGGCGCCGAGGCTTTCGGGCTGCACCAGATTAGGGTTCAATATGGCTTGTAAAATCCCTCGTGGAGTTTTCCACGTCTGGCCATTGTCGTTCTCCTTGAGTGCTTCGAAGAAGCGATCGAAGGCATGCTCCGTAAACGGAAAGAGTCCGATGCCTGATACATCTCCGAACACCGCAAAGCACTTATCCTGGCGCGGACAGGCTTCGCACAGATTGGGAGGCGATACGTCACTACCCGATCGTACTTTTTTGAACCACTCATTGAGCAAAGCAGGACCAGCTCGGACCGCCGAGAGATACCGAACAGCGAACTGGCGTCGCGTCTCGCTGCCACGCAGTGTGGCCACGTCCTGAAGACCGTCGATAGCTTGGCCCAGTTGAACTTCATGGGTGATGCGCTGCCGGTAATTGCTCTGCAGCTTGTCGTAATAGGCGGGTGTTACACCCACGACCGAGATCAGCGGACAGATCGGCTTCTCATCATCTTCGCCGCGTGCTGCTGCATTGAACACCAGCACATCGATGAGACTGTCATCGAGCCCTTCCCAACTGGTGATGTCCTCAAGCAGTAGCACCAGTCGCTGCCCACGCTCCGCGAGAGCTTCGCGCACCTGGCGGAATAGAGTCTTAAGGCCCTGTGCCGACACACCCAGCACGTTCTGAATGGCGTCGTTGCGGCGCAGGTTGAGCGCTCTGATTAGAGCGATGCTGGTCGGGAATTGGTCTTCATGCTCACTTGCCAATTCGTCCGCGAGCCACTCCTGATCTCGATAATTTCTGATCGAATTGGACTCGCGTTCGAGCCTTCGTACAAGTTCTTGGCAACTCACTATCGATGCCTGACCGCGCAACGCTGGGCACAGGTCGGCGAGTTCTTGGATATCGAATAAGTCGAATGAGGCGGTCGCTGAGTTCCGCCCACCCCCTGCACCTTCGAGGAGGTTGAGAATTCGGGACGGCGCCTTCCAGCGCTCTTTGATGCTGAGGTGAGCAAGCAACTCGGCAGGCGCCAAGCGCTTGCACCAGTCCTCGTCAGGTTGTTCCTTGTCGAAGTGCCCTGGCTCGAGTGTGTTGGCGAGGGTGCTCAAAAAGATGTTCGCACGGCCTCGTGACGACGCCTTCTGGCGCTGCCCTAGGTTGTCGAAGAGAGGAGCAAACTCGCTTGGAAGGCGGTCGCGCAGTTGACTCAGCGCGCCTTCAAGACTCCCATCTGCACGACGGAGAAGCAGCTTGATATCGGTGGGGACTGGCCAATTGACCGCAATCCATCGGATCAGGTGGGATTTCCCGGAGCCTGGTTCGCCTTGCACAACGCAGAATGCGTGCTCGCGGGTTGGATCGGCTAGGGTTTCAAGCACTCCATACTCGTCCCGCTCCCGAAATTCTGCTGCGTCGCGGCCGGCGACGTG
>JAQGHY010000196.1 GCA_028291455.1 Rubritepida sp. | reverse complement strand
ACGTCGCCGGACTTCACCGCATCGCCTTCCTGCTTCAGCCAGCGGGAGAGCTTGCCCTCCGTCATGGTGGGCGAGAGCGCGGGCATCAGGATGTTCGTGGCCATGGTCGCGTTCCCTTTACCGGTACGTCACGGAGCGGACGGCCTCGATGACATTCTCGAGCCGCGGCAATGCAAGCTTCTCGAGATTGGCCGCGTAAGGCATCGGCACGTCCAGGCCATGCACGCGAACCGGCGGCGCATCGAGATCGTCGAAGCAGTTCTCGACGATCTGCATCGCGAGCTCGGAGCCGATGCCGGCGAAGGGCCAGCCCTCCTCCAGCGTCACCACGCGGTTGGTCTTCTTCACGCTGCGGACGATGGTTTCGATATCCAGCGGTCGGATGCTGCGGAGGTTGATCACCTCGGCGCTGATGCCCTGCTCGGCCAGCTTCTCGGCCGCCTGCATCGCCATGCCGACCATGATCGAGAAGCCGACGATGGTGACGTCGGTGCCCTCGCGCTCGACCTTGGCCTTGCCGATCGGCAGGATGAAGTCGTCGTCGGTCGGGCATTCGAAGCTCTGCCCGTACAGGATCTCGTTCTCAAGGAAGATAACCGGGTTCGGATCGCGGATGGCCGCGCGCAGCAGGCCCTTGGCATCGGCCGCCGACCACGGCGCCAGCACCTTCAGGCCCGGGCAATGCGCGTACCAGCTGGCGTAGCACTGGCTGTGCTGCGCCCCGACGCGCGAGGCAGCGCCGTTCGGGCCGCGGAAGGTGATCGGGCAACCCAGCTGCCCGCCCGACATGTAGAGCGTCTTGGCGGCGGAGTTGATGATCTGGTCGATGGCCTGCATCGAGAAGTTGAAGGTCATGAACTCGACGATGGGCTTGAGGCCGGTAAAGGCCGCGCCGACCGCCATGCCGGTGAAGCCGTGCTCGGTGATGGGCATGTCGATCACGCGCTTGGCACCGAACTCGTCCAGCAGGCCCTGGCTGATCTTGTAGGCGCCCTGGTACTGCGCGACCTCCTCGCCGATCAGGAAGACATCGGCATCGGCGCGCATCTCGGCAGCCATGGCATCGCGCAGCGCTTCGCGGACGGTAATGGACTTGGTCGGGCCCCAATCCTTCTCGGGGGCGGAGGAAGCGGGCGAGGCGGGCACGGACGGCCGCTCCTTCGCACCCTTTTCGGCCACGGCCGCATGATCCTCGGCCTCGGGCAACGGCGCGCTCACCTCGCGCGCCGCCGGAGCAGGCGCCGACGCTGCAGCAGGCTTGCCGCCATCCAACTCCGCGATCGGGGAATTCACGGCCACGCCCTCGGTGCCCTCAGCCACGACGATGCGCGTCAGCACCCCCTCATCGACGGCTTCGACTTCCATGGTGGCCTTGTCGGTCTCGATCTCGGCGATCACGTCGCCGGACTTCACCGTGTCGCCCTCTTTCTTCAGCCACTTGGCCAGCTTGCCCTCGGTCATGGTGGGCGACAGCGCCGGCATCAGGATCTCGACGCCCATATTACTTGGTCTCCAGCAGGATGTCGGTCCAAAGCTCGCTCTCGTCCGGTTCCGGCGAGGTCTGCGCGAAATCGGCGGCGTCGGTGACGATGGCCTTCACCTCGTCGTCCAGCGCCTTCAGGTCGGGCTCGGTGATGCCCTGCGCCATCAGCGCGGAGCGCGCCGTCTCCAGGCAATCATGCTGCTCGCGCATCTTCTGCACTTCCTCGCGCGTGCGGTACTTCGCGGGGTCGGACATGGAGTGGCCGCGGTAACGGTAGGTCTTCATCTCCAGCAAATACGGGCCGTTGCCGGCGCGGCAATGAGCCACCGCGCGCTGGGCGGCCTCATAGACGCTCTGCACGTTCATGCCGTCGATCTGCTCGCCCGGGATGCCCCAGGGGCTGCCGTTCTTGGAGAGATCCCGGCTGGCCGAGGCGCGCTCGACGCTCGTACCCATGCCGTACTTGTTGTTCTCGATGATGAAGATGCAGGGCAGCTTGAACAGCGCCGCCAGGTTCATGCTCTCGAAAACCTGGCCCTGGTTGGAGGCACCCTCGCCGAAATAGGCCAGCGCGACCTGGCCGTTGTTGCGGTACATATTGGCGAAGGCCAGCCCGTTGCCGAGGCTGACCTGCGCGCCGACGATGCCATGGCCGCCGAAGAAGCCCTTCTCGCGGGAGAACATGTGCATGCTCCCGCCCTTTCCCTTGGAATAGCCGCCGATGCGCCCGGTCAGCTCGGCCATGACGCCGCGCGCTTCCATGCCTGTCGCCAGCATGTGGCCGTGGTCGCGGTAGGAGGTGATGACCTGGTCGCCCGGCTTGAGCGCCGCCTGCATGCCGACCACCACGGCCTCCTGGCCGATATAGAGGTGGCAGAAGCCGCCGATCAGACCCATCCCGTAGAGCTGGCCCGCCTTTTCCTCGAAACGTCGGATCAGCAGCATGTCGCGGTAGGCGCGCAACAGGGCGTTGTGCCCCATCTGCATTTCCTTCGACGTGGTGATTTTGGGGCGGCGTTTGAACGGGGTTGCATCGGCGGGCATGGGCGTCTCCCTCGCGTGGTCCAGCGTAGTTAAGCTGGACCCGCGGGCTTCGCAAGCAGCCGCCATTATTGAAAAACCGTGATATTGCAATGCAATATTCACTTTAACCGGATTGTGGTTCACGCAACTTTATAATGCTGCATCGCAGCAATGCCGCTATCATTCTGATTGGAAAGCCAATGGCTCCAAATCAGAAGAGGCGCTGGCCCGGCGGATAAGGAATTACGATTTCGTCGCGGATCGTGAGGTTGAGCAGGGCGCGGGCACGCTCCTCGAGTTGGTCCCGGTCCAAACGATCGCCACGCATGGCATTCACCCGTCGCTCGGCTGACTCTCGCTCAGCGCTGGCATGGGCGAACTCGATGCGAGCGGCGGCAATTTCGGTCACGCGCTGCTCGCGCGCGATCAGCCCGCGGTCGCCATGCGAGGCATGCCAGACGAAGAAGGCTGCGATACTGGCCAAGATCACCGGCGCCGCCAGGAACTTCATGCCGCGAATGAGTGCCCGCCCGATACCCATCTGACCCCCCGTAGCGGCCCCCCAAAGGCGCGCTTGGGGCAAAGAATCATCATCGCCGCTCGCTGGCAAGGGGAAACACCCATTCCGGAGCAGGAACTTTTTCAGGCGCGCATCAACCGCTGCAGCCCGGCTCCCCTGGTCAGCGCCGCCGATGCCGCTTTCCCCATCCGGCAAAGCCTGCACGGGGGCAGCGGTCTCCCCCGCCCGATGGTGGGGAGCGATGCGGCTGACCGAAATGAGGCGCCTTCGTACTCAGCCGCGCTGGCGCTTCATGATCGTCCGCCCCGCATAGCGCCCGGAGGGGCCCAGATCCTGCTCGATGCGGATCAGCTGGTTGTACTTCGCCAGCCGGTCCGAGCGGCTGAGCGATCCCGTCTTGATCTGCCCGCAATTGGCCGCGACCGCGAGGTCGGCGATGGTGTTGTCCTCCGTCTCGCCCGAGCGGTGGCTCATCACCGTCGTATAGCCGGCGCGATGCGCGATCTCGACCGCCTCCATCGCCTCGGTCAGGGTGCCGATCTGGTTCACCTTCACGAGGATTGAGTTTGCCGTGCCTGCCGCGATGCCGCGCGTCAGCAGTTCGGGGTTGGTGCAGAACAGGTCGTCGCCGACCAGCTGGACCTTGCCGCCGAGCTTGTCGGTCAGCAGCTTCCAGCCGTCCCAGTCGTCCTCGGCGCAGCCATCCTCGATGGAGATGATGGGGAACTTGTCGCAAAGCCCGGCGAGGTATTCGACCATGCCCGCGGAATCCAGCGACTTGCCCTCGCCCGTCATCTCGTACTTGCCGGCCTTGAAGAACTCGCTGGCGGCGCAGTCCAGGCCGAACATCACGTCCTCCCCGGGGCGGTGCCCGGCGGCCTCGCAAGCCTTGGCGATGAAGGCCAGCGCCTCGACGGCGCTGCCGATATTGGGCGCGAAGCCGCCCTCGTCGCCGACATTGGTGTTGTGCCCGGCATCGTGCAGCGCCTTGCGCAGCGCGTGGAAGCATTCGGAGCCCACGCGAACCGCATCGGCCATGGTGCCGGCGGCGACAGGCAGGATCATGAATTCCTGGATGTCGATCGGATTGTCGGCATGGGCGCCGCCGTTGATGATGTTCATCATCGGCACCGGCAGGGTCCGTGCGGAAGTACCGCCGACATAACGATAGAGCGGCTGGCCATGCGCCTCGGCCGCGGCCTTGGCCACGGCCAGGCTCACCGCGAGGATGGCATTCGCGCCGAGCCGCGCCTTGTTGGGCGTGCCATCCAGCTCGATCATGATGTTGTCGATCTTCACCTGCTCGGCCGCGTCCAAGCCGCTGATGGCGTCGAAGATCTCGCCCTCGACATTGGCGACGGCCTTGGTGACGCCCTTGCCGCCGTAGCGGGATTTATCGCCGTCGCGCAGCTCCACGGCCTCATGCGCGCCGGTCGAGGCACCCGAGGGGACGATCGCCCTGCCCCGCGAGCCGTCGTCCAGGACCACTTCGGCCTCGACGGTGGGGTTGCCGCGGCTGTCGAGGACTTCACGGGCGATGATATCGGCGATGGCTGGCATGGGTGCGATCCTTAACGGGGCGTTCGGCTACGCGGATAAGACCGGTGGCGGGAAAGGGCAAGATTTGGGCTGCTAACCCGGCACCACTTGCTTCCGGCGTCCGAGATGCCATTGATGCGCCGCTCGCCTCTCCCGCGCGGCCGGACTTGCCTCTGGGATGCGGCACTCGGACTAGGCTATGCCTCGGACGGTTGCCTGGACCGAATCCGCCCGGGCCCGCGGCGCAGCACTGGCGGCGCGAATACTCGCCACATGAGGACTATCCAATGGCCGTGAATCCCGAAGCGATCGAAGCGGCCATCCTCGCCCTGACGGCTGAGGCCGGCCCTGCGAAGTCCATCAGCCCAACCGATGTGGCGCGCGGGCTGGAACCGGAGAATTGGCGCCCGCTGATGGGCCCGATCCGCAAGGCCGCGGCGCGGCTTTCGACGGCCGGGCGCATCGACATCCTGCGCAAGGGCAAGACCATCGCGCCCGAGGCGATCCATGGCGTGATCCGCCTGCGCCAATCGTCTGAGCCGGAACCGGAAGGCGCCGAATGACGTCCTTCGTCGCCCTGCTCGCCCGCGGTCCCAGAGGACTGGAGGCGCCGCAGCCGGTGGAATTCGCCTCGCTGGTGCTGCCGCGCTCACCGAACACCTGCCTCGCCGCGCCCGAGGGGCAGCCGGGGCCGAAGCACGTCACCTCGCCCATCCTTCCCGGCAGCCTGGATGCGGCATTCGCCGCGATGCTGAGCCTGGCCGAGACTTATCCGCGCACCTGGCGCCTGGCGTCCTGGCCGGAGCGGCGGCAGGCGCAATGGGTGGAGCGTACGGCCTGGATGAATTATCCGGACCTCATCAACGCGGAAATCGTGCCGACCCCGGCCGGCACGAGCCTCTACCTCTATTCGCGCAGCCTCTTCGGCTATTCGGACCTCGGCGTGAATGCGAAGCGGGTGGAGCGCTGGCTGGACGGGCTGGCCGTCGCCCTGCGCTGATGCGGATCTTCGACCGGCTGCGCCGCAAGGCTCCCGAAGCGCCGCCGGTTCCGCCCATCGGTATCCCGGCCTTCGTACCCCTGCCCGACCCCGCCGCCGAAGACCCGCTCCTCGCCTTCGCCCTCGCCCTGGCTCCCGGGCGACGCTGCATCCTCACGGGCGACGATGCGCAGCGGCTGGCCCGCTTCTGGCTTGCGCTGCGCCGCGAGGGTGCTGAACTCGCGCTGGTCGTGACCGCGGACCCTCCTGCCGATGCCGACGACATCCTGCGCGACGAGGCCGCCCGATGGGCGCTGGTGGAGATCGCCGCGCCGATGCTGCAGCACCCGCTCGGCGGCCAGCGCAGCCTGGGTGGCGGGTATTTTCAGAACTGCGACCTGCCGCCGGATTGGTGGGTAAAAGGCGCCTTGGATGACCATGCCAGCCGGGTGGATTTGGCGATCGACCTGCGGCCGCTGGCGCAGAATGCCGACCCGCTGTCCCGCCTGACCACCCTCGCCGCGACCCGCGCGCGTGACCTGCTGCTCGATGCCGGCACCGTCGAGGTGGCGGCGCATCTGGCGCGGGTCGGCTTCCGGCTGCACCGGCAAAAGGGCCCGCTCATCCTGGGCCGGCGGGCTTGAGGGTCTGCCTCCTCTCGCTCGATATCCTGGGGCCGATCCGCAATGGCGGCATCGGCACCGCCTTCACATCCCTCGCCGAAACGCTGGCCGAGGCTGGGCATGAGGTCACGCTGCTCTACCCGGCGAACCACACGGAGACAACCCCGCTCTCGCATTGGGTTGAGCATTATGCGGCGCGGGGCATCCGGCTCGAATGCCTCTACACGACGGGTGATGAGAAGCGGTTGGCGCTGGCCGCCTATCATTGGCTGAAGCGCCGGGACTTCGACGCGATCCACTTCCATGAATGGCGCGGCATCGGCCATTTCCTGGTGGTGGCGCGGCGCTGCGGGCTGGCCTTCCGGCAGACGGCGCTGGTCTGTCAGCTGCATTCACCGAGCGCCTGGCATCGCGAATATTCCAACCGCTTCACGGCCAGCCTCGCTGAGCTTGAAGTAGCGCATATGGAGCGCTGCTCGGCCGAGGGGGCCGATCTCGTGATCTCGCCAAGCCGCTACATGCTGGACTGGGTGCGGGCACAGGGCTGGGTTTTGCGCGGCCGCCAGCAGGTGCAGCCGAACCTGCTGCCACGGGGCTTCACCTCGCTTCCGACGGCCCCACGCGCGGTGGAGGAGCTGGTCTTCTTCGGGCGGCTGGAGGAGCGCAAGGGCGTCGCGCTGTTCTGCCAGGCCGTGAGCGCGATGATCGCCGCCGGCACCTCGCCCGCGCGCATCACCTTCCTCGGCAAGCTGGGCGATGTGGCCGGCGAAGCCGCCCTCGCCTTCATTGCCCGTGCCGCTCAGGGCTGGGGGCTCGACTGGGACATCCGAAACGACCTCGACGTGCTCGGCGCGCGCGATTTTCTGGCAGGGCCGGGCCGGATCGCGGTCATCGCCTCGGTCATGGAGAACTCGCCCTACACCGTGCTGGAATGCCTGGTAGCGGGCATTCCCTTCCTGGCACCCGACTGCGGCGGTGTGGCCGAACTGGTCGCGCCGGAGGACCGCGCCGGCGTGCTCTATCCGCGCGAGGCGTCGGTACTGGCCGAACGCATGGCGCAGGCGCTCCGCACGGATGCACCCCGCGCGCGCCTCGCCTTTGGCCTTGTGGAGAATAACGCGGCATGGTTGGCGCTGCATCGGATGCCGATGGCCGAGCCGCGCGGCCCCGCTTCAACGCAGACGCCCCTCGTCTCCATCTGCATGGCGAGTTTCAACCGCCCTCTGCTGCTGGCCGAGGCCATCGCGAGCATCGAGGCGCAGAGCTACCCCAACATCGAGCTCGTGCTCGTGGACGATGCCAGCACCGAGCCCGCCGCGCGCGCCTATCTCGACAGCCTTGAGCCCCGCTTCGCCGCGCGCGGATGGCAGCTCCTCCGCCACAGCGACAATCGCTATCTCGGCGCCGCGCGCAACACCGCCGTGGCTGCAGCCCACGGCGAATTCCTGCTGTTCATGGATGACGACAACCTCGCCCGGCCCGGCGAGGTCGAAGTCTTCGTTCGCGCAGCACTGGCATCGGGCGCCGACATCCTCACCTGCCAGCTGCATTTCTTCGCCGCCCGCAGCCTCGGGCCCGCTGCAATCCCTGAGATGCCGAACCATTGGATCCCGCTCGGCGGGCCGGTGGCGCTCGGCTTCTTCGAGAACGCCTTCGGCGATGCGAACTTCTTCATCCGCCGCGCGGCCTTCGAGCAACTAGGCGGCTTCACGCCCGACCGCGCCGCCTTCGAGGACTGGGAGTTCCTGATGCGCGCCGCGCTCGCCGGCCAAACCATCGAATGCCTGCCCGAAACGCTGTTCGGCTACCGCGTCGGTCGCCAAGCCATGCTGCGCAGCCTTTCCCCCGCCGATGCCCATCGCGCGCATCGCCGCGTGGCCCGCGCCTGGGCCGGCGACAGCACGCCGCCCGAGATGCGCGAGGCCCTGGCGATGGCGCTCGACATGGGCATCGCCCCGCGCTACCCGGCGCCCTCCGACGGGCCAGCCATGAACGGAGCCGACGCTTTCCGCGGCGCCGCAGGCGAGGCGCTCGCGCGCGGTGAGTTCGGCACGGCGCGCAACCTCCTCACCCAGGCGCTTCGCCTGCAACCCCAGGACCCCGAATTGCAGATCGACCTCATCGGCCTCGGCGGAGGTGATCCCGCCACCCTCGGCACCATCGAAGCGGCACTACTGCCGGCCGCCCGCCGCGCCGTACGGCGACTGCGCGCCTCGGGCGACACGGCCCGCGCCGAAGCTCTGGAAATCCTGCTCGCAGCCTCGGAACTCATGCCATGAAATTGCTGCGCGAAGCGCTCGCCCTCGCCCTTCCCTATTGGCGCAGCGAGGAGCGCTGGCGGGCGCGCGGACTGCTCGCCGTCGTGGTCGGGCTGAACCTCTCGCTCGTCGCGATGGTCGTGCTGCTTTCCTACTGGAGCCGCGAATTCTTCAACACGCTGGAGGCGCGGGACGCCGGCGCCTTCTTCTCGCTGCTCTTCACTTGGCAGAGGACGGAAAGCGGGCTGATGCCCGGCTTCGCCTGGCTCGCCGCCATCTACATCGTCATCGACGTCTATGCGCTCTACCTCCGCAAGGCGCTGCAGATCCGCTGGCGGCGCTGGATCACCGAGACGATGCTGGCCTCCTGGCTGGCAGACCGCGCCTATTACCGCATTGCCCTCGCGGACAAGGGCACCGACAACCCCGACCAGCGCCTCGCCGAGGATGCCAGGCTCTTCGTGGATGACTCGCTGATGCTCGGCCTCGGGGCGATGCGCAGCGTGGTGACGCTCTTCTCCTTCCTGCTCGTGCTCTGGTCGCTGTCAGGCCCAGCGACGATCTTCGGCATCGCCATCCCCGGCTATCTGGTCTGGGTGGCGCTAGCCTATGCCGTTCTCGGCACCTGGCTCGCCCATCTCATCGGACGGCCGCTTTCGGGGCTGAACATCCGGCAGCAGAAGACGGAGGCGGATTTCCGCTACGCGCTGGTGCGCTTCCGCGACAATGCCGAGGGTGTCGCGCTGCATCGTGGCGAGGCGGAGGAGCGCGGCATCCTGCTCCGCCGGTTCCAGGCGCTGGCGGAAAACTGGTGGGCACTGATGGGCGCGACCAAGCGCCTCACCTTCTTCACCTCGGGCTACGGCCAGGTGGCTTCGGTGTTTCCCTTCGTCGTCGCGGCACCGGCCTATTTCGCCGGGCGCATCCCACTGGGCGGGCTGACGCAGACGGCGCAGGCCTTCACTGAGGTGCAGACCGCCCTCTCCTGGATCGTGGACCACTATGTGGAGCTGACGCAGTGGCGCGCGACCGTGGCGCGGCTGTCCGGATTCCGTGCTGCATTGGATGCGGCGCACGAGGCCTCGGCAAGCGGCGAGGGCGTGCACGGCGAGGTCGGCTCGCCCGGCCAGCTAAGCGTCGAGGGGCTGCGCCTGGCCCTGCCTGACGGGCGCGTGCTGCTGGAAGGCGGCAATCTCGAGCTCAAGGCCGGTGACAGGGCTGTGCTGACCGGCGCCTCCGGTAGCGGCAAGTCCACGCTGTTCCGCGCGCTGGCGGGGATCTGGCCCTTCGGCGCCGGGCGCGTCAGCTTTCCCCAGGGCGATCCGCCGCTCTTCCTGCCGCAACGGCCGTATCTGCCGCTCGGCACGCTGCGGCGCGTGCTCAGCTATCCCGCGCCCGTGGAGCGTTTCAGCAACGAGGAAGTCCTTGCGGCGCTGGCCGATGCCGGGCTGGCGCATCTCGCACCCCGGCTCGACAACGAGGAGGCGTGGTCGCAGCAGCTTTCCGGGGGCGAGCAGCAACGCGTGGCGCTGGCGCGCGCGCTGTTGCTGAAGCCGCGATGGCTGTTCCTGGACGAGGCTACCGCCAGCCTGGATCCCGCGGCCGAGCGGCACTTCTACGAGCTGCTGGCCGAGCGGCTGCCGGAGACGGCGATCCTGTCGATTGCGCACCGCCCAGCCGTGGCGGAGCATCACCAGCGGCATCTGGAACTGGCCGGAGGTACGCTGCGGGAAGCTTGATGGCGACACGGATCGCCCTCACGGCGTGATTGCACAAACCTGCGTTGCAACCGAGACTGCCTCCCGCCGATGAACCGCCGCAATGCCCTCGCCCTTCTGGCTGCCGCACCCTTTCCCGCCCTCGCGCAGGGCGGGCCTGAGTGGCGCGTGGGCGCGCTTTTCCCCCTCTCGGGCTCGGCGGCGCTGCTCGGCGATGAGGCGGCTCGCGGGTTGGAGCTCGCCGTGGACGAGCGCAATGCCGCCGGCGGGCGCCCGGTCCGCCTGCTTCGCGCCGATGTCACCGAGCCCGCCCAGGCCCTGGCTGAAGCCCGCCGGCTGATCCAGCAGGAACGCGCCGTGCTGCTCTTCGGCAGTGTCTCCGCCCCGGTCGGCCAGGCCGCCATCCAGGCCGCGGAGTCCCTGGAAACGCCCTTCTTCGAGCTCGCCGCCGCGGCCGACAGCCTGACCGAGCGCGGCGCCCGCTACCTCATCCGCACCGCACCCCGCGCCGCGGATTTCGGCACGCTGGGGGTTGAGGTGTTGACGCGCTTCCTGCCGGCGCATCTCGGCCAGCCCGTCGATTCAATGCGCGTGGCCCTGCTGCACGAGGCGAGCGCGACCTCGGAGAGCATCGCCATCGCCCTGGAGGCCCAGCTGAAAGAGGCCGGGCTGTCGGTCACTGAGCGGCTGTCCCACGCACCCCGCACGGCCGAGATGCCGGCCATGGTGCAGCGGCTGCGCGCGGCGGGCGTGAACGTCCTGATCCATGCGGCGGCCGAGGGCGACGCGATCTCGCTGTTCCGCGCATTGGCCGAGGCAGCCTGGCGCCCACCGGTGGTGATCGGCGCCGGGCTGGCCTGGGGCCTCGCCGAACTGGCTCGCGCCGTGGGGCCGGCGCTGGATTCAGTCTTCGCCATGGACGTACCGCCGATCGAAACGGCGGATCGCTGGGCGACGGGGGCGCGGCCCTTCGCCGAGGCCTATCAGCGCCGCTGGGGCACGCCGCCGCGCTCCGGGCTCTCGCTGGCGACCTATACCGGCGCGCAGGTAGTGCTTGCCCAGCCGAACCTGGAGCGGGCGCCGCTGCGGGCCTCGCTCGCCGCCCTGGATCAGCCGGAGGGCAGCCTGCCCAATGGCTGGGGCTTCCGGTTGGACGATCGCGGGCAGAACACGCGCGCCCGGCCGGTGCTGCTGCAATGGCAGGCCGCGAGGCCGATGGCGGTCTATCCGCCGGAAGCCGCCGCTGCCGGGCCAGTTTAGCGCCTAAAGCGCGACGATCAGATCCACCTCGACCAAGGCGCCGATGGCGAGGGCAGTAACGCCGACTGTGGTGCGCGCGGGCAGCCCGGCCGCCGGGAAGCTCGCCTCCCAGATGGCGTTCATCGCGGCATAGTCACGTTCGAAATGGGTGAGGTAGATGCGTGCCATCACGGTGCGCTCCCAATTCGCGTTGCACCCGACCAGCACGGCCCTGAGGTTTTCGATCACCTGGCGCGTCTGCGCCTCGATGCCGCCGGGCACGCAGCGCCTATTGTCGGTGGGATCGGTGGGCATCTGCCCGGTGACGAAGAGCAGGTCGCCGGCACGCACGGCATGGCTGAAGGGCGCGACGCGCTTCGGGCCGGAAGCCAGCAGGAAGCGTTCGACCTCCATCACATGCCTCGTTCGGCGCGGGTCGCCGCCAGGTCATCCTCGCGGAAGGCGGCGAGGATGGCGGGCACGCCCTCCTGCGGCGCGAAGCCCAGCTTCTTCGCGCGGGTGGCGGCGAATTCGGCGGGCCAGCCGCCGACGATGGCCTCCACCGTGGCATCCGGCACCGGCTTCACCAGCGCCCGTTCGGCCGGGGTGAGCGCGGCCAGCATCTCGCCGACGCTGACGGCGAGGCCGGGCGGGTTCACGCCACGGTCGATGCCGAGTGGGCCCGTGTCCATGGACGCCGCGTGCAGGAGCCAGTCCACCGCGCGGCGGGGCGAGCAGACCCAGACCCGGAAGGCCTCGCCCACGGGAAGCGGTGTTTCCAGGCCGAGTAGCGGCTCGCGCAGGATCGAGGAGAAGAAGGAGGAGGCCGCCTTATTCGGCCGTCCAGGACGCACGATCACCGTGGGCAGGCGGAGCGAGACGGCGTCCAGCATGCCGCGCCGCGAGGCGTCGGAGAGCAACAGCTCGGCCGCCGCCTTCTGCGCGCCGTAGGAATTGCCGGGAAGCTGGCGCGCATCGTCGGGCAGCAGCGCCGACTGGCCGCCGCCGAAGCTCGCCACGCTGGAGGTGAAGATGACGCGCGGCGGTGCGGAGAGCTTCCGGCAGGCCTCGATGACGGCCAGCGAGCCATGCAGGTTCACCCGCATGCCTAGATCGAAATCCGCCTCGGCCGCAGCACTCACCACGGCGGCGAGGTGGAAGACCACGCCGGTGCCCTCGGCGATGGCGCGGGCGGCATCGGCCGCGCTCGCTACGTCGCCGGCTAGGCAGCGCACCGGGAAGGGTGCGTCCAGCGTCCCCGGTTCCGCGAGGTCGAAGAGGGTCAGGCCGGTGATGGCACGCCCGCCGAGGCTGCCCTCGGCCGAGAGACGATGTGCGAGTTTGCGACCGAGGAATCCGCCGCCGCCCAGGATGGTGATCTGCATCGCGGCAGATTGCCCCCGGGCGCGCCGCCCGCCAAGCTCGGCGGTATGCATGATTTTCGCCTCGTCCTGAACCGCAACCACGGCACGCCCGGAACCGTCACCCTGCCCGAGGGGGGGTATCGCCGCGCGCGGGCCGAAATCACCTCCTGGCCCGGCTATGCGCCGACGCCGCTCCCGGCTTTGGCTATGCCGGGGCTGGCCTCGGTCCATTACAAGGATGAGGGCGGCCGCTTCGGGCTAGGCAGCTTCAAGGCCCTCGGCGGGGCCTATGCGGTGGCGCGGGTGCTGGCGGCGGAGCTCGCCCGGCGGGGCGTGGCCAACAATGCCGATGGCGCTGCGCTCGAATCCGGCCAGTTCACGGAGGCGACGAGGGAGATCACCGTCACCTGCGCGACCGACGGCAATCACGGCCGCTCCGTCGCCTGGGGCGCCGAGCGCTTTGGCGCGCGCTGCGTCATCTTCGTGCATGAGCATGTCAGCCAGAACCGGCGCGACGCCATCGCCCGCTATGGCGCCGAGATCCGCGAGGTTGCCGGCAACTACGACGACAGCGTTCGCGCCGCCCAGGAAACGGCCGAGGCCCAGGGCTGGTTCGTCATCAGCGACACCTCCTACCCCGGCTATACCGAGCCGCCGCGCGACGTCATGCAGGGCTATCGCCTGATGGCCGCGGAAGCGTTGGCCGCCCTGCCCCTGCCGCCGACGCATGTCTTCGTTCCCGGCGGCGTGGGCGGGGTGGCGGCGGCCGTCGCGGTGCAACTGCGATCCATGTGCGGCACCGGCCCCCGTCTGATCATCGCTGAGCCCGACCAAGCTCCCTGCTTGACCGAGAGCTTCGCGGCCGGGCGGCTCACCACAGTCACCGGCGCGCTGGACACCATCATGGCCGGCCTGGCCTGCGGTGAGCCGTCGCTGCTCGCCTGGCAGGAGCTGGAGCGCAGCGCCTTCGCCTGCATGGCCGTGCCGGATGCGGCTGTGCCTGCCGCCATGCGGTACCTGGCCGCCCAGGGAATCGAAGCAGGGGAATCCGCCGTCGCTGGGCTGATCGCGCTGGAATGCGCCCTGGCCGATGCCTCCGCCCGGGATGCGCTCGGCCTCGGGCCGGACAGCCGGGCGCTGATCTTCGGAACCGAGGGTGCCACCGATCCGGAGCTGTATCGCCGGCTCATCGGCACTTAATCCCCTTCACGGACCTGACATTTTTGTGTCACATGGACGCAATGATGGGGGCGTAGCAGCCCGCCCATCCAAATAATTCGGGAGTGCCCTTCATGCTGCGTCGTTCCATTGGAAAGGCGGCCCTCGCGGTCGCCACCGCCTCGCTTGCAACGCCGGCCCTCGCCCAGGGCGGCCCCGTCGAGATCCAGTTCTGGCACGGGCTGCCCCAGCCCCTCGGCGGCCTGCTCGAGAAGATCGTCTCGGATTTCAACGGCACCCAGACGAGCTACAAGATCATCCCGTCCTTCCGCGGCTCCTATCCGGAGACCATGGTCGCAGCGATCGCCGCCTTCCGCGCCAATCAGGCGCCGCACATCGTGCAGATGTTCGAGGTCGGAACCGGCACGATGATGAGCGCCGGGCGTGCCGTGAAGCCGGTCCATGAGCTGCTGGCCGAGACCGGGGTGCAGATCGACTTCGCCGACTTCCTGCCGGGCGTGCGCGGCTACTACGCCGCCGCCGACGGCAAGCAGATGTCGATGCCCTTCAACAGCAGCACCTCCGTGGTCTTCTACAACAAGGACATGTTCAAGCGCGCCAACCTCGACCCCGACAACTTCCCCACCACCTGGGAAGGCGTCGAGCAAGCCGCACGTGCGCTCAAGGGCGCGGGCATCGCCTCGCCGCTGACGAATTCCTGGCCGACCTGGCTGATGCTGGAGCAGTTCAGCGCCATCCATGACATCCCCTACTCGACGCTCGCCAACGGCTTCGGCGGCCTGGGCACCGAGTTGCGCATCAACAACCCGCTGGTCGTGAAGCACATGACCAACCTGCAGGCCTGGAACCGGGACGGGCTCTACCGCTACGGCGGCCGCGACAACGCCGCCGACGCGCTGTTCCCCTCGGGTCAGGTCGCCATCACCATGGCTTCCTCGGGCTTGCGGGCGCGCATCGGGAGCGAGGCGCAGTTCCAATGGGGCGTCGCGATGCTGCCCTATTACCAGGGCTCGCCCAACGCCCCGGCCAACAGCATCATCGGCGGCGCCAGCTTCTGGACGATGAACAAGGGCCCGCGCGACACGCGCTCGGCCGCCGAGTACCGCGGCGTCGCCGAGTTCTACAAGTACATCAGCGGCACGGATGTCGGCGCCAAGTGGCACACCGACACCGGCTATCTGCCGCTGACGCGCGCCTCGTTCAACGCAGTGAAGGCGACCGACTACTACACGCGCAACCCTGGTGCTGACGTGCCGATCGAGCAGATGCTGCGCGGCGCCACGACCGACAACACGCGCGGCCTGCGCCTCGGCGGGCTGATCGAAATCCGCAACATCATCCAGGAAGAAATGGAGAAGATGCTGCAGAACCAGCAGACGCCCGAGCAGGCCATGGCGGCGGGCACCACCCGCGGCAATGTCGTGCTCCGCAACTTCGAGCGTACCAATCGTTGATCCCCATAAAAACACGAGTTGTGTTTTTGTGGGGGCCCCGGTCCGCGGCCCGTTCAACCGCTGGGCGGCTGAATAGGGGCCCGTGATCGGCGCTCCTGTTGTGGGGTAGCTCATCCTGGCGTGGCAAAGCCACGCCAGGACCATCCGGGGGCCGCGACTAACGGGGTCCGGCGAGACCTTCCTGGTCTCGCGATGTGTTAAGTCTTGGGTCTGCGCTGCCGAATCGGGCGCTTTGAGGATGCGATGCAGAAGAAGGTGACGTTCAAGGGCTGGGCTCTGCCCTACCTCCTGCTGCTGCCGCAGCTCGCCATCACGGCCGTGTTTTTCTTCTGGCCCGCAGGCCAGGCCATCTACCAGTCCTTCCTGCGCGAGGACGCCTTCGGCCTCTCAACGGAATTCGTCGGCTTCGAGAACTTCACCGACGTTCTCAGCGATTCCACCTGGCTCGATTCCGCCGGGCGCACGCTGGTCTTCTCCACGTCAGTCGCGGTGCTCGCACTCGGCTCGGCGCTGTTCTTCGCCGTCCAGGCCGACAAGCACATCCGCGGCGCCAACACCTACAAGACGCTGCTGATCTGGCCCTATGCCGTGGCGCCCGCGGTCGCGGCCGTGCTGTGGCTCTTCATGTTCCATCCGAATATCGGGCTGTTCGGCCGCATGCTGAACGGGCTCGGGATTCCCTGGGATTACCGGCTCAACGGCAACCAGGCGATGCTACTCGTCATCTTCGCCAGCGCCTGGAAGCAGGTCAGCTACAACTTCATCTTCTTCCTGGCGGGGCTGCAGAGCATCCCCAGGGCCGTGCTGGAAGCCGCAGCCATCGATGGCGCGAAGCCCACGCGCCGCTTCTGGACGATCGTCTTCCCGCTGCTCTCGCCAACGGCCTTCTTCCTGCTGGTGGTGAACCTGGTCTACGCCTTCTTCGACACCTTCGGGGTGATCCACAGCCTCACCCATGGCGGCCCGGGCAAGTCCACCGAGACGCTGATCTACCGCGTCTATACCGACGGCGTGATCAACCTGAACCTCGGATCGAGCTCGGCGC
>JAQGHY010000192.1 GCA_028291455.1 Rubritepida sp. | reverse complement strand
GCCTGCGGCCAGGCAAGCACCACGCCGCGATTGCTCAGCAGCAGGCCCTCCATCGGGCGCAGCGCCTGGCGCGGACCCGGCAGTCGCGTGAGCATCCAGTACCAGAAGATGATCTGCAGCAGCTGCGGCGTATTCCGGAACAGCTCGACATAGGCGGTCGAGACCGCGCGCGCGCCGAGGTTCGGCGAAAGCCGCATCAGCCCGAGGGTGAAGCCCAGCACCGTCGCCGCGACGATGGCGACGGCGGAGACCTTCAGCGTGTTCAGCAGGCCCACGAGAAAGGCGCGGGCATAGGTATCGGTCGGCACGAAGCGGATCGCGGAATCGCCGATGCCGAAACCCGCCTCCTCCCGGAGATAGCCGAAGCCCATGGCGATGCCGCGCCGCGAAAGCGCGTCGGCGGCATTGCCGAGGCACCAGGCCACCACCCCCAGGATGACGGCCAGCAGCAGTGCCTGGATCATGATGTCCCGCGGGCGCCACTGGCGCCTTGGCATTCTGGCGCCGGAAGCGGACATCAGTTGAAGGGTGGCGTGTAGATCAGCCCACCGCGGGACCAGAGCTCGTTGATGCCACGCGGCAGGTTCAGTGCCGATCGCGTGCCGAAATTGCGTTCGTAGATCTCGGCATAATTGCCGACGGAAGCGATGACGCGATAGGCCCAGCGCTCGTCGAGGCCAAGCGCGCGGCCGAAGCCGGGCGTCACGCCCAGAAAGCGGCGCATGGCCGGATCCTCGGAGGTCAGCGCCTGCTCCAGATTGGTGGAGGTCAGGCCGGATTCCTCGGCCTCGATGGTGGCATTGACCACCCAGGTGACGATGTCGCGCCATTGCTCGTCGCCATGCCGCACGACCGGCGCCATGGGATCGCGCCCGAAGACCTCGCGCAGGATCACGAAGTCGTTCGGGTTCTGCGCGAAGGTGGCGCGCTGGGAGGCGAGGCCGGAGGTCGTCTGCACATTCACGTCGCAGCGGCCGGAGAAGAAGGCCTGGGCCAGCTCCTGCTGCTTGTCGATGACGACGGGCGTGTAGCGCATGTTGTAGCGGGCGAAGACGTCGGCCACCACGCGCTCGGAGGTGGTGCCGGGCGCCACGCAGACGGTCGCGCCGTCGAGGTCGCGCACCGACGTCGCGTTGAGCGAGCGCGGCACCATGAAGCCCTGCGCGTCGTAGAAGGTGACGGGTGCGAAGTTGAAGCCCATCGAGGTGTCGCGCGTCAGCGTGACGGTGACGGCGTTGGCCAGCAGGTCCACCTCGCCGGTCTGCAGCACGGGAAAGCGCGTCTGTGCGGTGGTGCGGACGTAGCGGACCTTGTTCGCATCGCCCAGCACGGCGGCGGCGACGGCGCGGCAGGTGTCGATGTCCATGCCGGTCCACTCGCCGCGGCTGTCGAGCATGGAGAAGCCGGCGCGCGAGCCGTGGATGCCGCAGATCAGCTCGCCGCGCTGGCGCACCACGTCGAGCGTGGCGGACTGGGCGGTCGCGGCGGCCAGCACGGCGGCGCCCGCCACCGTCAGGATCCTCAATAGGCCTCGCATCTCGATCCCCTTTGACTGGTCGACCCGACAAAGCGAGCAAGTTTCGTGCCGGCACGCAAGGGGTGGCCGTCTAGCGCCCCTGCCGGCTGCCCATGATGGCCAGGACCTCCGGCGCCACATAGATCCGATTGCGCGCGTAGCCCGTGCGCTCGCGCAGGATGCCGGCTTCCCGCAATTGAGCGATGGCCGTCGAAGCCGCGGGAAAGGTGACGTTCAGCAGTGCGCTCAGGCGCCGGATGGTCAGCACCGGATAGCTCGGCAGCACGTCCAGCGCCCGGGACGCGGCCGACATCCCGCGGAACGGCCTGCGGCTCTCCCAAGCGGACCTGAGCGCTTCCAGTTCCGCCTGCATGACCAGCAGATCGTCCACGGTGCCGCAGACGGCATCGGCCATGAAGCCGACCATGACATGCCATTCCAGCCGCTGCTGGGCGGCCTTCAGGGCTTCGATATAGGCGCTCCGGTGGGCCTCGATATAGGGCGAGAGGTAGATCGGGATCATGCCCTCGGCCGCCATCATCAGCGGCAGGAGCAGCCGCCCGACGCGGCCGTTCCCGTCCCTGAACGGATGAACCGCCTCGAAATGCGCGTGGGCCACGGCCATTCGCGTGACGATCGACTGCTGCCGCGTGTCTGGATCGTCCTCCTGGCGCAGGTAGCGCAGGCTGTCGGCCAGGCACTCGGCGATACGGGCGGGCGGCGGGGGATTGAAGGTGGAACGGCTGATATCCGGGCTGCCGCCGATCCAGACGACCCGCTGGCGCAGCTCGCCCGGGATATCCTGGTAATCGCCGTCATGGCGCATGACGCGGCGATGGAGGTCGCGGATTTCCTGCTCCGTGAAGATGCCCGACCCCTCGGCCTCGGCCCGCGGGAGCAGCGCTTCCAGGGCCAGCGCATATTCCCGCACCTGGAGGTCGGCACCGGCCGATTCCTCGGTCTCGCTGGCTTCTTCGGTGTTCAACAACTCGTCGAGCGTGCTGTAGGTGCCCTCCATTGCACTGGAGCTGACGGCCTCGCGGCGCGGCAGCACGCGGTTGACCAGGTAGCTGGAGCGCAGCGCCTTCGCGAGGGTCTGTACCCGCTCCAACGCTGCGACCGCCGCGTGCAGTTGTGGCAGGACTGGGAGCAGGTTCAGGACTCCCGTGGGCGGCGGCAACGGAACCACGCCATAGGCGTGGCTATAGGGCGGGGGCAGCCGTTCGAGCCGGGATCTGACCTTCGCGCTGAGTGCCGAGCGGTCCATAACCTATGATACGATCTGCTATGAAGCGATCTTGTTATAGGTTAATGTATCAATCTTCAACAAGAACCTTCATATGCAAGGTTGATCAGCGCCGCTTCTCTTCGATCGCGTCCCAGATCGCCTTCTCCAGGTATACGCCGTCGAACCGCGCCAGCTCCTGCAATCCCGTCGGCGAGGTCACGTTGATCTCGGTCAGGTAGCCACCGATCACGTCGATTCCCACGAAGATCAGCCCGCGCTTCTTCAGCTCCGGCCCGATGCGTACGCAGATCTCTCGCTCGCGGTCGGTCAGCACCGTCGCCTCGGGCCGCCCGCCGACGTGCATGTTGCTGCGCGACTCGCCCTCGGCCGGCACGCGGTTGATGCCGCCCATGGCCACGCCGTCGATCAGGATGATGCGCTTGTCGCCCTGCCGCACGGAAGGCAGGTACTTCTGCACCATCAGCGGCTCGCGCGAGCGTTCGGTAAACATCTCGATCAGCGAGTTGAGGTTGGAATCTTCCGGCCGCAGATGGAACACGCCGGCGCCGCCATTGCCGAAGAGCGGCTTCACGATGATGTCGCCGTGCTTGGCGCGGAACTTCAGGATCTCGCGGATATCCGCCGTCACCAGCGTCTCCGGCATCAGCTCCGGGAAATGCAGCACGTAAAGCTTTTCCGGCGCGTTGCGCACGCTGGCGGGGTCGTTCACCACCAGCGTCTTCGGGTGGATGTGCTCGAGGATATGAGTGGCGGTGATATAGGCCATGTCGAAGGGCGGGTCCTGGCGCATCAGCACCACGTCCACGTCCTTGGCGAGGTCGAGCTCGACCGTCTCGCCGAAGGTGAAGTGGTTGCCGCGCTCCCGCCGCACCTGCACCGGATGGGCATGGGCGATGACGCGGCCCGCATTCATCGACAGGTGCTTCACGTGATAGTGCCACAGCGCGTGGCCGCGCGCCTGGGCTTCCAGCATCATGGCGAAGGTGCTGTCGCCATCGATGCCGATGCTTTCCATCGGGTCCATCTGGACCGCCACGCGCAGCGACATGCTCAACCTCCGGATATGGACGCCAGATGTGGCATGGGCCGCGCCTCAGGCCAACAGGCTGCGCCCGGTCATGGCCGCGGGCTGCGGCAGGCCCATCAGCTGGAGCAGCGTGGGCGCCAGGTCGGCCAGCCGGCCGTCATGGATCGGCACGCCCGCTGGGCCGCCCATTAGGAAGACCGGCACCGGGTTGGTGGTATGCGCGGTGTGCGGCCCGCCTGTAACCGGGTCCTTCATCAACTCGGCATTGCCGTGGTCGGCCGTGACGAGCAGCGCGCCGCCGGCCGCCTGGATCGCGTCGGCGATGGCGCCGAGGCCGAGATCCACCGCCTCACAGGCCTTGATCGCGGCGGCCAGGATGCCGGAATGGCCCACCATGTCGGCATTGGCGAAGTTCAGGACGATGAGGTCCTGCTTGCCGGACCTGATCGCCTCCACCGCCTTGGCCGTCAGTTCCGGCGCGCTCATCTCGGGTTGGAGGTCGTAGGTGGCGACCTTGGGCGAAGGCACCATGATGCGCGTCTCGCCCTGAAAGGGCGTCTCCTCGCCGCCGTTCAGGAAGTAGGTGACGTGCGGGTATTTCTCCGTCTCGGCCATGTGCAGCTGCGCCTTGCCGGCGGCACTCACCACGGCGGCGAGGATGTCGTGCATGGGCTGCGGCGGAAACAGCGTGGCTATGACGGCGTTCAGGTCGCTCGAATATTCCGTCATGCCCAGCGCCGCGGCGAGATGCGGGACGCGCACGCGCGGGAAGCCGATGAAGTCAGGATCGGCGAGGCAGGCGATGATTTCGCGCACGCGGTCGGCGCGGAAGTTGAAGCAGAGCAGCCCGTCACCGTCCGCCATTCCCTTGTAGTCGCCGATCACGGTGGCGGGGACGAACTCGTCCGTCACGTCATGGGCATGGGCGGCTGCGATGGCGGCCTGCGCGTCGGGCGCGATGGCCTCGCCGCGGCCGAGCGCCATGGCGGCCCAAGCCTTGGAGACGCGCTCCCAGCGATTGTCGCGGTCCATCGCCCAGTAGCGTCCGATGACGGTGCCGATCCGCACGCCCGGCGGCAGCGCGGCCTCCAACTCGGCGACGGCCTGGGGCGAGGAGAGCGGCGGCGTATCGCGGCCGTCGGTCAGCGCATGCACCACGACCGGGAGTCCGGCCTCGGCCAGGATCTGCGCCAACGCGGCCGCGTGCCGGAGGTGGCTATGCACGCCGCCCGGCGAAACCAGACCCATCAGATGCGCGGTGCCGCCGCTCGCCTTCAGCCGGGCGATGAAATCCTGCAGCGGCGCCATCGCGGCAAGCGAGCGGTCCTGGATCGCGATGTCGATGCGCGGCAGGTCCTGCAGCATGACGCGCCCGGCGCCGATGTTCAGGTGCCCGACCTCGCTATTGCCCATCTGCCCGTCCGGCAGGCCGACATCCAGGCCCGAGGTGTGCAGGAAGGCGCGCGGGCAACTGGCCCAGAGCCGGTCGAAATTGGGCGTCTTCGCCTGGCGGACGGCGTTATCCGCCACTTCCTCTCGCCAGCCCCAGCCATCGAGAATCACGAGCATGGCCGGGCGTGGGATGGGCATGGCGTTCCTTCGGTCTGCTAAGCTGGAACGTCTTTGTTACTCTCGCAGTTGCGGATTGTCGAAAACCGGCTCGCGGTAACGGCGCAACACGGCGCCGAGCGATTGCGCCAGATCCTCGCGCTCCTCCGGGGCCAGGAAACGGCCGATCTCGATGGAGCTTCGCCGGTGGCCGATGAGCAGCTTCGGACCCTCCCAATAGACCTTGGCCCAGAAGGGATCGTAGCTCGCCTCCTCCCGCCGGCGGCCCTCGCGGCGGCGGATGGTCAGGCGGCCTTCCATCAGCGTCACCGTCTCGACGCTGCC